>DEAW01000248.1 GCA_002348315.1 Planctomycetaceae bacterium UBA2972 | reverse complement strand
TGCTGCCTCCTTCGCTCAGTTGAAATGGTCACTCTGTTTGAATCAATTACGAAAACAGAACACAGCGATTAAAGAAGGATTCCAATCCGTGATCGACTATTGGCCGGAATCGGCTGAGGCTGCCAAAGCATCCTATTTGATTGGCAGGACGTTCGTCGATATAGGGCGGGTATCTTATGGAAAGAAGGCTTACCAACAGACGATCGCCGATTTTCCGGATAATGCTGTGGCTGTCTATTCACTTTCCGGATTGGCAGATATTGCTAAACAGGAGAAAGATGAATCCAGTCTTGTGAAAATCTGGAAACGACTGGCATTTGATATCGAACGAACCAAGCTAACCGGCGGTACCTGTGCCAACGCTGCCAATGCTTTGGCTACGTATTATTTCACCAAAGGGTCTTTCCCGGATGGTCTGGAAAGCCTGCAGGAAAACTATGAAGGTGAACAATTAGCCTATTACATTTATTCGTATGTTCGCAGTCCGATTAGTGGCTTGGTTGGAAACGAAGAATCTGTCGCGGCAGGTTTGCGATTGGCTGATCAGGCAGTGGCTTACTTGAATCAAAACCTCGAAAAAGACTTGTCCACTGCGGAACTGAAAGCCAAAGCCTTGACGCAATGGCATCGCATGATCGAAGTGGAAAAGTACTCGCGACGTGATGATAAAATACTGGCCGCGTACCGTTCGATGCTGGCGACGTTTGGCAATTTAGACGAAATCATGGGAAGTCTGGCAGACTACCATGTCTCACAGAAACGATTTGATCAGGCCAGATCGATCTACAGACAATTTAAGGACAAAGTGCAGGGACTGTCCAAAGTGGCACAGAGTTTTCGCGCGGAAGCTAATCTCAATGAAGCCATTAAAGTCTATAAACAACTGGCAGGTATCGATGCTGAAAATGCAGCCAACTGGCGGGGCGAGGAAGCTGCAGCCTATGTGGAAGTTAAGCAGTATCCACAGGCCATTCAGATTTATCGTTCACTGGTGGCATCAGATGCTTTGAATAGCCAGACCTGGTTATGGGCGTTGGCGACGACGCAGCGTGATGCCAATTTCCTCAAAGAAGCCATTGGTACGTATCGTCAGTGCGAAAACTTTCCGGAAAACTATCGCCAGATGGCGGGCTGTCACCGTGCGTTAAAGGAATACAAAGAAGCGTTGATCCTGTACGGCCAGATTATTGGGGGCAGTGAATCGTTGGCACCCTGGGCTCAATTACAGATTGGGTATACGTTTGAACAAATGCAATCCACTGAAATGGCGATTAAAGCGTTTCAGCTTTGCTGCAAGAAATATCCCAAGGCGTCCTATGCCAGTACGGCACATGCTCACTTGCAAAACAAATATAAGATATCAGTTACTCTTGGCGGTGCCACAGACGAGTAATCCTAGGGATACCCAAAACGCTCCCTTCCAAGCATAATGTCACAGATGAGCGGTTCAATTTATGATTACGACGTATTAGTTGTTGGGGCAGGCCATGCAGGCACCGAAGCTGCCTCTGCTGCCGCTCGCGCCGGCGCTCAAGTTGCACTCTTAACAACGAATCTCGATACCGTCGGACAGATGAGCTGTAATCCGGCTATTGGTGGAGTCGCCAAAGGACAAATCGTCCGCGAAATCGATGCGCTTGGTGGCTTAATGGGTTGCGCTATCGACAAGACAGCACTTCAATTTCGCATGCTCAACCGCCGTAAAGGTCCGGCAATGCATAGCCCGCGAGCTCAGGCTGATAAAAAACTATATCAGCAGGAAATCAAAAAGCTCATCGAACAGCAGAACGGAATTGTCCTGCGTCAGGAACTGGTTGAGGATGTGCTTACCGAGAAAGAAGGCGACATCGTTAGAGTGACCGGAGTCCGTGTTCAGGGAGACGCTGTTTATCGTGCTCGGTCTGTCATTCTTACCACCGGAACTTTCCTGTCCGCTCTGATGCATACCGGTGAAGCCAAAACAGCGGGGGGCCGGGCTGGGGAAGGGACGAGTAGTGGAATCAGTCATGCATTGAAAGAAGCAGGGTTTAGGTTAGATCGATTCAAAACCGGTACGCCACCGCGGCTCAATTCCCGTACGCTCGATTACAGTCAGGCTGAAGAACAACCGGGTGATGATCAGCCCGAGCCCTTCTCCTATATGACCGACGAGTTAACTCAACAGCAGCTTCCCTGCTGGATTACATACACCAATGACCAGGTCCATCAACTCATTCGAGATAATCTCGATCGCGCTCCGATGTACAGCGGACAGATCAATTCAGCCGGCCCTCGTTACTGCCCGTCGATCGAAGACAAAATTATTCGCTTCGCTGATAAGGATCGCCATCAGTTATTCCTCGAACCTGAGGGCTATGAAACAGAAGAAGTCTACGTAAACGGAATTTCCACTAGTCTGCCTCGCGATGTGCAGGATGCTATGTTTAAGCTGATTCCAGGTCTGGAAAACGCTCAAATTATGCGTTACGGTTACGCAGTCGAATACGATTACAGTCCTCCGGATCAGTTGCGTCCGACACTGGAAACCAAATTTATTGACGGGTTATATTTTGCCGGACAGATTAACGGCACGACAGGCTATGAAGAAGCCGGAGCTCAGGGACTCGTGGCCGGAGCGAATGCAGCGCTGAAACTAGCCGGAAAGGACTCGTTGATTATTGACCGCAGCGCCGGCTATATCGGCGTGTTAATTGATGATCTGGTTACATGTGGAGTCGATGAACCTTACAGAATGTTCACTAGTCGTGCGGAGTATCGGTTATTACTACGTCAGGACAATGCTGATCGCCGTTTGACAAGGCTAGGGTTTGAAAATGGCCTGGTGTCTCAGGAACGATTTGATCGTCTGCATCAAAAAGAACAGCAGATCGAATCGACGTTGGCACTGTTGGAAACAAAACACGTGGGCCAGGCAACGCTTACCAAATATCTCCGCCGTCCTGAAACTACGTGGGATGAGGTAACTGAACATCTGCCGGAATTGAAGCAGTTACCTGACGACGTCGTGCAACAGGTAACCTATGACGTAAAGTACTCAGGGTATATCGCGCGTCAGCAAATGGAAATCGATAGACAGAATCGTTTGGCAGAAAAGCAGATTCCGGACGACTTTGATTATGAGGCGATCGGTCATCTACGCACGGAAGCGATGCAAAAGTTAACCACTATTCGCCCGACAACCATTGCTCAGGCCTCCAGAATCAGTGGTATTACTCCAGCCGATATGGCTTTGGTCACGGCGTACTTGAAAAACCGAAGCTAAAAATCAAGCCATTGGTTGTTTTCGGCATCACTCGCCTGCACTCGTTCAATAAATCGAATACCTTCTAAGCCGTCGTATACATTGGGATAAAGCGTGTTGATCCCCGGGTTAAAGCCATTGGCAATATTTTTCGCCATGTCGTCAAATGCCGACCGATACACATTGGCAAATGCTTCATAGAATCCTTCCGGATGTCCACCTGGAATACGCGTCGCGTTCCGGGATAATTCGTACATGTACTCAGCAGCAGGGTGGCGTTCCATGATTTCAGTCGATTTCCCCTGTCGTCGCAGTACCAATCGATTGGGATCTTCCTGATTCCACTGCAGCGCACCCTGAGTTCCATCGATTTCGAGCGAGAAATCGTTCAGGCGACCGTGACTCATTTGACTGTAAGTGATCAATCCCAGAGCTCCATTTTCTAACCGCAGTTGAACAAATCCGTAATCATCTAACGTTCTGGTCGGATGGAGCGATTCTAACGTGGCAGCTAATTTATTGACGGATAGTCCGGTCACAAAGCGTAGGAGATTATAAGCATGCGTACCGATGTCCCCTAAAGATCCGGAGCCAGCCTTTGTCGGATCAGACTTCCATGCTCCCCGTTCCGGAGTCACGGATTGATCGAAGGAATTCAGCCATCCCTGATAGTAGGAACTGCGTACGGCTAAGATATCTCCAATCTCACCACCTGCGATCATTTCACGAGCTTGGCGGATCATAGGATATCCGGTGTAGTTATGTGTTAACGCGAAGATGCGACCGGTTTCTTCGACCGTCTTAACAAGGGCTTTGGCTTCCTCGACCGTATTGGTCATCGGCTTATCACAAACTATATGAAACCCTGCGTTCAGGGCTGCGACAGCAATTTCGGCATGCGTGTGATTCGGCGTTGCAATACTCACGAAATCAACTCGATCATGCTCGTCTAAGTGCGTCTCACCTTCAAGTAATGCCTGATAACCGGTGTAGGCCCGATCTTCTCGAATTCCAAATGAGGGTGCGGCTGCGATAGCTCGTTGAGCATCCGAGCTCAGTGCACCAGCACAAAGTCGTGCTCGATTATCTAGCGTGGCGGCGACGGCATGCACTCTGCCTATGAAAGCTGCTCCCCCACCACCGATAAGTCCCATTCGAAGTTTACGATTGATTTCTGGATTCATATGCTTCGCCGTTGATGCGTTTGGACTGCAGAAAACTGAGATTTAGCTGCGGACAATTGTAGCTTATCCCAAGGTTTCCGAATTCCCCATTTTATTGGTGTTGACGCAGTTTCTGAATATTTGGCACAATTCGCCGAGTTGGAAACATAGCCAAGATTGGAAAGCTTGGCGAAGCCAACGAAATGCGTTGTTCTTGGAATCTAAGTGATTTGGAATCGGATAGGACAACTGAGTAACTAAGGTGATAGACAGGAGTTGGAAGCAGCAGGGGATTTAAGTAGAAGGCCCCAGGTGTTTACTAACCGATTAATTCAGGAGAGACTTCCCATGTCACTCTCAGCAAAAACTGTGTTTACGACCGGTGAAGCTGCCAAGATCTGTAAGGTCAGTCAGCAAACTATTATTCGATGTTTTGATAACGGATCCTTAAAAGGATTTCGCGTACCAGGAAGTCGATTCCGAAGAATCCCCAGAGAGCAACTCTTCGCATTCATGAAGGAAAACGGCATTCCGACAGATGCTTTGGAAAGTGGCGATCGTAAAGTTCTGGTTGTGGACGACGATGTCGAATTGGTAGAGCTACTGGTTGACGTTTTCGAACGTGATGGACGTTTCGAAGTGAAAACAGCCAATAACGGATTTGATGCTGGAATGTTGGTGCGTGAATTCCGCCCTGATCTGGTTGTTCTCGATGTCATGCTTCCCGATATTAACGGTAAGGAAGTTTGTGTTCGAGTCCGCAACGACGATACTTTGGAAGCAGTGAAGATCATCTGCATTTCAGGTATGGTCGAACAGGACAAGATTTCAGAACTAACGGCAGCCGGTGCAGATGATTTCATGCACAAGCCATTTACCGTAGATCGCTTGCTGGATCGGGCTTGCGATTTGCTGGAGATGGAACGAGCTGTTGCCAACTAGGCTCCAGATCACTATGTTCCGGACCTAGTGAGCGAAAAGCACAAATGAGACGCGCATCATCCGGTGTGCGTCTTTTTTTATCCCCATTGTTTTAGACGTGGTTATTCCATGCCAAGTTGGCCAACTGTCCAAGTCCATTCAGAGTCGTTAGCCTTGCCAGTGTTACCGGCAACGTTGGATTCGTTGGTACGTATGACCATCGCAGTGTCAGGCCAACAACGCGTTGTGGAATTAACCAGCCTGTTAGATGAGGATCCTTTCTTCACAGTTTGGTTAACAGCACAGGCTGCTTTGAATGGACAGCACACCCATTCATCGCTCGAATTGGCTGAATGGATGAGTACAGACGGTGAGCAGGTCATTGCTGAATTGGACCCGGACCCGACCGATGAACTCCTGCCACCCGACCCGGAAATGTCAGCGTCTTATGTTTGCCGTTTGCTTTGTACAGCTGCGACTTCCGCATCGTCCCTGAATACGCTCGTGAATTCAGCCGAAGTAGAGATTCTTCCAGGCGATGAAGAGGTGGCCAATCGCCTCATGAAGTTAATGAATACGCCATTGGGGCATTCCGGACCTGCTCTGACATTCTCTGACTGGCAAAAAGTTCTCAACTGGGAACAACGTGAACAACAATTTTCTCGGCAACTGCACCACCAGAAAATGCTGGCAGTGAAGAATTTTGCCTATGGAGCAGGGCACGAGATTAATAATCCTCTGGCAAATATTTCGAGTCGTGCTCAGCAACTATTGGAAGATGAAGTTGATCAGGAACGTCGTCGATTTATAGCGACAATCGAGACACAGGCCCATCGCGCATCTTCGATGATCGCCGATCTAATGTTGTTCGCCGCTCCTCCTGATATCGTGCTGCGACCAACGAGCATACGCGAAGTTATCAAGCAGGCCGCTAAGGAGATGAGAGAGTTCACAGACCCTCTGGGATTTGAAATCTCCGTGGAAGCTTCTCAAGATGTTCAGATACAGGCGGACTTTAATGCCTGTATGGAGATGTTTAAGGCAGTCATCCAAAACAGCCTCGACGCCATGGAGCAAGGGGATCTTTTGATTTCGTGGAAAGTCGAAAATCGCTTTCTTAAAGTCACGATGGTAGATAACGGACCAGGGATTCCCGAAGATCAAATTAATATGGTTTTTGACCCGTTCTTTTCCGGACGCGAGGCTGGCCGAGGAATTGGTTTTGGTTTAACCAAAGCCTGGCGTATTATGCAATTGCATCAAGGTGAAATTCAGGTGGAAAATCGGGACGATGGTGTAGCAACCATCATCCAATTTGTGATTTCACCGATGACGTAGGCTCAACTTATTGAGCCAGGCCTCGTCGAGCCAGTTCTGCCATAACTCCGCGAACAATCGCTTCAATGTCGATACCGTTGCCAGTCGGATTACTTTGGAAGTTCGTTTGAGCTTCCTGCATGAAACCCTCATCTCGCAACATTTTTTCAAGTTCGTTGCTTAACACCTGAAGCTTCGCAGTCAATTCAGGCCCCTGAGGTTGGCGGCCAACGCCCGTATTAAAGCCGCGTAGTTTAATCGCTTCCCGGAATCCTTCAGGGAATTCACTACGGAAGATCATGGCATCGAAGAGTTTGAGCAAGCGGTACTGTAGGTCGCGTGCCAATTCCCATTGTCCGGTTGAAGCCAATTGGAAAATCTTCCCGGTGATTTCCGGAACGACACCACTCGAAGCATTGGTGCCACCGTCTGCTCCGACCCACATCATAGGTACGAGAACAGGATCCCAACCAGTGAGGAACGAAAAGTCCGGTCGATTTGGTCGGACTCGGTCAATCATTCGCATCATTTGAGGAATGTCACCAGAAGAATCCTTGATGCCGATGATGCGTGAACAGTCATCAGCTAAGCGTGCTACCGTATCTACGTCAATCGGCGAAGCGAACAACGGGATATTGTAGAGTGTTACATCAATCGGTGAGTTATCCGCGATTTCCTTGAAGTAGGTATATACGGCTTCAGGACCGATTTGATAGTAAAAGGGCGAAACGATTGCCACAGCCTTGGCGCCCAAATCATAGTATCTCTCACATGCTCGGATCGTCTCTCTTGTATTTGCTTCAGCGGCTCCTGCCAAAATCGGTACTCGACCATTCACCTGGTCTGCAATGATCTCAATAATCCGCACTCGCTCTTCAGCGGTAAATCGAGTGAATTCGCCGGTCGAACCATTGGGATACAGGCCATGCACCCCTTTGTCGATAAGCCAATCGACATACCTGCGGGTTTCCCCTTCATTTATGTTTCCGTGACTGTCCAAACAGACGATATTAGGGGTGTAGATTCCGGATAACTTTGCTTGACTCATAACTGTGAATGTCCGCTCTTAGCCTGTTGGGGGAAAAGATTAGATTGCCTAATCCTTAAAGTTGTTCTTTAGGTCTGAAGAACTATACCTTTGCACGCAACCTAAGCGTTAAAAAACTCAAACTTTTCCGGTTGGTTAAACCGTTAGGATCAGGAAACAGACTCAATCGCTTCGGATCATACAGGTTATAACGATTGCAGCATGATAGATGCAAAAGGGGGAGCTTCACTGACTATGTTAAAATCAATATCAACGCCGGATGATGGTGTGAACATCCGAGAATGAGCTTAGAAATAGATGACCAGTGAATTCGAAAAATCGACGCGTCTTCCCAAAAATCTGGGACTCTTAACGCTGGGTGTTTTTTTTCTCTTATTCACGTTCGCCGCCGAACCGACACAGTCTGACTCGAATTCAGCCAACATCAATGCGCATCAGGTTCCCTGGTTAAGAATGATTATTCCGGATACGGTGGTTGCTGAATGGGCCGAACATTCGATGGATCGAATCTCGATCGTCGACAGATTGCCGCTGGTGCTCGGAAGCTTGCTTCTTCTTGGGGCTGTTCTGATTATTGGTAAAGCAAGCCTGCGTTTGATTTCGTGTGCAGAGTTAACTCGGCTGGAGTTAACCGTCCTGGCATTCGGAATGGGAACAATCACGTTAACTTTATTCGCATTCCTGATTGGAGTTCTTGGGCTATTAAAACTGTGGTGGCTGTATCTAATCCCGTTAGCAGGGGCAGTTTATATTGAAACCACTCAAAAGGATGGCGTGCTGAGCCGTCCAGCGTGCCAGCACTGTTGGGAATCCCTGCGGAAACTCAAGCAACTAGAATGCCTGGTCTTGTTTTGTTTGTTTGCCATGATTCTGGCAGGTGCGATGCTTCCACCCTGGGAGTTTGACGTGCGGGAGTATCATCTACAAGTTCCAAAAGAATGGTTTCAAAACGGGAGAATTGAATACCTTCCTCACAACACGTATGCCGCCATGCCACTTGGTAGTGAATTAATATGTGTCGTACCGATGGCCTGGGCTCAGCTTTTTAGTAATTCAGATGCCTGGTGGTTCGGTGCCTTGATCGGTAAGACGTTCCTCTCATACTATGCTCTGTTTGCATCGTTAGGTTGTTGGGCTATTGCGAGTCGCATGAGTGACCGATTAGCCGGAGCAGCAGCAGCCATTTTGCTGATGTCCTGTCCCTGGATCGGTTACATCAGCATGACTGGCCTCAATGAAGTTGCGTTGGGGTATTTTTTATTAATGGCAATTGTTTGCCTTGGTTGGATGAGCCGTACTCAGCATTCTCTTATACGACTTGCCGTGTTGACGGGCGTGTTTGTTGGTGCCGCGGCCTCAGTAAAGTATACCGGTCTGGTTTTTGCTATCTTGCCGATTGGAGTTTGGCTGCTTCTGAAATATCGATCACGACCAGTCATCCTGTTTGTAGGATTTTCCATCGGAGCTGCGATCACATTTGGTCCCTGGCTTGTTAAAAATACCATCGACACGGGGAACCCGGTGTATCCTCTGATGGGAACCATGTTTCCAGCTCATCAGCAGACAGAACAACAGGTCGAACAGTGGAATCTAGCTCATCAAGTCCCCGAATCAGATTCCCTACTCAACGCATTGAGCGAATGGTTTCTTTACGGCACGAGAAACAGCCCCTTAATGACTGGCGTCGTCCTCATTGCAATCGGTTTGATTCGTCAGCGTCGGGAAATCATTCCATTATTGCTCCTACTACTTTATGGCTTAGCTGTATGGTGGCTGATGACACATCACCTGCAGAGATTTCTCGTTCCACTACTGCCGGTTTTTGCAATCGTGGGGGGAATGGGGTTCTCTGGTGCATTGCAGAATTACCGTGGCTGGCAGAAGGGACTGTTCGTTGGTTTGTTGGTCTATGGTGTGATGTATCTGGGAGCAGGCATGGAAACGGATTCACGGATTCTGGTTAAACTCGATTTACTACGAAACGGCCCCGTGCTTGAAGCTCAGGATTCAACGACGTTCAAAGTCCATCGATACCTCAATCAACAACTTGGGCGGGAAGGACGTGTCGTGTTAGTTGGTGACGCAGAGCCCTTTGACCTCGAAATGACCGTTGATTACAACTCCTGTTTCGATAACGCGATTCTTGCCGACTGGCTGAATGGTTTGGATGCCGCGGACCAACGCCAACTGCTTCAGCAGAAAGGTATCGACTACATCTATGTCAGCTGGGAAGAACTCGATCGATATAAGAACAGTTATGGTTATGATGAAAGAATCGATCGGGAATGGATTCAACGACTAGTGCGCGACAAAGTCCTGATCGAAAATCAGGAATTGCAGATCCCCCTGACAGCCGGCCAGCTCTTTCAGATTCACCCATAAAATCGTATCAATCTCAGTTAAGCAATTTCAACGATGCTCATTCGATTCCTAGTCGCTAATCTGATCAAATCGCAGGCTCAGGAAGCGGTCCGCAATAAAGTGGAAGAAGTGGTCACCGATCAGGCTCGCAATCTTGCTGAAATGCAACAGGGCAGAGAAATGCCTGTTTGCGATATTGCATTGGTTTTTGCGAATCATCTCGAAGCCACCGGAGTTGTGGATCAACTGGAGGGATTGATTAGTACACAGTGTGCCAGTTTTGTAGAGCACGCGGGACGGTGGAATGGTCGCGATGTGATTGTCATTGAAGCGGGTGAAACCTGGCGGCAGGTGGCCAGAGCTGTCACGGATCTGATCAATATGCATCATCCCAATTGGGTCGTCTCGGCCGGATTCGCTTCGGCGTTGTCTGAGAGAATTCGCAAAGGGATGATCGTCATGCCTGAAGTGATTCGTGATACCAAAGGGCGAGAGTTGAAAGTGGGATTGCAGTTGGGAGAACAGAAACCACAACGCGGATTGATCACTACTCCGTTAATCACAACCTCCGAAGTCTTAACGACTCCATCGAAACGGAAAAAACTGGCTGCCGGATTCGATGGCGAGGTAGCTGATATGGAATCGGCCGTGGTTGCTGAAATTTGTCGACAGGCCAAACGACGCTGCATGGCAGTCAGAGTCGTTGCGGAAGAATTTGAGGATAAGCCGCCGGAGTTGCTCAGCAAGATCATGAATCAGGGATCCGTGGCTGCTAAACTGGGAGCCTTCTCCAAAGGAATTTTTACGCAGGCGTCCCAATTAAAAGAAATGTGGGACCTAAAGAATGAAGCCTATAAGACTTCAGAGCGACTGGCCAATTTTCTGGCAGGAGTCGTAAAGCAATTAAGATAAATACACAATGGATCACACATTGAAGTAGTTCGGTGAGTCGGTGCTGGACAGGACACAATTGCTAGAGCATATTGAACGTTCTGACAGACAGACTCTGAAAATCGAGTAGAGAGACACCATGAAGATAATCCTGGCAGCACCGAGAGGTTTTTGTGCAGGGGTCAATATGGCTATTGAGTGTCTTGATTTGTCTATTAAAACACTGGGACCGCCTGTCTACGTCTATCATGAAATTGTCCACAACAAATACGTCGTGGAGACATTTCAGGGTAACGGCGCTATTTTTGTTGATAGCCTGGAAGAGGTGCCAATTGGCTCCAACCTGTTGTTTTCCGCTCATGGTATTTCGCCACAAATCAGAGAACAGGCACGCCAGCGGGAACTCTATGCGATCGATGCAACCTGTCCCCTGGTCACCAAAGTGCATTTAGAAGCGGTACGGTATGCCAAGAAAGGGTTTACGATTCTACTGATTGGTCATGAAGGCCATGACGAAGTGATCGGTACGATGGGCGAAGCTCCCGAAGCGATGCTGTTAGTGGAGAGCGAAGAAGATGTGGATCGCCTCGAAATAGCGGATGAATCCAAGATCGCCTATTTAACACAAACGACCCTAAGCGTCGACGATGCGAATCGTATTATTAATCGAATCCGCGAGCGATTCCCGAATGTCGAAGCGCCTCCCAAAGGAGATATCTGCTATGCCACTCAAAATCGACAGGAAGCAGTGAGGATCATTGCTGACGACGATGTGCAGTTAGTCTTAGTGGTCGGTAGTCAGAATAGTTCCAACAGCCTACGACTTAAGGAAATTGCGATCGAGCAGGGTAAGAGTGCTTATTTGATCGACGGAGTCGAAGATATCGACAATAGCTGGTTCGAGTCGGTGAAAACATTGATGATTACTGCCGGTGCCAGCGCTCCGGAAAACCTTGTCCAGGATTGTGTTGAGTACATTAAGGAGCATTTTGATGCTGAAGTGGAATCACGAGTTATTCGTGAAGAACGTGTCCACTTTAATCTGCCGAAGGAACTTAAAGTATTACTTTAACTCAGCAATCTTCAAGTGGCGGAAACTTAAGTTCGTCGTGGGATCATGTCCCTGGATCATAATGGAACCAGCTTCGGTTCGTAGCCCTCGCCGCGGATTTTCATCTTCCTTCCGCTCGTCAAACCAGTCACTGACCTGATATCCGTTGACCCAGACGGCAATGTGATTTCCCGACATGACGATGGTTTTATGAAACCATTCGTTGTCTTTGGCCACAATCCGCCGTGCATCCTGACGTCGGAAGATTCCACCTGTGCCACAATCTGCTGGCTGTAACGGGTCACCGTCCTTCATTCCGTTTTGGATTTGACTCTCATAGCCCATCATGACATCGCCCGGAATGCATCTCAAAAAGATGCCCGAGTTCAGAGATTCTGCGTAACTAATACATTCCAGTTGCAGCACGAAATCGGCATAATGCCCCTCGGTTTCTAACTGTCCGCGGCCATTGAGTACATTGAGTTCGCCGTTGTCGGTAACGGAGAATTGACTATCCATGTCCGGGTATTCCACCCAGCCGGCGAGGTCCGTACCATTGAATATCGATTCAAGATTCAGAGGTCGAAGCATGATATTTCGGAAAGCGACGGCACCTGAATTAAGTTGTAAACCGATAAATCCACGGCCGATGGGGTTTTCGTCCGTGTAGTCGAGAACCTGATTGCCATCGACAAGCGCTGTAATGTGGCCACCCTGGACAGTGATTTCAGCAGTTTGCCATTCACCGCTAGTCGGAGCATTCTCAATTTTGGTGCGTCCCACAAGGCTCCCGGTCGGAAATGGATTGTCTGTTGGCGCAATGTTGAATTCATAGCAGTCCCTGGTTGGATCGGTTGGCTGTCCCGAGGTGCGAAGGAAGATTCCGCTGTTCGTGTTGGGGTCCGCTTTAAATTCGACTCGTAATGTATAGTCGGTGAATTCCGAAGTGGTCCTCAATAATCCCTGTTCGCCTTCACTTACTGTAATCGCTCCATTTTCGACTGCCCAATTAGCATCATTTTCGGATTTCCATCCATAGAGACTACCGCCGTCGAACAACCGGATCCAACCGTCAGCCAAATCGATGGCAGTCACTGGAAGTGGTTCGGGACTGGGAATCGTGATTACCGGTGGTTCATAATTCTCATACTTCTCGTGAGGACGTCCCGTATTACCAGATTTAGTGCTGTCGTCCTTCTTTGGCTTATTGGTGTTGTTTGTTGATAGAGTCTCCTGTGGAGTTGCTTTGTTCGAGTTTTCTACTTCTGGTGCACAGCCCGGCAGGAAGAGTGTCAGAACAAACAGCAGACTTGAAATGAATAAGGTGCGAATCATCTGATTGACTTTATTTTGAATAGAGCAATAGTTTGGGTTCTTGGATTTACATTATAGCAATGCCAGGCAAGCGGACCGGCTTTTAACACTCGGCGATTTAAGGAGCGGGTACGATCTCGAGCTGAACTTCACCAAGGATACCGCCACCGGCGTCTGGTAAAGTGTTGAGCTCGGCGCTGTGCTCATCGAGCATTGGGAAATCGACGACCAATTCCAAAAGGTTGCGTAGTTCCAATGAATCTGAAACGTCAAAGACGCAGCCCTCGCGATCGACAGTCAGACTTCCGTAGGCTTCATGATTTACGAACACCTCAGCCAGTGCATTGATTCCTTCAATTCGAATTTGAACAACGTCGTTCTCTTCTAATCCGGTCGGCTTGTGAAAGTATCTTTGCAGTAACACTTTGCCTCGGAATTGACTACCTACAACGGAGTCCCAGTTGCCGGGTACCTTGATTGTGCCAGGTGCTGGAACATCCGTTCCGGTTTCTTCAGATTTGCCGGCAGACGTCCAGTAAGTGGTTGCCATGGGAGTGCATTGCCAGAGGCCACGGAGCCGAATGGTGTGCATCAAATAGCCTCTATTCCGGCGTAAAATCATGGGAGACAGTGAATTGCCTCATCTGCTGTTGCGTATTTTGGAAGGCTCGGACGATTACCTGAAATCCACGTAATGGATGCGGGTAAGGCGGGGCTGTTTCAGCTTCCTGAATATCGTCCACTCCACCGGTCGCATTGTCATCGAGTCCATTGAGTCCTTCATCGATCAA
>DEAW01000114.1:16790-24916 GCA_002348315.1 Planctomycetaceae bacterium UBA2972 | reverse complement strand
CTTCTCTCTCGGGTCCCACATTTGATCGAATCCGGCCCAGAGGCTGCGGGCAAACGGATGAATGATTGCTGGCACAATGACGACATAGACCGTGGCATAGATCAGCAGTGTATTGTTTTCGGCCCATTGAAGAAAATAGGCTGTCATATACAGAGCGGTCATTGTGATAGCAGTGATACCGTAATTGAAGTAGATACTTCCCAGGAAGAATCCTTTTTCACGTTCGAAATGGCACCCGCATTCCGGGCAGTCTTCATGCATGATGAGCCAATTACGAAACATGTTCCCTTTTCCGCAAAGGCAACATTTAAGCTTCAAACTCTGCATAATTATTTTGAAAAATCGCATTGTTTAGTTCATTGGCAAGTGTTGGTGATTTGAGCGGCATCTACCTAAAATGGAGTACAGAGATTAATCCGCATCTGGCTAATCCATCCCTATTCCAAAATCTTATCGGCTCGGAGATTAACAACTTGTTTAGATTACTTGGGAAGCTAATGCAATTGGCTGGTTTGTTTATTTTGCCGGCGGCTATTGTATTGCAATTAATCTTTGATGATCCGGACAACAATCAAAGCGAGTTGGAACGGACTGGTCAGGATGTTTTTGGGTTTGGCGTAGACGGACTTTTGGTGGCCATGATCTTTGGCGTTTGTGTTTTTTACGCTGGTCGAGTGCTGGAAGGATATGCTTCGCAGCAATAGCGTGGCGGGATTTTATGCATAGCATCAAGGCTAGATGGAGTTTGGTTTGCAGTGGCGTACTTTGGACGTTCCTAAGCCCCTTCGACTTAACTGCTCAGGCACCGCTTGTCCCAAATACAAATGCAGTAGGCTTAGCGGATCAACGATTGAACCTGTTGTCTGCTGAAGGTTACCAGCTTATCGAGCAGGCAAATCAGGCTCTACAGGCTCGGTTGTTTGCGCGTGCAGGGGATCGTATCAGTCAACTTTTGTTTCAATATCAAGATGCATTAGTTCCATTGCCTGCTGCGTCTAATGAAGCGTATAGGAATTTTGTATCCGTTCCGGAATTCGTCAAAGCCTGGGTCATGCGTATGCAGATGCCGGATGCCATTGCCAGAGGATCGGGAGATGCCACATTGGATTTGCCATCGAGTCTGGCAGCGACTTTGCAATTTGGGAATCAGCATCCAGTGGAGTCGATGTTTAGTGAATGGCACTTGGCGGTCAGCGACGAATTATTAGAGCGTGGTGATTTTTTGGGAGCACGCATTCAACTGGATCGCCAATCCGTTGTGCCGGTGATGGGAGTGAAGGACATATTTACCGGTAGGTGGCAACGGTCACCCGAATTAGACGAGACAACTCTAAATAAGTTGCTTGTTCGAAGAGTCGTGCTCGATATTCTCGAAGGCCGTGAGTCTCAGGCCAGGAAATTACTTGAAAGCTTGTCCTCAGATGCACGCACCGAATTAGGCGGGCGCACTGGTAGTCTCCACGAGTTGGTGCGGGGATTTTATCATCAGCATTTAGACGGAGACTCTGCTGGTGTTGAATTTCAACCTCGGAGTCCCGGTGCCGAATTGTCTCCACTATCCATTTCCGGCAAACCAGCCTGGCAGATTGATTTAGAGCAGACGTTTCAGGGAAGAGGGAGGGAGCAAAAGTTGGAGGTCGTGCCCACTCTGGACGGTGATCGCTTATTCGTAAATAGTCTAAATGGAATACTGGCTTTCAACGCGCATGATGGTACTTCGCTGTTTGGGGATTCAGCTGAGTCGGCTTGGATTTATCATAATTCGGAAGTGGCCGTGGCTGACTGGTATGATCCGGCCATACCTTACTGGGGCACAGCCAGGCCTCGTGTACATGTGGAAGGTGACTTGCTTGCTGCCAGGCAGGGAGACCCGGTACTAACTCATCATTTAAGCGTTGCTGGTGGTAGTGTCCGGTCTAATTCCATTGTCGTGCTGGATCTTTCCGAGCAGGGGCGCATGCTGGACGGCTTTCCCTTGACGTTGCCGACACCCACGGCAGATTCCTATCGAGTGTTTGCTACCCGGCCCTTAATTTGTGGAGAATATTTACTGGTCGGGATTCGGGAGAATCAGGCATTTCAATGTCGACACTTTTTAGCCTGTTACGATTTAGCTAATGGTCACCGGAAATGGGAATGTTATCTTGGTTCAGCCCGCCCGATTGCCAATCGTAAGATTGCCGATTTAATGTCGGCGGACGTAACGCTCCTGGGGACTCAGGCAATCATTTCTACGAATACCGGGTTGGTGGCTTCGGTTGATCTTTCTGGTCAGCTCAATTGGGTATGTTCCTACCCTCGGACTTATCATAATCTTGCTTCGGCAGAACTTGAAACCAGAATCGTGCGGAATTCAACGGTCGGATTCAATCGGGATCAAATGTCAGTGCTGTTCGCTCCGGCTGATTCAGAACAAGTGTTCAGCCTTGATATTCATAGTGGAGTCTTATTAGAGCCGGTCCTTGCGTCCAAACACTCCACCGCAGAACTTACCGTATTCGATGATGGATCGGTGGTGTTATACGGTCGATCTATTTCTCAATTTGAGAGCAATCAATGGGTGGATGTTGAATCAGAGAGTTTGCAGGAAGACGAAGCTCAACGGGTTTGTTCGATGAAGGCCACAGGCCGTCGTATTCTGAGCGTGTCATCAGCGGGAGACATTCTCGAGTTTGCCTTAGATGATTCCGAGCGTCTTACCGTATTGAAAACAACGGAAACTCCATTCGTGGAGACTCGTTGGTTTGGCCTGAATGAACGATTCCTAATTCTGTTTGATGGTAAAATGATTACAGCGGTGGATGCCTCCCCGTAAAGACCAAACTGAGAGTAGTAAGTGTATGCAAAGAGATATCGAACAGTCCGTTTCTGACGTGCAGCAGGTATGTCAACGCATCCGGCAGCAGGTGGCAGTGCAGGTCGTTGGACAATCGGAAGTGATCGACCAGATGTTGATAGCCATGTTGTGTCAGGGTCATTGTCTCTTAGTGGGTGTGCCTGGTTTGGCTAAAACATTAATGGTACAGGCATTGGCAGGCACGATGAATCTGTCCTTCGGACGAATCCAGTTTACTCCGGATTTAATGCCCACGGATATTACTGGTACCGAGCTCATTCAGGAAAGTGCAGAGACCGGTCAGCGGGAATTACAGTTTCAGGCAGGGCCATTGTTTACGAATGTGCTCTTGGCCGATGAAATAAACCGTACTCCGCCTAAAACACAGGCTGCCTTGCTTGAGGCGATGCAAGAGCGTCAAGTGACCGTTGGAGCACGAACTCGCGAACTGGCCCAACCGTTTTTTGTTTTAGCTACTCAGAATCCGATTGAGCAGGAAGGAACCTATCCATTGCCAGAGGCGCAATTGGATCGCTTTATGTTTCAGTTGTTGATCGATTATCCAACGGAGTCAGAGGAACTGGAAATAGTCCAGCGGACAACGGGTGTGGAATCTTCTGTCGTCAGTCAGGTTGTCAACGAAGCGGAACTTGAGCAAGCTATGTTGTTGGTTCGTGAAATGCCTGTTGCCAGTCACGTCACTCAGTATGCGATTCGATTAGCGCGATTGACCAGGCCCGGTGCGGAGGCTCCTGGGTTCATCCAAACGCATGTTGCCTGGGGGGGAGGCCCTCGTAGTAGTCAGTATTTGGTGCTGGGTGCCAAAGCGCACGCGTTAATCAACGGGCGATTATCGGTGGGGTATGAAGATGTCCAGGCGGTTGCCCATCCTGTACTACGCCACCGTGTCCGGCTTAATTACGCAGCTTCGGCTAATCAGATCACTGTGGATCAATTGGTTGACAGAATACTTCAGGAATTTCCACCAACCTTGACCACTGAATTGGATAATCAATCTTCCTCAGGCGGGGAACACCGTGACCAGTCTTCCAAAGTCTTTAGAACCGAAGACGTTAGCAACGCTTGATGGGCTACAGATTCGCTCTCGTCAGGTGGTGGAAGGCCTTCTTGCGGGAACGCATCGTAGTCCTTTCCGGGGAGTTAGCGTCGAATTTGCAGAGCATCGGGAATATGTTCCGGGCGATGATTTGCGTCACGTGGACTGGAAAGTGTATGGACGCACCGACAAGTTATATCTCAAGCGATTTGTCGAGGAAACCAACCTCAATTGTGTCTTGCTTGTCGATAATTCAACGAGTATGCAGTATAAGTCCGAGGGTGGATTAACTAAATACGAATATGCCCAATGCATTGCGGCAGCATTAGGTTGGGTGGTACTGCGAAACGGCGACACGGTCGGAGCGGCCGTGGGATCAGATGCTGTACAGCGTTGGTTGGAGAGTGCTTCTCACCCCCAGCAATTTGAACGGTTAGTCGATGTGCTGGAGACTCCGTCGGCAGAATTAGACTCAGCCATGTCCTCGGTTCAGTCATTTTCTTCCTTTTTATTGGAGTCGGCCAGTCGGATACCTCAACGAAGTGTCGTGTTTATCCTGAGTGATTTTCTGTTGGAGGCAGATGAGATTGTACAGGGAGTTGAACGGTTGCGGGTGGAAGGTCATGACGTTTCCGTGTTTCAGTTACTGGATCGAGATGAACTTGAGTTTCCCTTTACTGGAGATATGCAATTCAAGGCACTTGAAGGCCAGCAGCAAGTGCGAGTGAACGCCGAAGTTATCAGTGGACGTTTTCAGGAGTTAATCGAAGAATTCTGTAACACACTTGAAGCTCGCGTGCGAAATCTGGGTGCTGACTACGAATTGCTGGTGACGGATGTGAATCTACAAGCGGCCTTGCTCACCTATTTTCAACGCATACAAGCAAAGAGGACTTCCTGATGCTGGCGTTGATTTTTGAGTCACCTGAAAGGTTGTGGTGGAGTTTTGTTTTGCTCGTACCGTTGTTGATTCACTTATTGCGACGCCGTCGTTTTCAACAGCAGGCATGGGCAGCGATGCAGTTTCTTTTGCAGGCGATGGAAGAGGAATGGCAAAAGGCCAGACTTCGCAATTTATCGCTGATGATTCTACGTGCTCTCATTTTGGCATGTTTTTTAGCTGCGATTAGTGCTCCTCGCAGCGATACGATGAACCTGAATCCGGGAAAAGTCTCGGATGGTACGTATCATGTTCTGGTGATCGATGCCTCCTATTCGATGAA
Source organism: Planctomycetaceae bacterium UBA2972 (assembly GCA_002348315.1). Taxonomy (GTDB): domain Bacteria; phylum Planctomycetota; class Planctomycetia; order Pirellulales; family Pirellulaceae; genus UBA721. The sequence continues at coordinate 19,800 of DEAW01000114.1, read as the reverse complement.
TACTACGGATAGCCAATCCGGTGAATCGGCCTTCGAATTGGCCAAACAGAAAGCCATTGAATATACCCGGGGTATCGCTCAGGGGGATGTCGTTTCGGTATTAACCATCGGTGAATTTGAACGTTGGGTGATCGAAGTGCCGGCTAGTGATTTTCAGCAAGCGGCATTGGCGATTGATGAACTGGAACCTCAGCCTACCGGTGGTTCTTTGAAAACCGTACTTGCGTCAGCTTTAGATTTGGTCACAGATGCTCGGAAGAGTGATCCGGATTTGTTGGTTGCTCGAGTGGTTGTGTTTACCGATATGGAACAGAACCTGTGGGATGAGATGTTGAATGACGGTCAGCATGACTCATCTCAGGATTTATTACGGCAGTTCGGTCAGGTTGCCGTCGTTGACTGTAGTGTGAATCCGGCCGCTAATCTGGCGATTAAAAATCTGACCATCTCTTACCCACAAGGTGCATTCGCCTCTCAAGTGTCGATTTTGGCTGAAGTGGATTGCTATTACAAAACGGCCGAAACAGCCACGGGTGTGTCCTGGTTTGTTGATAATGAATTTGTGAGAAGAGATGAAATCGAAATTGGAGAACAACAATCGGCAACAGTCAGTCTTCCGTTACAGGATCTTTCGGCGGGCAGGCATCAAATTGAAGCACGGCTCGACGACGATTCGTTGATGCTGGATAACTCACAGTGGATTGTTTTTGAAAGTCCGGCCAGTTTCCGAGTGTTGTGTATCGAAGGAGAGCGGGGAGACGCGGACGCTGTTGAGTTGGCGTTGCATCCGACCGATGACCCGGATTGGCCCGTGACGATTCAGCAGATAAGTGAGGCTGAACTGGAACAGCAGATTCTGACAGATTTTGATGTGGTGGCACTTTGCGGAGTGAACATCTCAACAGAACTCAACGAAAGACGGCTTCGGGGGTTTGTACATCAGGGGGGGACGTTGTTGGTGACGCCGGGGAGAAATCCGAACATTAAGTCACTCAACCGCTTCTTTGATAATCAAGATCAGGATTTAGGTTTTGGCTTTCGCTGGAAACAGGTATCTTCCGGTCCGACTTCCGATGAAACAAAAATGTCGGTACGAGCAGGCGATCACAAAATCGTCGAGTTGTTTAAGCAGAATCCGGAGAATGGTTTGGGCGCTATCCCGATCTACAAATATGTGGAGGTGGAATTAAGAGAATCAGGTCAGGCTCAGGTAGTGCTTGAATCGGATGATGGTAAACCCCTCTATCTCTACAGCCCGTTTGGCAAAGGATGTTTGTTGACCTTCAGTACTTCGATATTGATTAGCCAGGAGGAAGAGCGTTGGAGTGATCTGGGAGTCTGGCCTAGTTTCCTGCCGCTGCTTCATGAGACATTAAAGTTTGTCGTCGGAAGACGCGCTGAGCATGCTGACGTTTTGCTCGGCAGCGCACCAGAGTATGGTGTTTCGATGCAGTATGGGCCGTTGGATGTTCACGTACAGAATCCGGATGGTAGTTTGTCAAAATATGATTTGGAGTTTAAGGGAAATCAATACTCCAGCGAGGTGTTTGCTTATTGGTGGCACCACGACTTTGAATCGCCGGGAATATACCATGTTGATTACCTGGCTGGTGCCAAGACCGTTGATTCGTCATTGATTGCTGGCAATCTGAAGGTCACTGAAAGTGATCATCAATTGCTCCAGTCATCGGTTCTCGATACGTTAATCGAGAGTGACATTAATGTAGACGAGATCGCTCAGTTTTTACCAACGACGCTAAATCAGGCGTGGTTCCAACCCCTGTTACTTGTCACATTGGGCCTCTTGTTGCTGGAGATCATTTGGGTATCCCGTGTTATGAAACCTTCGGGAAAACCGGGGGAGGTGATCGATGGATAGTTATCTGACGATGATAGCGATTCTTGCCCAAACGCAGACTCGGGTGCAGTTCCAGTGGCCCTATCCCGGGGGCTGGATAATCTTCATTGGCGTGGTCCTGATAGCTTCCGTCTTCTTTAACCTGCGTTCGGTTAGCGGTCGGTGGTCGAGGAAGCTAACACTGATTTCCATGCGGGTTTTGGCCATTACTGTGATCGCAGTCATGCTTTCCGGGTGGAGCTCACATGAAGAAATAACTGGGAAACCCAAGCTGATTGTGCTCGTTGACGTAACAGCCAGCATGGGGCTTGAAGATCAGCACCCGACACTCGGAATGGAGGGGCTTGACCATTTGTTGTTTCGCGAACTGGGGTGGGATGTGAAGACGTTTCGTGAATATCCTGAAGTTCCGGTCGGATTGGATCGCTCGATGCTTGCCAAAGCCTTTGTGACTGGAGGCGAAGGAGTTCTGACTCCGGAAGAATTGGCGAGCGGTTACAAACTAAGAGGCGTGTTAAAAGGCATCGAATCTGATTACGACGTTCAGATGTATGAATTCAACACCAACGTAAAGAGGATAGCATTTCACGATCAACGTGGCTATCAACCCGGTTTTGACAATCATATTATTACCGGCCCCGGATCTGCCATCGGTGACGCGATCGCAGAAGTCTTAAAAATCCACCGGGGACAATCGATTGCCGGCATCGTACTCTTGTCGGATGGTCTATCGAACAAAGGAATTAGTCTGCAGCGTGCAGGAGAAATCGCAAGTCAGTATGACGTGCCGATTATCGTACCGGGGGTCATTGGTACACATCAGCAAGATGATTTTCACTTGTCGAATCCATCCGGGCCGACAATGGCTTATGTTGATGAGCCAATCGAGTTGGCAATCGATGTGACTCGATTGGGCAATATCGACGAGCAAGCCGAGTTAACGTTCTGGGTTACTGAGGATCAAAAGAAACATGAAAAGGTCGTCTCCTTTGAACAGGGCCAGTCCAAAGCAAAGTTATCGATAGACTATTCCAGTTCGATGGCTGGTGCAAAATCCGTACTCGTCGAATTGTCTGTTCCTGAATGGAGGGAATATAGTTCGAAGCATCTGGAATACTGGCAAACTCAAACTCATCAGTTTGATTTCGTAGT
>DEAW01000114.1:624-16385 GCA_002348315.1 Planctomycetaceae bacterium UBA2972 | reverse complement strand
GAACCACGGATTCGACAGGACGCCTCAGATTTGACGTCTCGACAGTCTTAGGTTCGAGTGACCCTCAACTCGCTGAGCAAGACAGTAAGCTTTACACTTCACTTCCGGAAAGTCGGGATTGGTTGAATGCTTTTGATGTCGTGGTACTCGGAGATGTGTCTCCCGATTTGTTACCACTTGACACTCAGGATCGTCTGGCAGACTATGCTGCACGGCGCGGTGGTGGAATTGCTTTTATTGCAGGTGAACAGCATCTTCCGAGTGGGTTTGAAGGACAACCTTTAGCAGCATTGTTTCCTGCAAGTGTCGAGAATTTTGAATCGTCGGTATCATCAACCACGCCCGGACAACTGACGCTTTCCAGGTTAGGGTTGCAATCATCATTGACTTCGCTGCATGTGGGAAATGACGAGAATGCAGCATTGTGGTCACAGCTTGAAGGTCCCTATTGGCATTTGCAAAGTACTGTTTTGAAATCCGGTTCTCGTGTATTGCTGTTCGCGGAATCGGAGTCTGATGGCCGAGTGCCTTTGGTGACTCAGCGATTTTTTGGAGCGGGCAGGGTCGTGTTCCACGGTTTCGACTCCACCTGGCGATGGCAGGATCCACAGGAAACGACCGAGTATGGCGATGCTTACGCAAGGTACTGGATTCAGTTAATGAGATATCTTGCAGGTACCCGCCTTGGTAATGGAGAGAAAGGGGTTGAGCTAAGCGCCACTTCAGAGCATCTAAATTTTGGCGAGGACGCAGAGATTCATGTTCGTTATCTGGATCCTCTTCAGGCTCCGGCCGAAGAGGACGTGGTCGTTCAGTTGACCACAGGAGGAGGTAATAGTAAGCTTGTTCGACTTGGTCGGGACAGCCTCCGGCAGGGATTGTTTTCGGCCACGATAGGAGGTCTGCGAAGAGGTAGCCATACAGTCGAATTGGTGAGTTCAGCGCGCGCTGAAGAAAAACCGCAACGTCTTAAGATTTTCGTTGGTATTGAAGACAGAGAGAATATGTTTGTCGGTGGAGACAAAGCCGCGCTGCAGTCCTTAGCCTCACAGACCGGTGGGAAATACTACGAGCCACGTGAATGGGATCGAATTAAAGTACAGCTTCCCAAAGGTCGACGCGTCGTTGTACAGGAATTAAATATTCGATTGTTATGGAATTCGAATTGGCTCATTCTGATCTTTGTATCGGCCATCAGTTTGGAATGGTGGTTGAGGCGACGGTGGTATAATTGAATTGATGACTTCTCAATCGCAAATGAACGACGATCTTAAGGTAGTGCTGGAGTCGGTCGGTCAAATCGGCCGACGCTCTCGACGGCTTATACTATGTCGGGCAATGTGTCTGTTCACGATGGTGATGCTGATCGGATTGAGCACGTTGGTGGCATTTGACTATGGATTGCATAGGCAGTCCGGCTATTTGATATGGGTTCCGTTTGCAGGGTTTTTGTGTCTGTTGAGTGTAGCGATTGCCAGGTTCATCCTGCCTGCAGAACAGTATCGTCCTTCGGAGTTATTGATCGCTCTCCGAATAGAAGCAAATTACCCTGAGATTGGGCAGCGGCTCTCAACGGTTTGTGACCTCGCTCAACAGAAGGATTTGTCGCCGATACAACAACAGTTTCTCTCTGGTTTGGCGGCCCAGGTTCGTACGGAGTTGACACAGGTAGAGGGTAGTCGCTGTTTTCGTCCCCGGGTTGTGTTGAAACCACTGCTGCTGATGTTAGGGTTGTTTATCGTATTAGGAACGCTCGTAGCTATCTATCCTCAGCATGCGGTGATTGCGACACAACGCGTTACGATGCCCTGGATGCAACAGGTCTGGCCTCGTGATGTTGAGCTGCGAGTTCTTGATTATCGTAAACGTGCTGCCATTGGTGCGGATTATGAGATTGCTATTCGCAATCTAAAGGGCGCTCTTCCGAATGATCTTACTTTGGAAATTCAATGGGGTGATCGCCGGGTCAGCGAATTTGTTGATTTAGAGCATGACGGGCAGCTGGCGAAGCATCAGCTCGTAAACCTGTTGGAATCCTTTCGATTCCGACTGAGCGGTGGTGATTTCCAGGACATCGGTTGGAATACGGTCGAATTGGTTGCTGCACCGGGAATTCGGGAATCCAAGTTAGTGGTTGTTCCTCCCGAGTACACCGGATTGAGTCCTTACACGACAGATGATCGGGTTCGAGCTTTGTTGGGGAGTCAATTGGAGTTCCATGCCATTCTGGACGAGCCGGTCGAGCGTGCTCGATTGATGTGGGATGTGCAGGGAAGACACTCTTCATTTGAATTAGACGTCAGTCGTTCCGATGAATCGTTTCAGGTGGCATTGAAGAAGATGCCGTTGGAAGAATCCGGTATGTTTTGGCTGGAGTTTGAGGATCGGGACAACGTGATTTCGCAATCACGAGAGATCTGGCAGATTGATGTTGTGGAAGACCAAACGCCAAGTGTCCAAATTCAGAAGCCTAATCGTCAAAGTTTGTTGGCCGCAACCGGAAAGGTTGCATTGGCAGTCCAGGTATCCGATGATGTTTTTGTGCAACAGGTGGAGCTTCTGATGGGGACACCTTCTGATTTTGCCGCACACAATCAGCTGGCAATCACTCTGGATCAGCAAGCTTTATTGGTTACACCTCGTCTGCCGATGGATTCGAATCGGGTCTTCCTTCAACATCAGTCAGATGACATTCAACTTGAAGGCGTGGTGGATATCAGTACGCTTCCGCAGTTTTCTGTCGGGGGCGAAGTTGAACTGCGAGTTGTGGCGCACGATCAAAATGGCAACCAGACGACAAGTGCAGGCGTCGTTCTCAGCGTCGTTTCAGATCGAGAGTTGCGAGGGCAATTGGAGCAACAGTTGAATGATGTCCAGTCTGGTTTTCGACAGGTTCAGGCACTGTTTAAGCGTATGCAAAGTACCTTAGCTGATTTACGCACCTCGGAGTCCAACAGTATTTCGGATCATACTACGCAGATCAAAGTGGAGCTCACACACATCCAAAGTTTGTTGTTAGGGACAAATAGTTCGATTGTTTCCAGATTGGATCGTCTTCGTTCAGTTTTAGAGCTATCCCAGATTAATGCTTCCCTGTTAGACAATGCGACTGGACGAATGGAGCAATTGGCAACGGTGATTCAGAGCGATTATGTGCCGGATATTCAGGCAGGTGTTTTTCTGGCTCAGCAACAGCGGTTGGCCAAACAAACAGATTGGCGTAATGGATTGCTGGAGGTTGACGACGTGATCCAGAGAGTAGTCGACGACATTGATTCTGTACTAGGTAAAGAAGCAGCCATAGCGAGTCAGACTGAGTTTGAGGTTGCCTGGAAAGCGATGATTATTGAACAACAGAATTTAAGACAAACCACGACAGGATTGGCTACGGATTTGTTAATCGGCAATCAGCTAAAAGTTGCAGAGCGACTGCAGGAAAATGGCCAGCGTCAATTTGAGCTCTCCAATGCTGTCTTTCAGCTTTTAGAAAAAGTAAATTCCAACTCGGATTTCAAGATTGCCACCGCCGTTCAGGATGAGATACGAACGGCGGTAACTCAAATGCGTGAGGCCGCCGTGCAATTACGCCAACGCAATCCACTGAAAGCAAGTCACCTACAAAACGTCATTATTGAGCGACTGCAAAATGTGCTTGTCCAGTTAGGAATCGATCCGGGCCAGCACGAACAGACGGCCGATCGTCAGGCTCGTCAGTTGACCGAACAATTAAAGAATATGTACCGCCGGCAAATCGCAGTTATGGTTGATACAAAGGAGTCAGCTTCTGAGTTAGTCATTAACCAGCAACGAATCCTGTCTGAGGAATCGGATCGGTTTTCCAGTCGACCATTTTTGTCTGCTCTATTGAGGATCTCTCTGAATGATTTGGCAATGTTACAGAAACAGGCGGCCGATAACTTGTTGACAGATATCGGCCGAGGGCGTCAGGTTCAAGAGCAATGTGTGGGATTGTTAGAGGTAATGATCGGAGTGGCGGCAGAACAAACTCAGGACGCTGACAATGATTCTGATGACACGTCGGACAGTAAAAAGGCAAATGTTGATAACCTGGCATTGGTGACATTGTTACAGACACGATTGCATAGTGAATTAACTCCGCTGCTTAAATTGGACGTACTAAGTACAGGTCAACAAAAACAAATGGTGGAATTGATTAGCAAACAACAACAGATTCTTGCCGTTATTGAATTGATGCAGCAGGCAGAGCAAGAGAGAGGGCAGGGGAATGAATAAACTGCTATTGAGTCTGATCGCCTTATGGATGCTGGGTGAGTTACTGTTGGCCAACGCACAAAAGCAACAATCGCCATCGGTGGAACTACCGGTTGAGACCGTAAATAAACTCTTTCAAAATCAATCAGTGAAACCTGTCCCGAAGGCCGCTCCACCAACGGAGGAGGCAACAGAAACGGTTACGGATGCATTGGTCGGCGAGGATATTGGAACGAAGGGTGAAGACAGTGAGTTGTTGATTGTACAACTGCAAATGCAACAGCATCTGAAGCTCATGCAGCAATATGCTCAAGGGCAAACAATTGATGGTATTGGGCAGTTGCAGTTTGATATGATTCAACGCATGCGTGATATGGTGAATCAGTTACAACCTGCACAGGCTCCTATCGTGTCGTCAGTTCCAACCCAAGGGCAAGCCGGGCAGCAGGCTGGAATAGGTTCAGTTGGAGATTCTCATCCTCAGGAATCTCAGACCGACAATCCGCCTCAAGGAGACCCGGTGGAGGATCGCTGGAATCGCTTGCCACCAGAGATTAGGATTCCACTGCGAGAATCAGCAGCCCAGCCATTTTTGCCGGGCTACGAAGATTTACTTAAACAGTTCTATCTAAAACTAAACAGAAAGTAGTGTATGCCGATAGGTGGCAGTGATCGACGACAGTTTTTGGCGGGCATGAGCATTTGTTTGGCCGGTTTGCCAACATGTGTATTTGCTTCTCAGGAGTCGCCCCCTCATTTCTCTGATCGACACCGGAAGGCGATCAGTAATGGGTTGGCAGCCTTAGCCAATCGAGTGCAGGATGATGGTTCGTTCGGACAAACACCCTATCAGCAAAATCTGGCTGTAGTCAGCCTCGGCGGTCTGGCATTTTTAGCGAACGGTCATTTGCCTGATCGAGGCCCTTATGGAAAACAAGTTTCCCGAATCGTCGATTTTGTGTTACAGCATGCTCAGCAAAATGGTTTGATTGGGGTTGCGCGAGAAGGTGTCCGAGGCGTGATGTATGGACATGGATTTGCCACCCTGTTTCTGGGGCAGATTTATGGAGCAACACGACAACGCGAGATACGACCTGCATTGTCGAATGCAGTTAAGTTGATCATATCGACCCAGAACGATGAAGGTGGCTGGCGATATGAGCCGATCAAAAAGGATGCCGACATCTCTGTGACAGTCTGTCAAACGATGGCCTTGCGAGCAGCTCGCAACGCGGGTGTGTTTGTCGCTAAGGAAACCATCCAAAAGGCGCGTGACTATGTACTCAATCTGCAGAATGAAGATGGTGGATTCAGGTATGTTTCTCAAGCTGGTGAAAGTGCCTATCCTCGTACGGGAGCTGCCGTGGTTGCCTTATCCAGCCTGGGAGTAAAACAACAGGACATCTTTGCATCCGCAGGTGTTTACTTGATGGAACACATCCCAACGCCGTCTGAGTATGCGGGAAATCCACACTATTTTTATGGCCAATACTACGCTGCACACGCTCTTTGGCAAATCGGTGGAGAAAACTGGGGAAAATGGTATGAACAGGTTGGCGGGTTGCTGTTAAAAAAGCAAACGGCAGGAGGAGTCTGGGAAGATGAGTCAGTTTGTGATGAGTATGCCACAGCTATGGCCTGTTTGATTTTGAGTATGCCGAAGAGTTATTTGCCACTATTACGTAAATAAAGTCTCTGGAGACTGTTCATAGAATGACCCGTGCGATTCTTGTATTTCTGTTGAGTTTGCTTAGCTACTTACCCGTAGCGGCACAGCCTACGGTTGGAATAAGCTCGATCGATGGTGTCACGAACGGGACGATCGTGCAGTTAACCTCCGAATATCTGGAAGTGGACAATCCACATCAACAGATTCCATTGCAAGATTTGGTTTGCATGGGTGGGATTCGTGAAAGAGCGAATCGGAGTTGGGTTATCCTCAAACATGGTGAAGTGATCGTTGCTGATCAACTCACGTTACACTCGGATTCGATACATCTTGAATCCTTGTTTTGGCAGCCGTTGGATGTGGATTGGCAGGAGGTTAGCGCGGTCATAAGAAATGTGCCCAAAGTTTTGTCAGCGCGTGACCGATTGCTAAAGACTCTTTTCACGCCGGCGGCATCCCCCTTTGTAATCTTCAATCAGGGCACTCGCATTAATGGGAATGTCTCTTTCTTAGCAGATGGTCAGATCCGAATCGAATCCCCAACCATCAACAAAGAGTTGGTTGTCCCGTTCACAGAGCTCTCAGCCTATGTTAATCAATCTATCGTTGCGGAAGATCCGGCTACTTCCTTTGTAGGGTTTGCAGATGGAAGTTTTGGAGGAGCAGCCAAAGTATCCAGAGATGGTTCTTCTTTACATTGGACGACGTCTACCGGCATTGTACTTCGCACTGCAGAACCCTTTTTCAATTTGGAAGACTTTAATGTTTGGGAGCAGCTTATTCATTTCCGGCCTGGTCACTCAAATTTTGTCTATTTAGATGATCTCGAGCCTTCCAGTACTACGATCTTACCGTTCTTTGACGGAAATTTGGGGCATGACGTGACAGGCCAGCGGGTTGCGCCGGGCTTGGGACTTAATAGTCAAAAAGGAAGATTGAGACAGGGGGTCAATCTTTACCTGCACGGAATTGGAATGACGTCACTCTCGCGTGTCAGCTTTGTCGTACCAACAAAAGCGACTCGGTTTCAGGCGGAGGTTGCTGTCGACACAATAGCGGGGAAACGCGGGAGCGTGACATTTCATGTGTATTTGCGTCGGGAAAGCGGGGATTGGGAATCCGTCTATGCGAGTGGAGTTGTCCGTGGCCGTGATACGCCTCAGGCCATTGATGTGGATTTAGAAAGTGCGCAGCAACTCGCTCTGGTTGTCGGTATGGCTGATCGAGCTAAGGTGGCGGACTATGCCAATTGGCTCAATGCACGGTTCGTAATACGCACCGACGACTGACAGATCACTTGAGGTTAAACGGCTCAACGAGTAGTGGCGTAGTGGTTTTACGCTCCGTATTTCCCAAGTCGTCCGGCGTTTGCCAGGGCCAACGTCATGAGGTGTTTGGCTTCAAACTGGCCAAGTCCGCCGACTCGTGCTGACGACTCATTGAATTCAGTTTGATTGTCATAACGACAGCAGTCAGAACTCAACAGAGTTGGCACGGGATGCCAGCTGTGATTTGCCAGGAAGCTTGGAGTGCTGTGGTCACCGGTGACGATGACCACGGTGGGATCCAATTCCAGAATCTTGGGGATGAACGCATCGAAATCTTCGGTACGAGCTTTCTTTTCATCGAAGTTGCCGTCTTCCCCAGTACTGTCTGTGTACTTGAAGTGGACAAAGAAGAAATCGTAGTCGTCCCAGTTTTCTTTCACGACGGCTGCCTGCTCATCCAGATTGGATGCATTGCCTACCACATCCATACCTACGAGCCGGGCAAGGCCTTTGTACATCGGATAAACGGCAACGGCTGCTGCACGTAAACCGTACACTTCTTCATAGGTAGGTAGATTTGGCTTGGCGGCAAAGCCACGCATGGTATGGAAGTTTGCCTGGGGTTGATCTTTGAGAATTTCACTTGCCTGTCGCAGAAACTCCTTAGCGACCTCTGCAGTCTTCTCGCTTTCGGCATCAGTGGCGACCGGATCCAGCGGCGGGACTCCTGTTGCCTGAGGATCCGTATCCAGTACATTGCCTCCCAGGCCTGCTCCACGTAACACGACGACGAATCGGTGTTCTTTGACCGGTTCGACAAAGATTTCTATGCCGTCGACCTGGATTTGTCGGAGACTTTCAGCGATCGGAGCACTCAATTCGCTGGCGATGCGACCTGCACGTCGATCGGCAATATTCCCATTTTCATCAAGAGTGCAAAAATTGCACCGAATGGCCACGTCGCCGTCTTGAAGTTCGAATCCAATCCCGGTTGCTTCTAATGCTCCACGACCTATTTCATACTTCAATGGATCATATCCAAATAACCCTAAGTGTCCCGGTCCGGAACCGGGAGCGATTCCTGGTAGTACAGGTATACTGAGACCCTGGACTCCACGTTGTGCCAACGCATCCAGATTGGGAGTGTTCGCAGCCTCTAGTTCTGTCTTGCCTCCGACTTCATTAGGTAATCCTCCTAATCCGTCAGCAACCAGCATGACGATTTTGGAATCATTCTTAGTATGAAGTTTGCGAGTCAGGTCGTGTGTATCCATTTGCATTCGGCTCTCAGTGATCGAGTCTCCATCTTGTTTTGTATACTCTTCATTTTCACCTTCAGAGCTTTTTGAGCAACCCCCGATTAACCGAACGCAAATAAATCCAATCAGGTGTGTCATGTCAGGTTTTCCTGGCAGACAACTGCCAAGCATAGGGTTTGAGGGTAGAATCAATTTATTGCCTTTTCGCTTTCGTCTCACTGTGAGGTTTTGGATTCGTGACATCATCTCTTCGCGTTGATTTGTCCGGTTGCTGGCTTGACGACTATGGATTAACACGGCAGCAGTTCTTAGAGCTGTCGAGTCGACTTGATGAAGCCAGACATGAGACGGTCGTGACCGATGAAACGCTCATGCAATCCGGTGAGATCCCGGATGAAAAACAGCCGTTGGACGGCAGATTTTATCTGCTACCTGAAGGCCTGCTTAAAGACTATGGCGAATCCCGAGCGACCAGTGAATTGCAAGCGATCTTGTCGACTGCCAGGCATCTGCAAGCTACCTCCGATGCGGTGGTGGTGTTGGGAATCGGTGGTTCCTATATGGGAACGCGCGCTATTATGGATAGCTGTTGTGAACCCTTTTTCAATGAACTAGACGAAGGCCGGCGCGGCGGCCGTCCGCGGGTTTATTTCGAAGGTAACAGTCTCGATAATGATTCCGTCCAGGCGTTACTTGCTCGGTTGCAACATCAACGATGGTCGATTGTCGTAGTCAGTAAAAGCGGCGGCACATTGGAAACCGCTGTAGCCTTACGAGTGTTTCTGGAAGCGTTAGAGGAGCGTCATGCCGGAGAGCTGGCTCAACGAGTGGTACCGGTTACGGGAAGTGACGGGAAGCTCGATCAACTGTCTCAAACGATCGGATGCGAACACATTTTCCGAGTACCAGAAGGTGTTGGAGGGAGATTCAGTGTTTTGTCGCCGGTGGGCCTGTTGCCAGCAGCATGTTTAGGAGTCGACATCGTAAAGATGCTTGAAGGTGCCGCTGCGATGAACAAGCAATTTCGCGAGACGCCGGTGGCAGAGAATCCGGTGCTGCAATATGTCGGTGCCGCATATCTGCTCGAACAGCACCGCGGCATCGATATCCGTATTCTGAGTGTTTGGGCCAAAGCACTGGAGTCTGCCGGGCTTTGGTATGACCAGTTGTTGGCTGAGAGTTTAGGCAAGCATGAAGTCGGTGCAACCCCTGTGACCGCAGTAAATACCAGAGATCTGCATTCCCGGGCTCAGCAACATCAGGAAGGACGTCGCAATAAAGTGATCGTGAACGTGACGACACGATTGACTCGTAGCGACCGCCTAACCGTACCAACGCGTGAACAGGATCCCGACGAGTTAAACCAGTTGGCAGGCAAGCCAATGACGGCGTTGTTGGAGGCAGCATATCAAGGCACAAATAAAGCACTGCGAGACGCTGGTCGTCCGGTGATTGACATTGAACTTGAAAGTACTGACGCATTTAGTCTGGGGCAGTTTTTTCAAATGCTGATGCTCTCAACGGTTGTCGAAGGACGATTGCTGGGAATCAATCCCTATGGGCAACCGGGCGTGGAGGCATATAAATCCAATATGAAATCGATATTAGAGATGGAAAGATAAAGAGAGGAATTGGATATGACGACGGCAATTAAGTGGTTAGGACATTACAGCTTTGAGATTACTAGTGGCGAGCACAAAGTATTGGTGGATCCGTTTCTCACGGACAATCCTTCTGCCACTGTTTCGGCTGATGATCTGGACGCCGATTTCATTCTTGTAACTCATGGACACGCCGATCACGTCGCCGACGTAGCCTCGATCGCCAATCGGACCGGTGCCACTGTGGTAGCTCCGGTGGAAGCTGCCGGCTGGTTTCAATCGCAGCAGGGGGTCGAAAATATTATTCAGTTGAATTTGGGTGGCGGGATACAACTACCATTCGGTCATGTGCGGATGACGATCGCCCATCACAGTTCCTCGATGCCCGATGGCAGTTATGGAGGCAATCCATCCGGCTATTTGCTTAGTTTTCCTGAGGGGCGAGTGTATTTTTCGGGCGACACAGCACTGTTTATGGAAATGGAACTATATGGAAGGCAGGGAATAGATATTGCTATTTTGAGCATTGGCGACCACTTCACGATGGGACCTGATGACAGTGTGGAAGCAGTCAGGATGTTAAAACCAGACCGAGTGGTACCCGCACACTACAACACCTGGCCTCCAATTGAGCAGGATCCGGAGTTGTGGGCTGAGAAGATTTGCTCGCAAACCGACGCTACCCCTGTCGTCTTGAATGTGAACCGAATCATTGAATTGTAATGCGAGTTGTTGCCAGTATTCTATGGCTCTTTTTATGGGTGGCAGTCGAAGCCCGAGCGGAACGTCTCCACTGGGATTGGATTCAGGGAGATGTCTACGACGTTTCACTCACTTCGAATACCGACATTAAAGTCACGTCAGGTGACCAACAATTACACTATCGAAATTCAGTTGTCGTTCTTGGACGTTGGACTGTAACCGAGGTGAACGCCGGTAATATTGCCCGACTGCGTTGGCACGTTCAGCGGATTCAGATTAAGTCAGGCCAGGGAGATAAACAGTTAACAGTCGACACTGAATTGGCTTCTAAAACGGAAGCGGAGCGTTCTTTATTGGCGACGCTACGTCCCTTGCTTGATCAGCGATTTGAACTGCTCGTCAATGATTCCGCGCGATTGTTATCGGTCAAAGAATTGAAGCGTGACTCAGCTGGAGAGCGGCCACAAAGAGCACCGTTGGGAGAATCTCAATTGCAGGTTCCAAAGCTATTTGATGCGGCAGGAGTTACTCAGGCCTTTACGCATCTCTTTGTCGAATTTCCAGCCGGAGATCTGCAAGTGGGAACGAGCTGGAAGAAACAACCGCAGTTTCGCCAGCCACAGAGTGATGGCGAGACGACATACCAGTACGTGGGTAACGAAAATGGCAGTCATCGGATTCGAGTGTCGGGAAACGTGCTGTTCCCGAATAGTGAGGAGATGTCGGTTGAGGTCAAAAGACAACAAGTAGCAGGTAGTCTGCTCGTCAAACAACAGCCGGCTTATATCAGTCATGTCGCTGTGAATCTGCAATTGGAAACAGAAACAGATGACAGGGGTACAAAAGTAAACGTTATTCAATCAGATTCCGAGAAGATTGAAGTGAAGAAGCTGTTACCTTGAATGGTCGATGTTCGGTATGATGTGAGGACAACGGGAAGCGATTAGTAGAAAGTTCGATTCGATGAAATCAAAGATCACTTTAAGAAGCCTGACATTACTTGTGTTTTCTATGCTTGTACTGTCCGGTGAAGTAAATGCTCAAAAGACGCTTCGTATGAAGTTTGTTGAGGGAGCCACCTGCATGGTGACGCTCACCAATACGACATCCGTCGTGACGCAATTTGGTGGCAATCAGGTCAAAACAGACCTGACAATGGAAATGGAATTGTCACAAACCGTGCAGGAAAGCCTGCCAGATGGCTCGGCTTTGGTGAACCAGAAACTGTCACGGATTAAAATGGTTGCGACCGGGGGTGGTTTGGGTGCTACCCTAAGTTATGACAGTTCAGAATCCGCGGACTCGGCCGAACCAAGTCCGCTATCAGCCGGCTTGGCACCGCTAGTCGGTGCTCAGTTCGAGGTGAAGTTCAATAGTCGGGGAGCAGTACTCGATGTAAAGCCTCCCAAAGGATTGATTGAGAAATTGAGTGCTAATCAGGCAACTGCGGGCATTGCCCAAATGTTTAATAGTGATGCCTTCAAGACGATGCTTTCACAGAGTTCCATTGTATTGCCGGAAGAAGCCGTTTCGGCAGGTGACAAGTGGGAAACCAAGGTTGAGTCCAATCTTCAGTTAGGCGGAGCGGCAGTCACCATCTCCTATGAATACGCAGGCACAGTTGAAGTCGAAGGCAAAGACTTGGAACAACTTGATGTGAAAATGGTTGTTAGCTTGCTTGATTCCAAATTACCCGATTCGCCGAAATTACAAATCAAGCGTCAGACGAGTTCCGGAACCATGTATTTTGATAATACAGCGGGACTGATGAGTCATTCTGAGCTTCAGCAGATGATGCAAATTGAGACTGTGATCGGGCAAAACACATTGCTTCAACAAACAACGACGAATCTCAAAACGAAAGTTAAGTAGTTGAAGTCAGCGGTGCTCAGATAGTGAACGAGGTGTTCGATGGCAGAGTATGAAACAGTTGCCTGCGTTGGTGATATTCCTGAGGGTGAAGGCCGGGCCTACACGGTCAATGGACGAATGATCGCGGTGTTTAATGATCAGGGAGAGTTTCGTGCGACAGATGACTTGTGTCCTCACATGGGAGCGCCCCTGTCAGATGGTTATATTCTTGAGGGTGCAGTCGTGTGTCCCTGGCATGCCTGGAGATTTTGTATGCAGGACGGTGGCTGGACGGACAATCCCGCATTGAAAATTGATGTCTTTGATTTAAAGCTTGATGGCGAAGACATCCAAGTGCTTGTACCTGAAAAGGATGGTTAACGTCGCATGGCGGAAGATACACAAATCAGTTTCTCGGAATTTCAATCTTTAATCCGAACCATGTATATGGAGAAGGACGTAGAACGAGGTATTGATGGCACCTTTATGTGGCTGATGGAAGAGGTCGGTGAGTTGGCAGCTGCGTTACGTAGCGGCAGTGCACAGGATCAATCCGAGGAATTCGCAGATGTTTTGGCATGGCTTACGACAATCGCCAACGTGGCGGGGATCGATTTAAACGAAGCAATTCGCAATAAATACGGTGACGGATGCCCGGGTTGCCAACAGTACATTTGTCAATGTAGTGACTCTGAAAAGCCTTAAGCATCTTGTCGAGTTGCCTCCGACTTTGAAAACCTTTCTCGGATTCGGGAATAAGGCGTACTTTCTTTCGCTTAATAGCCGATGAAAAAGAAACAGGGCGGTCTGTTTAAAGAGGTCGTCTGAGTATCGAAATTGATTCCCTATTGCCGGCATTCTTTCTTCCGTTCATGAATAACCACTCACCGTTAATACGAATTACTTTGGCCTGTCTGGTGATGGCGGTGACATGGCAACCCGTGGACGCTCAGCAGTCCGGACTGACCGTCGAGTATGAGCTTGGGATTGATGGTGAGTTCAAACGTGGTGTTTGGATTCCTGTTCGTGCAGAGGTTATGAACAATCGGAATCAGGAGTTTACGGGTTCGTTCGTGGTGGAAGCGGATGATATCGACGGAGTGCAGGTTTCCTATACCAACGAGCAGCAGCAGTTTACTTTAGCTCCCGGAGCATCACTCTCACGCACTCAGTACATCAAAGTGGGGCGACTACCATGGCGAGTGGTTGCGGGAATCAAACAGCAGGGGCAGCAGGAATATGTGGACCAGCGATTATTTGATCGTGGTTCGGGTGGAAATCGTAAAGCGACTTCTTACTTTGTAATGCAGTTGGGAAAGTCCTTGCCGATTAGTCGTTCCAGACTGCAGAGCTCTCTGGCCGCGGACGCCGAGTTGGTGGAAGTATCAATACTTCAGGAGGATGACTTTGAAAGCCTTCCGGATAACTGGATTGGTTATGAAGCAATCGACTTAATGATTTTGCCAACCGGTACGTCAGGCATTCTGGAACGATTGTCATCAGCACAGGCGCGAGCCATCCGCGATTGGGTGTATCAGGGAGGTCGGCTCATTCTGTTTGCGGGGAAGAATGCGCAGCGAATCACGGAGGCGGAACATGCTTTTAGTGATTTGATTCCCGGGCAACCTCAGGCAATTGTGGCAGATTGGAATACATCCGGATTGGAGAATTTTGGTACGGCTCAGCAACGGCTGTTTTTAGATTCCGGTCAGGACGTCTTGTCAGATTTGCAAGTTTCGGATGGACGAGTGTTATTACGTGATCAGGAAAATGCGCAGGCTCAGTATTCGCTCATCGTACGAAGTGTCCGGGGGTTTGGGATGGTGGTGTTCGTGGCATTTGACATTGATACCCCGGCTTTTGAGAATTGGAATTCGACGGCGACTGTGCTGGAGAAACTAATTGCTGTTGGGCGTAATGCCGGTGAAGATGATGATTCACTTACCGGACAGAGTTTGAATCATGCGGGCTATCAGGATCTTTCCGGTCAGTTACGTGCAGCCATGGAGAAGTTCGATTCAGTGACGCCTGTGCGTTTCATTTGGATTGCAGCATTGCTCGCCTTTTTTGTTCTACTGATCGGTCCGCTGGATTACTATGTGCTCGAAAGATTCAACCGTTATCAATTAACCTGGGTGACGTTTCCGGTGGCTGTCATCCTGATCGGAGTGATTGTGACGGTGATGTCCAATACATTACCCGGTGACTCGCCATTGATAAACCAGTTGCATGTGGTCGATATTGATGCCGAAAGTGGTGAAGTTCGAGGAACGGATTATCTGGCGATTTACAGCCCCGAGGTTAGTGCGTTTGACGTTCAGCTACAGATGAAATCCGGAGCAGGTATTCCGGAGATTCATCGCGAGTTTGTAAGGGCGTCCTGGCATGGTCTGCCAGGGACCGGGTTGGGAGCATTGGGGCGTAATAGCTTTCAAACCTATATCAATCACGACTATCATGCCGGAGGACCTGACGGTCATCTGACTTCGGTGCCGGTGCAGCATGGAGGCACGAAGAGTCTTCGGAGTCGCTGGTCGGGATCGATTGCGTTAGGGGCACGGCCGGAATTGTACGCAGACCCGATCAGTGGTGGATTACGCGGTACGGTCACTAATCCGTTGGATGTGGAATTGTTCGATGTAGAGATATTATTCGACGGGCGGGTCTATCCGGTTGGCCGCAGTTTCAAGCCAGGCGCCACTGTCGATCTGTTCGACCTCAGTGGAGATTCTCAGGGAATCGACAATTACTACGCTCGTTATCAGGACGGCAGTAGCAAGGGTGAGCGTCGAAGTTGGAGTGTGATGAATGAACCGATTCATCGCATCGTCAAACAGATGATGTTTAATCAGGGAATTGGTGGAGCGAAGTATACGGGGCTGATCAACCGCTATGAAGAGTTTTTGGATTTGAGTCATGCCTTAGCCTACAATCGAGCCGTGTTAGTTGCGCGAACCAGTCAAAGTAACAGTCAGTTTTCCGTGACCGGTGAGCAGGCAGCAGCCGTTGGTCAGCAAAGTCATTTTTATCGAGTGGTATACAAGGTGGCCAATGCTAAATAGCACAGTTTTCAGTACGCTAGACCGAAGGGATATTTTGTCGTGATTGAAACACGAGGATTAACCAAAAAGTATGGTGATATGTATGCCATTCGGGATATCGATTTGGATCTGGATGA
>DEAW01000114.1:0-236 GCA_002348315.1 Planctomycetaceae bacterium UBA2972 | reverse complement strand
ATCATCGCTACGTTGCTGAATCCGACATCTGGCGAGGCTTATGTTTGTGGTAATTCCATCTACACGAAGCCCAAAGAGATTCGTCGACTGGTTGGATACATGCCGGACTTTTTTGGCGTTTATGACGACATGAAAGTGATCGAGTACTTAGAGTTCTTTGCGGCAGCATACCGGATTAAAGGGGAGGCCCGTCGCAAGCGTTGTAACGAGATGTTGGAAATCGTTGACCTGGATTT
>DEAW01000119.1:62532-70884 GCA_002348315.1 Planctomycetaceae bacterium UBA2972 | reverse complement strand
CCAGGTCGTTCGCACAACAGCTGCGATTGTACCGGCCATGAACATTCCCGAATCGCTTGTCGCTGACGTCTCGTCACTGACAACCGACAGCACGATTACTCTTGGCGACCTTGAGTTACCTGAAGGAGTGAGCCTACTGAGTGACCCGACAACTGTTGTGGTCACCTGTGGCGCAGCTGCTCCAGCGCCTGCTGATGCACCAGCCGACGAAGCTGAGAGCGATGCAGCAGAGTCCTCGGAAGCACCTGCAGCAGAAGAAACAACAGAAACAGAAACGGCAGCTGATGACGATTCAGCTGAAGAAGACGCCAACGGAGATGACCAGTAAGGTTTGATCGCCGCCAACGGCTTCCAACAAACAACTTAATCACAGTAACCCTGGTGCCATGAAATTAATCGTTGGACTGGGAAATCCCGGAAAGAAATACCAGGACACCCGTCATAACGTAGGTTGGCAAGTTCTTGCGGGACTTGCCTCTCGGCACGGAACCAGCAAACCGAAAACTCGTTTTGAAGGCGAAGTGATTGAAACACAATTCGGTACTGAAAAGGGCTTGTTACTATGCCCCATGACGTACATGAATGCGAGCGGTCGAAGTGTTCGGCCTGCAAGCGATTTTTACAAACTGTCCCCAGTGGATATCCTTGTCATCTGTGATGACATTAGCCTGCCGGTTGGCATTATGAGGTTTCGGTCTCAGGGGTCATCCGGTGGACAAAACGGCCTAAAAGACATCATTAACAAACTAGGGACACAGGAAATCCCCCGTTTGCGAATTGGTGTGGGCACGCCACCTCCGCAGTGGGACACGGCAGACTACGTGTTAAGTAGATTCAGCAAAGCTGAAAAAACTGACATCGAGCGAGTCGTGGAGACCGCAACCGGAGCCGTGGCAGATTGGGTTCAAAACGGAATTGACTTCTGTATGAACCAATACAACCGAAAACATAATACGAACTCGCACGAAACATAACGACCATTTACAAATCAGGGAAATCGTAATCCCAACTGAGTGTGACGAAGTACTAGGAGAATTAACCTTGGCTGCAAACGTTTACGAATGCATGTTCATCCTCGATTCCAATCGATATGCTCGTGATCCTCATGGGGTTCAGGAGTCTATCAATAATGCGGCAAGCTCCATTGGCGGAGAAATCCTTGTCTCACGATTGTGGAGCGAGCAAAAATTGGCTTACCCAATCAATGGGAACCGTAAAGGTACCTATTGGTTGACTTACTTGCGTCTGGAAGGCTCCAAACTGACGGAATTCGAACGAGCAAATCAGCTCAACGATAACGTCATGCGAAGTCTGACTCTGAAAATTGACCCTCGCCTTGTCGATCACCTGGTCGCACACGCAAAGGGAGAATCGACGGTTGAAGAACCACAGGAAGAGTCCTCAGACAATGCTGCGGAAACAACGGAAGAAGTAGCAGCTGAGTAAGCTTTCGTAAGTTTACAAGTCCCCCACCGACTGAGCATAACCAGGTGATGTCGGTGTTGATTTACTTGCCCTGTTAGTTTTGTTCTAATACATTGCGCCGAAACGGTACGCATGTCATTCACAAGACTAGGAATTTAACAAAGGAGTGTTGGCAAATGGCGAGCTTTAATAAAGTTATCCTGATGGGTAATCTGACGCGAGACGTCGAATTAAAGTACACAGGAAATCAAACTGCGGTAACGGATATCACTTTAGCTATCAATGACCGTAGAAAAGGTCAAGATGGACAGTGGCAGGAAGAAACCACGTTCGTCGATGTCACCCTCTGGGGACGAACCGCTGAAGTTGCCGACCAATACCTCGGTAAAGGTTCGGGAATCATGATCGAAGGACGACTTCGACTTGATCAGTGGGAAGACAAACAAACCGGTCAAAAACGTAGTCGACTGCGAGTGACCGGTGATCGGATGCAGATGCTACCTCGCAATGGCGGCGGTGGCGGCGGAGCACCAGAAGGATACAACCAGAACTCACAGAGTTCCGGTGGACCTCAATACGGCGGGCAACCATCGTACGGCGGAGCACCCAGCCAGTCTGCTCCACCACAACAAGACAACGGACCAGGAGGTTTTTACAACGATCCGCCTGCGTCTCAGGGAATGCCGCCGGCAGATGACGACATTCCGTTTTAACCAAACAAACTAACTGACACCTTTAATAAGTAACACAGACCCATGCCAAGAAGCCCGGAACAAAAACGAACTCTGAAGCGTCTACCTAAAGGACCTAACGGCGGAGTTGAACTACTGCTGATCCAGTCGGTCGACAACCTCGGACACTCTGGAGACCTTGTCGAAGTCAAGCCTGGCTTTGCCAACAACTTTTTAATTCCACAAGGTCTGGCCACTGTGGCGACCGAACACCATAAACGCATGGTGGAAAAGCACCGAGCTAAAATCAGAGCACAACAGGAAGCTCGCCTGGCTGGACTTCGTGAATTCGCAGACAAGATCAGTGAAGAAAGCGTCACGATCGAATCCAAAGCCAATGAAGAAGGCATACTCTATGGTAGTGTTGGGATTGCCGAAATTGTCGGAGCGTTACGCGGCAAAGACATTCAGGTAAACAACGAACATATCCTGCTCGATGGTCAAATCAAAGAACATGGCCTGTTCCCTGTCAGCATTCGTCTACATCAGGATATCGAAGTGGCCGAACTTAAAGTCTGGGTTGTACCGCCAGCGGGAGACGAGTAACGGTTGACCAAACAAAAACCTATCAAAGCTCTGTTTGCTTGCAAGCAGAGCTTTTTTTACGTCGCTTCGAGTCCTAAGTAGTTTTCCCTTTACTACGATTAGGTACAATGAGGATTCGCAACTCATCTGCTTTCCACGACATCCGTGAATCCCATGGCCACTGCCCCCAACCAACGAAGCAATTCCCTTCAGCAAACTGCTGATATATTGCAACGTCAACCCCCGTACGATCTCGATGCCGAGCGTGGAGTTTTAGGTAGCATCCTACTCAAACCGGACGTGATCGACGAAGTGCTACTGGTCGTGCGCAGAGATGACTTCTTTGACGAAGCCAATCGCAAACTCTATCAAGTCATGCTGGAAATGCATGACAATGCCAAAAAAATCGATGCGATGCTGCTCGTTTCTGAACTAAAGTCCCAGAATGCATATGACCTCGTAGGAGGCACAAAATACCTGGCCGAACTTGGTGGCTCTGTACCCAATGCAGCACATGCTGTGTACTATGCCGAAATAGTACGGGAAAAATCTATCTACCGTTCGCTAATTAATGTCGGTACGGAAATCCTGCGGGATGCTTACGAACAAACCGTAGACTGCCGGGCATTATTGAGTCAGGCCGAACAGAAAGTCTTCGGGATCGCAGATGCACGAGGAGGCCAGTCTGTCTCCAAACTCGATGAGATCCTCCACAAGGCCATGGACCGTATGGAAGCTCGTATGAGTGGCGAGCAAACTGAAGACGGTGTTGAAACACACTTTACCGAACTCGATCGGATGATGGGCGGCTTTCACGCCAATGAACTCATTATTCTGGCAGCTCGCCCTTCGATGGGGAAAACTGCGTTGGCCATGAACATTGCCGAAAATGTTTGCCACCTCGGTAAAGCCCCCGTCTTGTTCATCAGCCTGGAAATGTCTCAGCTTGAGCTTTGCGACCGCCTACTATGCAGTGCGGCAAGAGTAAATGGACATAAAATGAGAAACGGTACGATCTCCAACGAAGATCGAGCCAAACTTGTCGAGAAAGCCGGTGAACTGGCAAACTCCCCTCTCTATGTCGATGATTCACCGACACGTACGGTGAGTGAAATAGCTTCTGCCGCTCGACGCATTCAACGTACGCATAATGGTCAAATTGGCCTGGTGGTCATCGACTACTTGCAACTCATCGAGCCTGACAACAATCGTGATCCGCGGCAGGAACAAGTGGCTCGTATCGCCCGTCGGCTCAAAGGCCTGGCTCGTGATTTAAAAGTCCCTGTCTTATGTCTCTCCCAGCTCAATCGGCAAGCAGAGGGATCGGCTGACCATCGTCCAAAACTGAGCCACCTAAGGGAATCCGGCGCTATTGAACAAGATGCTGACGTCGTGATGTTTATCCATCGAGAAGAATACTATCGACGTGGTGAAGACGCCGAACAATTCGCAGGCCTGGCCGAAATCATTATTGCCAAACAACGAAATGGTCCGGTTGGAGAAATCGAAGTCCTCTGGCAAAAGGACTACACCCGTTTTGTCGACAAAGCCCCGGAACGACTACAGGCCTTCGATGATTTCAATTCCGGAACTGAAGCTGGTGCCGTCGGAAGCGATCCCTTCTAATCAGTCGTTTGCATCACACAGATTCCACGTGATTTAACAGTCTAAGCATCGCGATCCGGCAAAATCTGTATTGCCGCCAAAGTCTGTTTTGCGTTATTTTTTGCGATAACCAGCGAGGATGGTGCTGCGCGTGTCGCGCAGACAACTCCAGTGCTGCTAATACAGGCAGTACACCGAGTGTCCATTCATCGCCACATCCAACTGACTTGTATTGACAACATTAATTCCATGCTTGCATGGCAATCTATTGAATGACTAACCATCCTTCCTTTAATCAACGCCTGATGTTGCGAATTCGAGCCCTCGCATGCATTTTGTGCCTTGGCTTGAGCTCCTTTACATTCGCCCAGCAGGTTCCAGATAATCCGGGGACATTCCGACCTGGCTCTACAGGGCAGGTACAACCAGCTAGTGGGATTTTCCCGGGGGCCACACGATCTCCACGGCCCAACAGCTTGAATCGACAACCGGGTACACCTGGAATGCGGGGACCAGCACAAAACAGTACACCGCAAACATCCGAACAGATGAAACAGGAAGAAGAGCAACAACATCTCCAATATGAAGGCCTGCCGGTCGCCTCGATCGAATTCAAAGGTAACCAATTCCTCACAGGCGAACGTTTATACGGGACAATCAAAACACGTATTGACCGTTCCTTTGACGCAGCCATTGTGCAGGAGGATGTACGAGCGTTGTATGGTACGGGATTAATTCGGGATGTCCGATTGCTAGTTAAAAAATCCAATCTGGGATTGCACCTTACTTTCGAAGTTTTTGAACGGCCCACTATCGCGACCGTGCGTTACATTGGCAATCGAATGTACCTCGACAGGAAGCTTACCAAGGAAACGGACCTTAAAGCTGGTGACGCACTTGATCTGTTTACTATCGAAGATGCGACTCGCAAAATTCAGGAACTCTATCATGATCACGGCTTCCCGAAAGCTCACGTGTCAGTTCTCGAAGGATTAAAACCGGGCGAACGAGATGTGGTCTTTTATATCAATGAAGGCCCACGTGAAAAAATCGCTGCTGTCGAAGTGGTTGGGAATGACCCCCACCTTGCTCAGGACGCTCGCCTACTCACACTGTTTGAATCCAAAGCAAAGCTCTCTAACTGGATCATCGGAGGAGATTACATTCCCTCTAAAGTAGAAAGCGATATGGCAAAACTCATAGGATACTACCGAAATTTGGGGTACTTCCAGGCGACTGTTGGCCGTCAGATAGACTATGACGATTCCGGCCATTGGGTCACCTTGCGATTTATTGTCAACGAAGGACCTCGGTACCGAATTACTTCAATGCGTGTCGAAGGCAATCAAAAAGTATCCAATGCATCACTCAACAAACTCGTTTCCATTCAACCCGGAGACTATTTCCTGCGTGGACAATTGAATAACGATATCGACGCCTTGAGGGACCTCTACGGGAAACTCGGATATATCTACTCACAGGTCACTCCCGATATTCGCTTTCAGGAAAACCCCGGCGAATTGGAAGTCGTCTTTGATATTGACGAAGGTGAGCAGTTCAAGGTCGGCGAAATCGACGTACATATTTCCGGCATTTCACCCCATACAAAAAATTCCGTTGTCCTCAATCGGCTCTCCTTGATTCCCGGATATTTGGCAAGCAATCAGGAGGTGCGATCTAGTGAACGACGATTACGCCACAGTTCACTATTTAACGATGGTGCCATGATGGGCTCTCCGCCAACGATTGTTGTGCGGACAGAGGAAATACAAACCGAAACCGAAGAATCCGGTTTACCTCCAGCTCCTAATCCTAAAGCTGCTACCGACCCTGCTCAAAACACTATCCGTGGTCAAAGCCCGATGTTCAATTCAGGTCCGCAAATTGACAGGACGTCAGCCTTTCCACTCCCACAAGCCCTGGCACCACGCGTAACCAATAGATAACTCGATGATCTTTATGATTCCCCGCAAATTACCAATCTCCATCGCTTTGACCGTGTTGCTACTCGGCCTGAGCGTTGCAGGATGCGCGTCCAGGCTCACTCCCAATCCACAGGCCACGCCTCAGGCTAAAGCCGGTCAAAAAACGCTGGAACAACTTGCTGAAGAAGTTGCTGCTGAATCTCCCTCTGATGCTAATCATCCTTCCACTGAAATCACTCAACCTCAAACTGTCATCAATAAAGAAGACGAAAATGACACTCCTCTTGAAACAACTCCCGACGATTCGCTGATTCCAACCTTTGACGATTCGGCGTTTAATAGTACCGGTCACGAAGATACCGTAATCCGGGGACAAAGCCCTGTCACAGATGCCGATTTTGTAGAACTCTCGAATCCTTCCAAAGTCTTAAGAGTAGACGACTCCGTCCAACTAGCGCAAGCTCAGGACGAACTCGCACCAAATGATAATTCAGTACGACCGCTGTTCGATCCCAATGCAGCGATGAATACTATTCCCTTTGATGTGTATGTCGAAGAAGGCCGTACCGGACGATTTATGTTTGGTGTCGGAGTCAATTCGGATGCTGGTGTCACTGGTCAGATTGTGATCGATGAGCGAAATTTCGATTATCAGGCCGTTCCCGAAAGTTGGGAGGACTTTATCGAAGGAAGAGCATTTCGGGGTGGCGGACAAGGGTTCCGACTCGAAGCCATGCCGGGCGAATTCTGGGAACGCTATATGCTTCAATACTCGAATCCCTACTTCAGAGATACCAAAGTCAGCCTTAATACCAGCGCCTTTATGTATGATCGAATTTATCGTGACTGGGATGAAAAACGTGCCGGTGGACGTCTTGGCTTTGGCTACCGCTTGAATCCGGACCTCAGTGTAAATATGTCAGTTCGCTTGGAACGAATAAAAATCACCGATCCTTCCATTTCAGGAGTGCCTGATCTCGATGATGCACTCGGGTACAACGATCTGGTGGGGCTCAAAGTCGGCCTCAGTCATGACACACGAGATACCCCGTTCCTGGCGACCGAAGGTTATTACTTCAACTCACACTTCGAACAAATTCTCGGTGATTACGTCTATCCTCGCGGTGGACTGGAATATCGCAAATACTATCTTATTCGAGAACGTGCCGATGGCTCCGGCCGGCACGTCTTCTCCTGGAGATTGCAGTACGATATCACAGGGGAGGATACTCCACTTTATGACCACTACTTCGCAGGTGGCTACTCCACCATGCGTGGTTTTGAATTCCGCGGAGCCTCGCCGGAAGAAAACGGAGTGCGTGTCGGTGGCCATCAGAGATTACTGGGAACACTCCAATATCTCTTCCCCTTTACTGCCGATGACATGCTCAAAGGCGTTCTCTTCACAGACTTTGGAACCGTGGAACAGGGTTATGACATCCACTCTGATAACTTCCGTGTGGTAGTCGGAGCTGGATTACGAATTTCGATGCCCTTCATGTCTCAGGCTCCCTTCGCGCTCGACTTTGGCTTCCCAATCCATCATGCTGATACCGACGATAAACAGGTCTTTAGTTTTTACCTCGGATTCAGCCGCGGTTAATCTAAAGATTCAACATGATCAGCATGGTTAACACGATCAACATCGCGCCGATCACCCAAACGATTACATTCTTATTACGCTTAAATTGCTGCTTCTCATCAGAAGTACGACTGACAAGTTCCATTTTATTGGATCCATAGCCAACCGTTTGTGGTTGATGTCTTAACTTGATTTCCACCGAGAGACTTTCGACGGCCTGCTCGGGTTCCACTTCACCTGTATCAATTTCAGGTGCCGGCAATGCAACCCGTTGCTCCGGCAACGCTGAAGCTCCATTTAGTGAAGGAGGTAGCAGGTTGGTCTCCGACAAGGCTTCGTCTTCTTCCAAATCAAGCTCCGCTAAAATCGATGTAAGGTCGGCGGATGATTCCTGATTTGCTTCGCCGTCTTCCCTGACTTCGACGTGTTCTTCTTCCTGCACGTCAGGAAGATCATTCGCTCCAACATCACTCTCAGATGTTTCCGGTAACGGCTCTGTAACAGCAGGCTCTTGCATTGCTCCAGGATGCTCTACCGTACTCTCACTTTCCTCCTGTAC
>DEAW01000119.1:6117-62210 GCA_002348315.1 Planctomycetaceae bacterium UBA2972 | reverse complement strand
TCCTCCTGTACGTTGTGCATGTCCTGGGGATCCGGACGGCCCTCGTTCAGAGATTCCTCTTGAGCTTTAGCCGCCGGAATTTGAGCGTCTTTGCCATTCGATTCTGTAGAAGCAATTACAGGCGGCTGCAACACAGCCTCAGTGTCTGTATCATCCTGGAGAGGAGCAGCGGCTGGAGGTTTTTTAAATCCTGGTGGTAGTATCGGCGCAGATTGTTTGGTGCGAGTCACCGTCACCTGCACCTGCGTCTTTTTCCGTGGAGATTGCTCGCTACCGCCGTCACTCTTCTGTTTATCTTCATGGCTCAATTCAATCGTCTCGCGGCAATGCGGGCAACTCACCTCGGGTACAGATTCTTCTGCACGAAAGACGCCGTCACACATCGGACACTGAAACGTGAGTAAACTCATACTAGGAACATCTACCAAGGCTGGAAAAACTAAGCTTCGAGGCTTTCACCGATGGCATAGATTTCATCTGCATCTAAGACCTGATCATTGGATTCGAATAAACGAGCAACGGCCGCTTTATGAATTTTCATTTTCGTTCCTCCCACACCAATCGCTCCATAGAGGATCACATTGCCTTCAGTGCGTTGCTGATCCATGACGTCCACACCTTCGATACCCAATGGTGGTACGGCGTTTAAATCGATGAGCACTTTAAGCTGTTCACAAATTTGCCAGGTCTGCTGGGATATCAACTGAATTCCGGCGGCACCTGCTGCAATAATTACATCAACACCGCTGGCGGCAAGAGCGGTTTCTTCTTCGCTGCCGGTTGCCACACCGACTACATCTGACTCGGGCACTTGCTGAGAAACGCTGGCTGCGGCCTGCTGAGCTCGCTCAAGCGATCGTGATGCCAATTTCACACTTGCTCCCTGTCCAGCCAACAAACGTGCAGCTCTCATTCCCACAGGCCCGGTTCCAGCCAATACTAAAGCCTGAGCACCAGCAAGTTTGACATGTCTGGCAGCAGCCAAAACAGCCGCAGCGGCTGTGGTATTGGAACCATTTGAATCCATCATGACACTTACACGCATCGGTCCAAAAAAACAATTCGTCGCGGCTTCCATTAAAGCTTCTCCGCCAGCGACATCTGCTCCTCCCACAAAAACAGCTGTCTGATGCAGGTCTGCAGGGCCTCGAGTAAACATCGCTCCGTGCACTAACCCCTCAACATCTTTTACCGCAACCTGGCGATATTGCAATATTTGATCAATTCCTGAATCCACAGCGACCACAGCGTCAAAAACACTGGCATGTTTATCACTGTCTAACTGAACCAAGATTTTCGGTTTACTCATATGATTGTTTCTTTCTAGTCACCCCTGGCCTGATTAATTCCTGATTTCATTTTATCGAATTCAATTCTTTACTGAAGCAGCCCCGCTTCAAATATTCACGACCTTGCTCGCTCTGCTGCCTGGCAAAACTATTACAGCGCAAAAGAAAGACCCTGCCGAAAATTCGACAGGGCTTTCCCTATTCGATTGAGGAACGAAAGATCGTTCGCTACTAATACTAGCAACCCTTGAATGGGTGTGCTGCAGCATCGCGACCATCGAGCATTTTCTGAACGGATGGATCGCCAGTCATGGCATTGCGAATCGACTGCAAAGTAGCTTCGTAGTTGTACTGGAAGATCTTTGCATCATCTTCAGCTGCAGGATGAATAAAGACACCACAAACGATGACTAAATCTTCTGCCTGATCAGCAGCAATAGCACCTTCTTTAACAGCGTCAGCCACAGCTTCGGCAACAGCAGCTTGAGCAGGACCAAACATCTGTACAGCCTGCTTCATGCCTTTAATCGTTACCTTTGTAATCATTACAGTACTTGGTTTTACAGCCAGAT
Organism: Planctomycetaceae bacterium UBA2972; assembly: GCA_002348315.1. Taxonomy (GTDB): domain Bacteria; phylum Planctomycetota; class Planctomycetia; order Pirellulales; family Pirellulaceae; genus UBA721. Next base: position 60,349 of record DEAW01000119.1, on the reverse strand, counting down.
TTGGCTCCAAAACAGCAAGCAAATTGGTGTGACCTTCACTTTGGCGAGCCAAAGCATTTGCAAATGCATCGCCTACAGGTCCATCTTTACTACCAATTAACAAATCAATATGTGCAATTTCGTTGCCGTCGCCAACGAGTGCTTCACCGACATACATCGACATGGATGAATCTCCGTTTATCCTGAGAAAACCTAAAACTAATTATCTAAAGTGAAAATAGCACACTCCGAGCTAAACTCAAGAACCTGACTACGGCTATGCCTTATGAATTCAGATTTTTAATTTACTCTAGCTGACAAAAGGTGCTTTAATCGTCAAACTTTATTTGACATTAACTCGGGTCCGGATACAACCAACCAAAATGACTAATCTTGATATCTCTCGTGTTTTACTTGCAGGGGCCAGTGTCCGAGCCGCTGCCGAGTCTGCGCATGCAGCAGGATATCAAGTCATCGCTGTCGATTTATTTGCCGACTCAGACACTCAGGACGTTGCCACTTGTGAAGCAATTCAAAATTATCCCGACGACATTGCCAGTCTCATAGGTAAGTATCAGCCCGATGGCGTTTGTATAACCGGAGCCCTTGAGAATTACCCGGACCTGATACAACGAATTCGCTGCCAAACAAATCTTCTGGCACCACCAACGCCACTGCTGGCTAAAATTCGTGAACCTAAACTGCTAAGTTCGCTCTTATCCCAAGCCGGATTTCATTATCCTGAGATCGGTCAATCTTCCAATTTACAGGTTAAACGCTGGCTGTTAAAACCTTATCAATCTGCAGCAGGCCACCGGATTCAATTCCATCAACCAACAGAACAAGTCCCGGACACCCATTACTTTCAGGAATATATCGAAGGAAAGTCCATGGGCGCCAATTTCCTCATTCAGTCCAATCAGGCGATACTCCTGGGTACCGTCGAGCACATTACAAGTCATGACAATTTCGAATTCCACGGAGCCATTGTTAGTTCGGTACCCCCAACCGTTGAACACGATTTAGTTCGTCTTGGATCACTCTTGAACCACCTGGGGCTACGGGGACTATTGGGAGTGGACTTTTTATTAACGAACGACAACCAAATCACGATTCTCGAAATCAATCCACGATATACAGCCTCCATGGAACTACTAGAGCCTCGTTGGCAGGCTCCGCTACTGGAGTACCACATCAAAGCATTTACCGAGCATCCCTTTCCGATACAAGCCACCGCAGACGCCTGCTTAGACCAACTTGTGCATGGAAAACGGATTGTCTATGCCAACCAATCACTACACATCGATCTACATCAGCTTCATGCTTTCCAGCAAGTAGCTGCCCAGTCCAGTGCCATATTGTCAGACATCCCCCAGGTCGGAAATACCATCGAGACCGGGCATCCTGTGTTAACCATCAGAACTTCTTCCAAGTCGCTACAACAAACTCAAAATGATTTAGCTCGGATAACTCACCAAATTCAAGCCGCTGCCAGAGTCTAATCAGCAACATCTTTCAGCCAGTTTTTACCTGCCATTTCCGGTTCCCAATCGTGCTTGCCGGCGAGTTTACCAATTTCTTTAATGCATTGTATTGCCAACCTTTGCAGCGTAGCTTTATCCGTTTTACCTTCCGATAAACTGACAACATCAATCGGTTCTCCGATAAACAGAGAAACTCGTGCTGGTGTGTGAAATGGCTGACTGATCACGTTGGTAAACGGAAGATTGTGTAAATAACACGGAATGACAGGCACGCCTGCACGAATCGCTACGAGTATGGCCCCCGGCCGACAAGATTGCATAAATCTATCGGTTGTATTTAATCTGCCTTCGGGAAACATCCCGATTAACCGCCCCGCTTTTGCTTCGCGAATAACACGCTTGGTGGCTGCGGTGTCCACCCCTCGACGACCTGCAGTAATCACATCAAGCACTTTCATGACGTACTGAATTACCGGACCTGAGGCAAATTCCCGAGCAATCATCCAACCAATCGGCCGCCTGGATGCCATTTGTAAAAAGAATGGATCAACGCTACTACGGTGATTACTAATCAGGACCGCTCCCTGTCCCTGTTCCGGTAATCGACCATAAAGTCGAGCTCTCCATAAAAACGCCGTAAACATTGCAGCTGGCAGCCACAACAACGTCTGCAGGAATCTCAACGGCGTGCGGAGTGTAAAGCCGATGGCCAACCATAGAGGTAGCAACCACGTCAGTATTAGAATCGTATCAACCAGTAGAGTTGCCTGATCGTCCAAGACACGTCCTTATCATGTGAACTGTTTAAGAAGCTTCATGCAAACTGAAGTTGCGTTAGGGACTTCTATTATAGACGCCCGGCACGAAGGTTGCCCCGAATTCAGGGTTTCACAATCTCTTTACCAACACTGGACATGCCTGCTGGTGATGATGAGACTCAAGCATACTGTAGTTCTAAATGATGATCGTGTTTGCCACGCGTGTTATACGATGCATAAAACCAGTGTGATCAGCTTTCACGTTTTCAGCAGACGAGAGTTGTCTGCTTTTGTTACACGAGAAAACCTGGAAGTGCATGCACTATACGGGCAGTTAACCTGCCATGCGTGTAATACGATTGACCGGTTCTTCCATTTGTTCTGCAACAAATCTGTGCTGCATTAGATAGGCATCTTCCACCGTGTCATCATAGAAATTGCGTAACACCGAAAGTGCAAGGAAATCCTGTTGCTTGAAAAACAACTGCGCTTCGAGATTGGTTTCACGAACTTCCAGGACAATACGATTACGCCGTTGATTAGAAAGTTTACTCTTCAGTTTTTCGACCATGGCTGTTCCCACGCCAAGCCGTCGCTGATCCTGATGCACGGCAAAATTTAGAATATGCAACCTGGTTTTATGTAATTCGTAGATCATAAAACCAACGATTTCGTCGTGTTGTTCAACAACCATCCCGATGCAGTTTCGTTGCCTCAGACAACGAACGAAATCTTCTTCTGTCCAGGGAAACTCGAAACTAGCATTTTCAATCCCCAGAACATCTTTCATGTCCCTGCGAATCATCCAACGAATATGAATTCCTGCATTCTGAGTTGGCTCTGCCGCCATATTGGACTCCTTCCAGTGCCGGCATGGTTTCTACATTCCCTCGAAAACTGCTTGAAATGATTACCATCCTTGGCTGTTTCATCTTCGCAGTTCACCAGCCTCACAAAGTTTCTTTGCAAGGTTACGAAAAATTAGCACATCCTTGAATTCTTGCCAATACTAACTTTCGGCCAACTTGCATCCAGACCTGAATGCAAATGAGCAAGGGCTAGCTTTGCTGAGACGCATTCTTCTGTGATTCACCCACCCAGCGGAAACGGACTTTGATAAAGCGACGATCCGGAAGCAATAATCCAAATAATCCCAAGAGCATCAATCCGATGCCGATAAATGCCGGAGTTAGAAAAGTCCACCACACCACGCCCAGCAAAACGAAGGGACTCATTGGAGCATGACTCACCCAATTAGCAATCCACCCTCGTTCGGTGAGGTAATACAAACAAACTGAGACGACCGTAAGCCCTGAAATGATACCCAATTGCCACCAAACTAGTTTCGACGATGTATCCATCTCTGCTTTCACCAGAATCTGTGGAAGTACGCCACTAGCATGTCCCGTGAGACGAACTCCCGGTGACTGTAAGACCTGAAAGTCACGATATCCAAACCCAGCTTCCGGCCTGTTTCCTAAATCGATCTCCGAGGCCACACCGCTGTCCAAATCCCGAATTAGCTGCAGGCGATCACGATAGGCCTGCCAGTACTGTTGTTCGGCCAGCAAATCTGCGTTGACTTCAAAGTCTCCCGTCATGCGGTTGTTAACGTTTTCCAATCCCCAGTCAACTTCCTTTTCCAATAGAAATTCCATCGTGCCAACTTCCACATTGTCACTGACAAACTGAAGCGATTGATAGTCTGAATCCGAGGCATAGACCGTTATATTTGAGGCCTCCACCTCATGCTCAGGTACAGGTAAAAGCAAGAGATTTGTTCCACCTGACAATTTTTTTCCTGCGTTTAAAGTAAATGCAACATCCACTTGCTGGTACTGTCCGTCAGAAAGTAACGGAATAACGACTCTGGAATTCTCTTCCTGAATCGCAGATGGCAACTCCAATCTCTTTGCCAGGACCGGTGTTCCTTGTATCGAGATACTTTCAAGCACCCACATCTCCGGCCACACCAATTGCAATTCTTTTCCTCGAGTTGGCAAGACGTCGATTCTCGCCAATCCGACGATCTGCTGCTGATCAATCACTGCCAATTCATAATTGACTAGCTCCACCTGCAGTTGGCTGGCACTTTGCACAAAACCGCGAGAGCGAATATCTACGTTTCCTGTTCCCAAATACACGGCATGAGTTTGGACTGTCACCGACGAAGGAATAATATCCGTGGACCATTGTGAAATTTTTTGAGCGCCGGTGGCGTCCCATTCAAGCTGATGCTGCCCTTCCAACATCAACGGCATGTAGAAAAATTGCCGCAGACCGCTCTTGGCCGAGCGAACTATTGTAAAGTCCGGAACCGCTAAAATGCCGTCGGTTTGTTCAAGGTCAAACCTGAGCTGAAAACTGACGGACTCCGGCATGACCTCACTCGGTCGCAAGGTGATCAGATAATCATCCTCAGCATACTGCTGAGTTTCCAATGCATAAGCTCCGAGTACTGATTCGAAACTACTAAATTGAATATCTTTCACCTGTATTTGAAGTTGGCTAACCTCTCCCTGAACCACCTCCAAATCACCATAAATATTGAATTGCCATTGGCCGTCAACTTCCTCCAGCCCACCACTTGCAACTCCACGCAACTCAACGTGATTAGGTGCAATCTTTAATTTGCATTCCCGGGCTTTTACAGCTGCATCGAACTCCGCTATTAATCGACCTCCCAAATCCTCAATGAACTTTGCTTCCGTTTCAATTTGCTCTTGCCCCTGGTGCGCCCTCACCACAACACCGGGCCGTTGAACAACGACGATGGAATCTTCGATCACCATCCCATTTTCATACGTGATTGCCGGAACATTGACAGTACTAACTGAACTGGAGCGTATCGGAATCCGTCCTCGTAAGTCGAACGTCAGTTCACCTGCTACACCCTCATCGGTAAATACACTGAGGATTCCGTCGGCAAGATGCTGTACATCCGCGGCGATCACTGCACCGTCCTGGATCATGGTGGCTGATTCAACAATAAACCCAGCCGGTACATCGAAACGATGCTGAAAAACCACACCATCTTCAATCAAAAGATCTGCGTGATACAACATGAGTAACTGATCCTGATCAACAACCACATCCGTCGACTGAGTCACCTCAGTTGCCACCACGCGAGGTAATGTGGTAATCGATTCCTCTAGTCCCTGAGTATCTCCCGTTAATGCATAAATAGCCTGAGGAGCCATCGATGTTGTCCAGTTCGCTAAGACATCCTGCTGCTGCTCTGCAGAAATCGGTTTCAAAGCACTATGCCACGTCAAATCATCCTCGACATTTAAAGCCAGCCAACGTTCGCGACGTCGTTGCACCACAGGCGATATTTCAGGTATGGGAACATTTCCAATCCCGGAGATATCTTCCAGATAAAACGACAATTGCAATTCAAACGAATCGGATACAGGTCGCTGCAAGGAGAAATAGAGAGTCTTGGTTTCACCGTCGCGAATTCGAGGTGCCCCGGATAGGATCTGACCTGATCGAATTGGTAGCAGCCGTAATCGGGGATCGATATTCATACTAAACTGCTGAGTCGTACCGGCCACCACATCTACTTTAAGACGCACATCAAGCACCACTGAATGCGGAGCTATTTTCAGCCAATAGTATTCAGCCGACTCCAATACTGAAACTCCTGCGATTTCAACGTCACCCATGCCCCAGATCACGCCGATACGATCTGTATTTCCGATCGATGCTACTTGGCGTCGATTGAGGCTGTCAGTACGGATTTGACCTCGACTTCCTGACAGCAGTATTTTCTGTTCATCTGAGAAAGGGGTTGTTTCCAATCTCGATTGTGGAACGGCTGGAATTTCCAATTGAATTCGGCTGATACCGTCCTGCGAAGACACAACGGGGCGTAACTGTAATAGGACGGTTACATTTCCAGCTTGTTGCGTTTCCACCTGTAATCCGCCGGCTTCATCCAGCCACTGAAAGGCAACGCTCTCGCCCTCAATACTGACGCTTTCAACAAAACTCTCATCCTCGCTTAACGGCAATGTAATATGCTGAGTCTCTTCTCCTAATTCAATGTCATACTGAATTTGGAAAAGTGGCCGGATGCTGTTTTGATCTTGTTCTTCCGATTCCCACTCTACCCGATAATCCGCTTTGGAAATCAACCAGGACTCTTCTGTTTTATCAATGTCGGCGTGCCATTTTCGCAACGTCTGATAGAACGAATCTGCGACGTACAAGTACTGACCAGCGGCCGTTCCTTCACTATCAACAGGAAAGTAAACATTATGGATCACAGGCAACTGCTTCATAACTTCCTGTTTACTCACGGGCGAATTATCTTGCTGGTTAGACTCGTCGCTGTTTGATTCACTAGCAGGCGGTTGTAATGCCGAAACCAAATCAGCCGTCCCCAGAAGCATTGCAAAAAACAATACCGATGTCAGAATTCCCGGCCGAGCCTGCAAATCAAAATCCAGTTCCTTATCTTTACTGACTAATTCCAGCTTTGTTTGCAGTCGTGCGAAAATCGTGCATACCATGACCGCCAACGACGCAACGAAGGCCTGGGCCCCGAATGCGACAAACTCCGTACTCAAAAACATTGCCAGGCTACCTGACAACCCTGGCAATAAGAAGGCGATTCGCCAATTCCGACGACATAGCCAAAGTAAAACACCAAACCAAATTAACAGACTTGCCCAGGACGCTGTTAACAACGAGGCCTTGTTATAGACAATCAGAGAGACCCCCTGCTGAACTTTTTCAACGCCAGAGTCATAAGTCCACATCAAGTCCTTTCGCAACGTTTCGTGTAACTGCCGAACTTCCTGCTGTGATAATAGTGAAAGCACTTGCCTCCCTAAAATCCAGTCCGTTAAAGTCACCACCGAACCACCCGCGAGCTTATAAGTGGCAAAGACAGGTCGCGAATGATCATCTACAACAACGACACGACTGGGATTCGAATCGCTTTGTTCGACCCAACGATCCGATGTTAAGAAGAGTCGGTCATCATCTAAGACGAAGGCCAGTCCCGATTCTCTTAGCCATTGCATTGCCGCCATTCCTGTCCCTATAGTCATCTCAGAACTAATCTGAGTTAACGGATCAATTCCGACTGAATCCAGTGCAACCACATCCACTGCCAATTGCACGGAGCCAAATTCGTCCTCCAGGAGGATCTGAATATGATGTAACCACTGCGACCAGGTAAGCGACTCCGTCGATAGTTCACCTCGTCGTATGATGGCCGCTCGTTCGATTAATGCTGTCACTTTACTTTGCGTTCGCTCGTAGGCCTGCTCGGCATCTGAATTCCGTCCCACTGGCGACTGTTTTCGACTTGCCTGATTGAGCCAGGGTCCCAGCAACCGCTGAGCGATCGAATACTCCGTCGAGTGATTTGCCAACTCAAATCCCGGGGGAACAGCAACAGACCAATACGACTGCAAGGTTTTGGCTTGCACAACAGGTAGAGGTTTTTGCAATTGCGTACGAAACCCCAACGTTGCGGCACTTGCCGTAAATCGAATTCGAATTTTTGCAAATCGCAACCCCGTTTCTAATGGAATCAGTAGCTGGGAAGGCGAGTTCGGGATGCGAAGCGAGGCAAGATGCATACGCTGTTCATCCACCCAAACACTTTCCAAATCCACGCCACGTGGGAGTGTAACCTGGAGATCCTCATCGGACAGACACTCAACTAAATACCTGACTTCGTGGCTGCTAAAACCATGGACTAGATATTTCGAATGAACATGAGCGTTCCAAACGATATGTTCAACCGGGACGTCCGCTTTGACAATTTCTACTTGCGGTGGAGTCCCGACTGGCGTCCCGTAATGATACGCCTGCCGAAATCGTCTCCACGGTCCTTGATTCTGCTCAGGCAATACCTGTTCTAAGGTTGGTTCATCCGAAATAGACAGTTGTAAATCCGAGTCCCAACCAATTTCAATCGCAGCAGCGTAAGCCTGCGTCCCTTCAATACGGTATAAAGGCAAACGAGAAAACTGGCTGACAGCAATCTCACGTGAACCAAGCAATGTGAATTCGGTCACGCTTGGTTCGACCAACTCAATCGTCCAATGTTGCGTACCATCAACTTCTCTTTTTACGATATTGAGAATCCCGTCTGATGTTAGTGTCGGACTTCCTGACGGCACCAACTGCCATTGAACATCCTCACCACTAAGACCAGTACTCACAATCTGAATCTGTTTAACCGGTGTCCCTAACGGCGTCACCTTAAGCCGCGTGGTTTCGGTAACCGAATCCGATACATGAATGACCGTTTGAAGTTGAGACTCAAAAGACTGCGTTGCCGGGACTGAGGCGATCTGAATTTCGTTCAGGTACGAAGCGGCTCGGAAGACAATGCCGACGTCTCTCAATAACGCCTCTTCAGCAATTTCTTCACTGCCGGGATTGAGCCGCCCCTGCCTGGTATCCCCCAATCCGGACAACGCAAGGACGCGAGGAGGTTTCGCCGTTAGGCCAATTAAATGCTGTTGCAAAACGACACGTTTCTGTTGCAACGGTGATTCCGACTGATTGGGAAGGATCAACGCCGGAAGCATGACTCCGTCCACCTGTAGCCCTGAAATCTGCTTACTCATACTGATATTCAAAACAAGCGTATTACCGGGTTCGATAGCTTCCATGAACTCGATTTGTTTTAAGACGGCCGTTTGAGTTTTAACATCCGAGACTCTTGGCGTGACCTGTTCTGCTCCCCCCGCGAAAGCCTCCAAAGTAACCGCTTGTAATTCCCAACCATTGATGACTTCAAAGTGCTGTTGATGAACGGGCTGCGTTGCTGCCGTTAACGAAATCTTCGTCTGCAGATATAGTTGATTTCTATCCATTTCATATCGAGACACTTGAGAAGCATGTATTTCCGCTTCCTGATGGCCAGTGACGATGACCAGCTTCGGGGTCGGTTCATACATTTCCAGTACTCGACGCTTCATCGCCCCGACTTGTTCAACCCGGCTTTCGATCGCCCCCTGAATATCCAATCGGTACAATTCCAGTGACTCAGCGACGGTTAACGCAATCTGCCCTTGTCGCCAAATTCCATCCACAACACTGATCAATGGAAGGACTTGTGGTTGCAATGGCAAAATCCGAGCCACTGCGATTACGTCCAGTTCAAGAGTTCCTCCACGAGGATCTAACGTCACTGTCCAATGATTTTGTCCCGCATTGGATTTCGAGATCGCAAGATCACGACCTTCATTGGAGATTCCGACCAACTCTAACTCCGGAGCTAGCTGCAGGGAGACTGACTGCCGTTGTGCCAACACAGAATCTAAGGTTAAACGACTTTCAACCTGAATCCCTTCCGGTTCAACAGAATACTGAATCTCCTGGCTGTAAAACAAGACATTGGCACTCGGAGCCTCTGCATCATCCGTCAGAACTGTCAATGTGGTGTTTGCCTGGCTTCCCAATTGAACAACCCAACGATTCTGCTCAGCGGCCAATTCAGGCAATCCATCTACCGGCAACGGTAAGGTGTCCTGCTGAGGTGCCCACACAATGCCACTGGATGACTTTAGCAGTAACTCTTGCGGAAGATCTAACACCAAATACCCTGATTCACTCTGAGGAACATCAAAAACAAACTTACGTTCGGTTTCAACAACCGCTGTTCCCTTAAGGCTCCAGTTAAACGTCAGATCGCCCGGCCCCTGCACTTTGAGGACAGGTACATTTCTATCACTCACTCCTGTAACAGCAGCCTGGTTACCCGCCTCTGGTTCAGCCATGGTCTCCATGACCCACTCAGGAGATTCAATGGCGATCGAAAGTGGAGCTAACGGAACAACGCCTTCCGATTGCTCCTGAGCATCAACACCAAGTACAGCGCGACCGTCTACGATGTGCAGGCCCTCGACACGCCCATAATACATCGATCGCCGAACATAGGCCCCCTGCCGAAATTCAGGCTGCCCTGCCGACTGCTCTCGGACACGACTGTTTATCGCCTCAGCCATCGCCTCAAACTGCGTGCGTAGTACAGGAATCGTACCGGGCAGGACTTCGTCGAGGTCCGCCTCCTCTACTTTGATTAACCGATACAACAAATCCTCAGGACTCTCCTGAGGTTGCTGTCCCATAACCAAACCGACAACCATCATCAGAGTCAGGCAACTTACAATTTGACGTGTCCAGCGTTTCATCGTTATGCCTGTTGTTGCGAATCATCGAGAGAGTCAAGATTTTCAACCGCTGCCATGGAAGAGTCCAACTTCAATAACGCAATCGCGGCTGAATTCGTGTCGGCCGGTGCCCCACTGCGATGGATCGTCCCGGCACTTGTTCGAGGCCCCGTGATTATCCAATCGAGGATGCGAGCGATCATGACTAACAGTAGTCCCAGGAAAGAAGACTGCAGAACCAACAACATCCATTCAGGAACCCACACAGCTGCCAAACCACCTATTAAACCGACAATGAAAACGACTGCCGGTTGTTGGAGTATTTTGAACTTAAGCAAGGCCAAACCAATACCAAGTACTAATCCGGAAATCACAAATAGCAATGTGGCTCTACTCGTAATGGCCGCAGATAACTCTTCCACTTCTCCGACTGTCGACAAGAGGTATTGGTTCGTGTTTTCAGGCAATGCCAACTGAGCACCTACCCCAACCCAGGATTCCAACTCTGACTGTCCCAACGCAGATGAACGGAACCAATACGACCCCGACCAGGACCAATCGTATTCCGGGGTCCAACCGTGGGGCGTGCCCAGTAAATGTTGTTCATTGGTGGTAACGATCTGCCAGTATGTCGAACCACTCATTTTTGAATTAACCACTTTAGGCAACGGCAAACGTAAGCGATTCGGATCAAACTGAGTCCGCATGTACCACAACTCAACCCGGTAATCTGATTCCACATTCGAAGCGGCTAAACGTATCGTGAGTTGTTTGTCCGAATCCAAAACGACCTGATTGACTGGAACACGCTGGTTATTGATGGCCACAATGAGCGTGGAAGCATCCACGCCCTGTTCAGGAAATTGCATATGAAGATCTGTTTCATTCGTGCGAACAGTCAATGCCAAACGTTCACGACATTGATTATTCAATAGTGCCGTTTGCACCCAACGCCGCTGAACCAACGTCGAAGTCTTGGTAACATCCTGCCGCATCCGCATTTGGACCGGTAAGCTGGTGGTGGCTTCGGATGCATGAAGACGCAGGCTGTCCCCACTAGTCTCCTCAGAGGCAACCCCTCGTACAACCTGCCACACCCCATCTGCCGGCTCACTAACAAATATTTCCTGAGTATTAATGGTGACTTCGTTTTGCACCAACCGCACACCACGGGCAATCGGTGAGACTAACAGGAAGTTGACTCGCTGAGAGGCGTCAGCCATCAACAACGGTAACTGTTCCTGATACTTGAGGATGACTCGTAGGGAGCCGCTGTATTCGGCTAACAAATCAACTGTGATGTCCTCAATCTCCAACTGAGCGCGTTCATCGTCCGCCTGCATCGAATTGGGAACGACACTCCACGGAAGCACGTTGTTTCCACCACTTTCGTCATCACCGGACTCATCCGTTTCCAAAAATACTCGCAGATTCTCCGGATGACGCACGATCCCGGGAACGGTGAGAGTAATCTGACGAATGGGTTCATAGGCAATTTGATAATCCAGTACCTGCTCAAAGGCTGCATACTTCGATTCCAACTGAATCGATGTTGTTGATGTCACCAGAACGCTACGTTGTCGTACATTGACCGATCCCACGACACGTAAAGGCTCTCCCTGTGGCAAATTTGGCAACGACATCAACACTAAGGGGGTTTGCTGATAGTCAGGAATGTCTAAATCCTCCACATCACTAAGCGTCCCGGCCAACAATCCTTCCATGCCTTCGTTGTCAGGGATAATTTCGACATTGTCGGCTGGCTGCAAAACAATGGCCTGGGCTCCCCGAACGATTTTTGCGTTTTCTACACTCGTCACCTCGATTTGAGGCACGAGCAAGTCTAAATGACGAGAGTCGTTCATTGAATCTGAAGGCAGTTGCTTTCGTGATCGAATAATCAACTCGAAATCTCCACGTGAATCCGTTTCAGAAGTCGCAACGGAGAACTCCATCATGCCGTCAGTTAATTCTGCATCCACTAACTCCAGCGTCCCATCAAGACTCTTAAATACCTGGTCCAATTCCCAACCACTCCAATTACCAACAACCTGGTATTTTCCTGTTCCCGTATACAAACATCGCAACGTCGTTGTCATACGCAGCTGCGATGGAGAGATTTCGAGTAAATACCTGGGAACAACCCGGAATTGATTTTCACGCTCCTGCAAAGTACCTACGACGGTATAGGCCGTGTTGTAGTATTCAAACGCGACCAGGCGGATTCCTGCACTGCCAGCTGACTCTTCGGTAATCCTGAGCGCTCTTCGAATATCACCACTGACCTGCCAAACCACATCCCAATTGGTGGTCGTACTGATACGCAACGACCCTGATTGCTTTACCGCATCGACCACTTCGAATCCCGCAAAGGATTGGTTCGATGGCACTTCACTTGCAGGACTATTAGGAGTTTCTGCCTCTACAACTACCGAAAGTGTCGACTGGGGCTGTAGAACACTCACTCGAATACGCTCACGTGTCTCCGACTCTCCTTCTTGCGCAACTGCTGGCAATCTGGTCACGCGATATGCCGAGTTCGGTATCTCCAGTAGTTTCATACCAACAGGAAGTAAAACATCGAAATTCGATACTGCTGATCCCAACCCTTCTACTTTCAATGTTCCCCTGGCACTAACTCTACGATTTTGCCGTACCGTAAACTCGGTATTCACTTCAGCCTGAATCCGCGTCAATTCAGTCCCGGGATCTCCTCCCGCATCACTCCATCCCATCACCAATTCTTCCGATTGAAAATCAAAAGCAAATGCAGTAGTCGAATTCGAAGGCGAAGTTGTCTTTACCTCTAAATCTCCTCCGATGGATCGTGCTTTTCCAATGGGAACCACCAACTGCCGGAACTGACTACGTGCAGGTGGTGGCGTCAGAATCAATTCTGTCAATTGCCCCGTCGTACGCAACGGTCGAGTCAGACTCAGCGTCAAGCCATGCTGACTGTTCACAGCACCTTTAAGCCAAACGACATGACCAAGTTGACTGTCCCATGTCACAAAAAATTCTCCTGTACCGGAATACTTTGGAGCAGATTTCATGACGCATTGAGGCAAGTGTAGCGGTACCTGTACCCACTGATCTTCGTCCGCTTGTACCAGCTGAATGCGAAAGTCCACTGAAAAATTCAGGTGCGTTGAACTTGCCCGGCCTGAGTAAATAGCCTGATCAATCACAAAAGCAGGTGGAGTATTCTGATCCTCCACGTCATTCTGCTGATTGTATATTCGCAAATACTCTTCTAACGACAAGTTGGTGGCGACTTTGACCAAGTTGCCATTCTTATCACGTAATAAAACAATCTCCGTCGGCGCCTTACGAACAACACCTATCGAATCAGATGGCAACTCCTGAGATTCTGCATTAGGTTGAGCGAAAGCAAGCCGCGCCGGGAATAGAGCCCAGATCAAGAGCAGACCAAGTGTCGGCCAGGTCACTCGAAATCGTTTTCGGGTGACGGCAACTTCTGCGCAATACCAAAGCACAGATTCAGTTTTTAGATTCCAATGTTGCATTGGTCAGCCCAAATTAAATAGATAAGAAAAGACCTGCCTAGGCAGGTCCCTCTATTTTAAATCGGACCACTGAGTTATCAATGAGAAATACGCAACTCAGGTTGGTTTAAACCCGACATAGTACGTCAAACATCTGTTTTCGCAGTGACTCGGTAGCTGCTGCTATAAATTTGGCATCCTGAATCACAAGCGGACCTCCATCAACAGCCGTTATAGATCCCCCAGCTTCCCTAACTACCAAAACACCTGCCGCAATATCCCAAATCTTGACACTCGTTGCCCAGTAACCATCCAGACCTCCCTGAGCGACGTAACATAGATTGAGTGCGGCCGAACCTAACCGCCGTAATGCCTGACATTCATAGAGCATTTCCACCCAACGATCTACTTCCGGTGAACCTCGTTCAACTCCCGCCGTAAAACTCGCTGCTATCAACGAGCGTTGCAGGTCTTCGCATCCGCTGCTACCAATCGCTGAACCATTGACGCGTGCTCCTTCACCTTGAGTTGCGCTGTAACAATCGTCCATCACCGGATCATATACAGCGGCCACCACAGGCTCACCAAAGTGCAATAATGCTATTGAAACACTATAAGTCTGAAGCTTGTGAACATAGTTGGCCGTACCGTCGAGTGGATCAATCACCCAACAGTACTCCAACTCTGACAAATCCGTGTCACCACTGACCATGCGATCCAATGCGGGCAAATCAGATTCATCGGTTAAATCTTCCTCGCCCAGAAAGTAATCATCAGGACGATCTGCAAACAGGATCTCAAGAATTCTTCTTTGCGAAGCAACATCCGCTTCGGTAACCAAATCCTTGGGAGCCTTTTCCCGGGGATTGATCGTATCCTGCATCTGAGCCAGCAAACCGCCCGCTTCTTTTGCCGCCTCAATTGCTAATGCTTCCAAATTCATGTGTACCTGCCTCAACAAAACTCGATTCAACCGATTGCCCAAAATAATCGACCTTACTTCATGACAACCAACTGTCCAATATAGTGGATGATGCAGCTAACAGAAATCACCTCCGAAAAACACTCATAACCAAGTCCAACAAACTGAAGCACTTGCAGAACGAGCATTTTCCCAAGTAAAAACTGGACATTGGAATTGCACTTGTTATTATCGAAATAGATTCCTTTGTTACGCGAAACTGTTTCTGACAGTTATGGAATTCCCCAGTCATGTTTATGACTTCCATTATAAATCGCACTAACAATTGGCCTCTTCTCTGTTCCGGCCCCGCCGTAATGCTTTGCATTCGGCGGGGTTATTTTTTTGTACGGCCCCGTTTGTCAATCACCCTGTTAGCTCCTTGATACGCCGGTCGGTTTCAAACATAATTCAAGTCTGAATTCCATACCTATGCCGACCATTTCCCAAACGTAATTAGACTATGTGGCAACTCGAGCAAGCTTCCGCTTCACTTTCACATAATTCCCTGCAATGCCTGTTAAATCTGGAATCTCCTGCTGCAGGTCTCCAGGAAGTGATCGCACATCAGGCCGTCATCGCCAATGACTCCTATGCCAGACTCGACTTGGGATTAACGACAGAATCCATCACTGAAGCATATCAACGTGGAGCAGATCTCATTGCAACCTATGCGGCAACGCAAGATCGCCCCGCCACTCCTCAGTTATACTGGCGAGTGCAACAGGTCGAGCATGCTGTTGGTATTGAAACCATCATTTCGCTACAAACTGACCAACTCGATAGCCGTTGTCCGATTCGATCAAGCGGCTCTACTTCCAACCGAGTCCTTCTCCAAAACGACCAGCGAAAATGGATACCGCCTGAGGACGGAGCGTCTGCGACTGCCTTACTGGTCGAGGTTGCCCCGGGGCTCAGCTATTTGGAAATTGTTCACCCAACAGACCTAATGGCTTCGTCTATCCAGTTAAACGATGGGCAAACTCACTGGCAGCACACCGTGCTCGATTTGCAATTAGAAAAAGGCGTCATTCGACGAGCTCGTCTACAAAGCTGGTGGATCCAGTACGACAATGCTCAGGCCATCGCAGCAGACATCATACAGCAGTTCGTGGACTCTGCTCCACCACTAACCACCTAAGCGATCAACTTCTCAACTACTTTTCCACCCTGATCGGTTAGACGTACATTTAATCCCTTAAACTCATGCACCAGGCGGTGGTGGTCAAAGCCAAATAACTTCAACGTCGTGGCATGGAAGTCATTCACATGGACTGCATCTTCCACAGGTGCCCACCCAATATCGTCCGTTTTCCCGACGACCTGACCACCTTTAATTCCACCACCGGCCATCCACAAACTATAAGCATAGGGGTGATGATCTCGCCCGGTATTCTGCTTATTGCCACCTCGGTTTTCACCCAGCGGTGTACGACCAAATTCACCGGCACAAATGACTAACGTATCTTCGAGCATCCCGCGACGCTTGAGATCCTTCAGCAGCCCAGCTACTGGCTGGTCCAACATTCCGGCGTTATAGGATATCTCTTCACTTAGATTACTATGGTGGTCCCAGGACGCATGCATCAGTGTGACAAACCGTACGCCACGTTCTAACAAACGACGAGCTAACAGACAGTTCCGGGAAAACTGACCGTACACATTTGCACCACCACCACGAAAACTAGTCTTTTCGGGTTCTTTTCTACCAACCCCGTAAAGATCAAGCGTCTCCTGAGTTTCGGACGAGACGTCAATTAATTCGGGAGCCGCCTTTTGCATCCGAAAGGCTAATTCATAGGAATTGATTCGACTAGCAATTTCAGTGTCCTGTTGCTGCTCCAGTCGAATTCTATTGAGAGAGTTAATCAGTCCCAGAGAATCCTTTTGCATATCCCGTGAATATCCCTGAGGGCTATTCAAATTCAATACCGGCTCTCCGTCGCCACGAAAGACTACCCCTTCATAGGTGGAAGGTAAAAATCCACTCGTCCAGTTCGAAACGCCACCCGAACTACCTCGACCTGCGGAAAGCACTACGTAAGCCGGTAAATCATTCGTTTCACAACCGAGCCCATAGGTAAGCCACGACCCCATACTTGGCCGCCCAAATCGTGGTACTCCCGTCGTCATCATCAATTGAGCAGGATGGTGATTAAAGGCGTCAGTGTGCATCGAACGTACAAGCGCAATGTCATCAGCACAAGAACCAATATTCGGCAGCAAATCACAAAGTTCCATGCCGCACTCACCATGGGGCCGAAACTTCCGATTACTCCCCATCAATATAGCGCTGTCCTTTTTTATAAAGGCAAAGCGCACCTTGTCGGTCAGCTCTTTCGGCAAACCCTGACCATGTCGTTGCTGTAAGACCGGCTTCGGGTCGTATAAATCGACATGACTCGGAGCCCCTGCAAGAAATACAAATACACAGCGTTTCGCTTTCGGAGCGAAGTGTCCAAAATTAGGTGCCAATGGATTGGCCTGATCGGCCCCCCATACACCGTCACCCTGTAACAGTGAGGCTAATGCTAAGCCTCCCAGCCCACTCGCTGAAGATGTAAAAAAATCTCGCCGACTCTTCGTTCTCAATTCGTTGTTGATATTCATCATGTTTTCCACCTCGAGGGTGATTACTCTTTAGTAATAAACTCGTCTGTGTTTAATAAGACCCTGGCAACTGCCACCCAGGAAGCTGTTTCTGCAAGGTTGGCTGATTCGGGCATGGGGCTATCCCCCAGGACTTCTTTGGCTGCCGCTTCGTCCCGTGACAACGCATCGAATTGACGCCGGTAGAATTCTGTCACAACCGCCATTTCCGTTCGTGTCGGCCGTCGTGACAGGCACGTAAGAAAAGTATGGTAGACACGCTTACGCACGTCCTCTGCCAATTTACCGCTACTAGCCACTTCTCGAACGACACGTCGTCCCAAATTCTGAGCACACTCGGTAAACACTACGTCATTCCAGATCGTCAATGCCTGCAGCGGCGTATTACTTCGCGATCGCCTGGCAATACAGACATTCGAGTCCGGAGCGTCGAACGTCATCAACATGGGGTAAGGACTCGTTCGCTGGAAAAACGTATACATACCACGACGATATCGATTGTCACCTTCGCTGGTTTGCCATCTGGCACTATTGGCATAAGTCAATGACGAATATTCTGCCGGCTGCGGAGGACGTACACTCGGGCCGCCCACGGTTTCCACAATCAAGCCACTCGCATCCAACGCTAAATCACGGATAATTTCCGCTTCAACTCGTGATCGATATTGTCGGGCTAACAACTCATTGTCAGGATCCGTCTCTTCTAAATCCGTTCGATGTGCCGAGACCTGCTGATAAACAGCACTATTGAGAATTGTTCGATGAAGATGCTTCAGACTCCACTTCTGCTCTCGAAATTCAACTGCCAACCAATCCAACAAACCTGGATGAGTCGGTTCGGAACCCTGCAGCCCAAAGTCATCACTCGTCTCAATAATGCCCCGGCCAAAATAACGTTGCCATACTCGATTCACTGTCACTCTGGCCGTTAACGGATTCTCATCCGACACTGTCCAATGAGCCAGATCCAAGCGATTCAGTTTCTCACCACCTGCCGCTACCGTGGGTAAGACATCGAGCCCTTTGGTTTCCACCATCTCACCTTTGGTTAGGAAATTCCCTCGTAAATGGATATGAGCCTGACGAGCCTCCCCTAGCTCCACGACACTCTGTGCCTTCGTATCTGATTGTTTCGGAGCTTTTGCCTCATGCTCCTCTTCGGCCTGAACAAGCTGTTTGTAAGGATCATCGAGTTGTTTATAGTAGTCCAGCAGTACTTTTTCCTGTTGAGCGTTTCTCGTTTCAGCAGCGATGGCATCCAGGACTTCGGCAGGTGTACCGTCCAACCCCAAAACACCGTCGAAACTGGCATGTGAAATCCGAAACCTCCCCAGATTATGTGTACTACCAGTCTCATATTTTTGATCCAGCACAACTTTGAATTCAATTCCACCTTCAAACGTTGCCAAATTTTCCAACTGGAAAACGGCCACGTGAGGCTTACCGATCTCCGGTGAAACAGCCCAACCATCTTCAGCGTTTTCGTTAATCGCCTTGGCCACTTCCCAGTTACTCTGAGAGAAATCGGCCAGAGCTCTATTGATTTTCAGCGGAGCAAATTCAGCTTCACTGCCTGCCTGCCTCGCCAATATCTGCACATTGGTTAACACAAAATTGCCGTTTTCGGCTCGCCCCGGGCCTTTCTTGGGCAAACGATCGTCCGGAATAACCTCCAGACGAATACCGCTTAGCGAGTCAGCTGTGCCGGTAATCGTATAAATATCCGATCGCACATTCTCACCTTCAACCAAAATCGATCCATCCTCAAGCGTTTTAAACGTAGCCTTGTGACGCCCGGTGATGGCACTTGCTGTTAAGGTCTTCCACTGGTACACCAGATTTGCATCCACTTCTAACCACTTTGCTAACGCATTCGGCAACTGTTCGGATTCGTATTTCGTTCGGGCTGCCACAAATTGTTCATGTTCAGCGGCATACTGTTGCTGCTGTTTGGTAAATTCATTCGCTTCAGCAATGGTCGGAGCTGCCACGTCCTGCTCGTTCATGCTGTTGAAAAACGAATAAAGCTGGTAATACTCACGATGGCTTATCGGGTCATACTTGTGACTATGACACTGAGCGCAGCCGACTGTGAGTCCCAACCAGATTGTGCCAAACGTGTTCGTACGGTCTACCGTCTTCTTAACACGATCTTCTTCCTGGTCAGTTCCTCCCTCGGTGTTGTGAAGCGTATTGCGATGAAACCCACTGGCGACGCGTTGGCTAACCGACGCCTCGGGTAACATGTCACCGGCGATCTGAGCGATGGTAAACTGATCAAATGGCATATCCGCATTGAGAGAATGAATGACCCAATCACGATAACGCCAGGCATGAGGTCGCGCACGATCCTTTTCGTAACCGTCACTGTCAGCGTATCGAGCAAGGTCCAGCCAATGACGCCCCCAACGTTCACCATAGTGGGGCGACTCCAATGCTCGATTCACCATTTGCTGATACGCATCCGTCCGTTGATCGTTGAGGAATTGCTCAACCTCAGCGGCCGACGGTAACAGTCCCAGCAAGTCTAAATAAACTCTGCGAATCAACGTGCTCCGTGTTGCGCGTGACGACGGAGCGATTCCATCCTGTTCTAAACGAGCCAGAACAAACTTATCGATCGGCGACTTGATCCAGTCCTGCTGCTCTACCATCGGTAATTCCGGTCGAACCAATGGTTGAAACGACCAATGATCGGAGTGAATGGCGATATCAGCCGAATCGGGCCATTCCGCTCCCTGCGCAATCCAGTTTTGAATCAGTGTAATTTGCTGCTCTGTAAGTGGCGTCCCTTCACCCTCGGGCGGCATGCGTCCCAGATCTTCGTCCGTACCCTTGATCAGAGTCAGTAGCAAACCTTTGGTTATATCCCCTGATACGATCGCCTTACCATTATCTCCTCCAACGAATGCTCGTGCCCTATTATCCAGGCGCAAACCACCTTCCTGAGCATCGCTACCATGACAGGAATAGCAACTGGCTCTTAATATCGGCTGAATATCCTTTGCGAAATCAATACGTTGCCCCTGTTCCGTTTCCTGCGCCAGAAGCTGTGTGACCAGCAATGCAAATATCCCAATCGAAAAAAGGAGACGGTGCACATTCATCGAGGTTGTTTTATTTGTACGCATCCGTTGAAGAATCCATCGTGGAAAACACTTGTGTTATCAACCATTTATTTTAACTATCTGACAATTTGAATCCAAATAGTCCAGCAGGATTTGCTAGCCTTACTTCCCATTGCTGCGTGAGGTACATTGAAAAACATCATTGGCGACAGTGTACACGACATTAAATGACCTACTGAGGTAAAGCAATCCATGTCTACGGACTTACGAAACCGAATTTTTGAGCAACTCGACAACCTCGTTCTTATTGACCCGCATACTCATATCGATGCGTTAAGCCCTGCGTCCAAAGATCTTTCGGAAATTCTCGGCTATCACTATTACACTGAATTAGCCCACTCAGCCGGTCTAGCCCGTCAGGAGATTGAAGCTCCTGAGATAACCCCTCGTGAGAAGGTGGGGCTGTTATTAAATAATCTCGAGCCCATCCAAAACACTATCCAATACAGCTGGCTGATCGAAATGTGCCAGAAATTTTTCGGTTTTGAAGGAGAGATCATCGATGGTTCCAACTGGGAGTCTGTCTTTGATGCTGCTCAAGCGAAGATGAATCAAGCCGATTGGTCCCAGCAAGTGTTAAAACAATCGGGAATCGAAGCGGTCTTTCTGACCAATGATTTTGACGATCCGCTCGAAGGATTTGACACCTCCGTCTACATACCCTGTCTACGCACCGATGACCTCGTCTTCCATCTTTCCAAAGATTCCGTTCGGGAACGACTCGAAGTCTGCACCAACATTTCGATCGAAAACCTCGGTTCTCTGACCCAGTGCTTAGAGCACCTGTTTACACATTTCACCCGGGAAAATGCCAAAGCATGTGCGATTTCACTACCTCCCTGGTTTGCCCCACGTGAGATTGAATACGGCCAGGCCCAAACCGCACTCGAACAAATCCAAACTCACGGTGAGCAGGCGGAACCTGAATACAAAGAGACAATGGCCTGCTGGGTATTTTGGAAACTTACTGAACTATGCGACGAATTCAAACTCCCATTTGACCTGATGATCGGCGTAAATCGCGCGGTGTATCCGGGAGGAGTTTATCAGGGGATGGACCTCTATGACAGTCGCGTCTCATTGATCCAGTACGCCGACCTATTTAATACTTTTCCGGCTGTGAAATTCCCAATCTCAGTTCTGGCAAGTGTGACCAACCAGGAATTGGCAAGCTACTCCTGGATTTTCCCAAACGTGATCACCAACGGACATTGGTGGTACAGCAATACGCCGACCTTTATTGAGCACGACACAGCAGCACGACTGGAAGCGGTCCCTCAAACCAAACAAATTGGATATTACAGTGACATGTATAAACTCGAATTTGCTTTACCCAAATTCGCCATGTATAAACGCATCCTGGCCAAAGTTTTGGCCGAACGCTATGTGGTTGACCGGGGATGGAGTGAAGAACGAGCGGTGACTTTTGGACACCGTCTACTACGAGGAAATGTGGAAACCGTCTTTAACGTCTAAACCGAAAGACCGATCTCCAACACAAAAAAAATCCGCTGTGAATTACAGCGGATTTTTTGTTTTTCGACCAGACTTTAGATGCCGTTATTTGCGATTAGCATATTCTTCGGCTCGCGTCTTAATGATTTCCTGCTGAACCGTGGCAGGCACTTTCATATATTTCGAAAGTTCCATAGAGAAAGTTCCCTGACCTTTGGTCATCGAACGCAAGTCCGTAGCATAACCAAATGTCTCCACAAGTGGCACTTCAGCCAGAATCGTGGAAACACCTTCTCGGGCTTCGGTATTATTGACTAAACCACGCCGACTAATCAGATCACCGACAACCGGCCCCTGGAAGTCTTCAGGCACTTCAACTTCCATTTTCATCATCGGCTCCAGAATTGCTGGCTTTGCCTGAACAAATGTTTCGCGGAAACAGCCACCTGCAGCTGTCTGGAAAGCTTTATCCGAACTATCGACCTCGTGGTACGAGCCGTCATCAAGTGTTACCTTGACACCCACTACTGGGTAACGAGCCAGTGGTCCACGATTACAAGCTTCGCGGAACCCTTTTTCCACCGATGGAATGTATTGCTTCGGAATACGACCTCCGACGATGTTTTCTTCAAATTCAAAAGTCTCATCACCGTCGACTTCCATTGGTTCCAGAGCACCTACGATATGAGCAAATTGTCCGGAACCACCCGTTTGCTTTTTATGCTTATAGTTGAATTCTCTGGCTACAGTCGGAGCTTCACGGTAGCTAACTTTAGGAGCTCCCACTTCTACTTCCACTCCGTATTCACGTCGAATTCGTTCGATATAAACTTCCAGGTGTAATTCGCCCATGCCGGCGATCAGTACTTCATTGGTTTCTTCATCAGTACTTACATGGAAGGTTGGGTCTTCTTTACGAAATCGCTGAAGCGCTTTGCCTAGTTTGTCGGCATCACTTCGATTAGGTACGTTGACAGCCATCGTGATCACAGGGTCTGCAACAAAGATGTTTTCCAACGTACAGTATTTTTGTTCGTCACAGTATGTATCACCACTTGCGCAGTCAATGCCCATGACAGCAACGATATCGCCAGCAGTCGCTTCATCAATTTCCTCTCGTTTTTCAGAGTGCATACGCACAATACGAGAGAATCGGTCTTTACGACCTGTACGCTGATTGATGTAGGTCTCACCCTTTCGGATCGTACCCTGATAAATACGAGTAAATGTCAACTGGCCAAACGGATCCTCGACAATCTTGAAAGCCATCCCTACGAATGGCTTACTTGGATCAGGCTCCAAAGCCAGCTTTTCTTCTTCCTCACCCGCTTTATTCGCTTCCACCGAGCGGTCGAGTGGCGATGGCAGGTAACGATTAACCGCATCGAGCAGTGGCTGAACACCCTTGTTCTTGAATGCCGTTCCCATGAAAACAGGAGTCGCTTCGCGGTTTAATACGATGGTTCGCAGCGTCGTATGAATCATCTCTTCACTTGGTTCCTCGCCTTCGAGAACCAGTTCCATCATTTCTTCACTGCCCATCGAGATGCTTTCAATCATCTCGGCTCGGAATTTAGCCGCTTCATCCTGCAGGTCAGCAGGAATATCTTCTTCACGAACGGTCTCGCCGTTGGAGCCGTCGAAATACAACGCCTTCATCTTGATCAGATCGATGACACCTTCAAAATCGTCACCTTCACCAATGGGAAGTTGCATCAGAATCGGTGAGTCACCAAGTTTTTCGGCGATCTCAGAACATACGCGATGTGGTTCTGCACCAGTCCGGTCCATCTTATTAATGAAAGCCAAACGGGGAACTTTGTATCGCTTCATTTGGCGATCCACAGTCAAGGACTGAGCCTGCACTCCACCGACGGCACAAAGAACAAGCACAGCACCGTCAAGTACTCGCAAACTGCGTTCCACTTCAACGGTGAAATCAACGTGACCGGGAGTGTCGATTAGATTAACCGTCTTTCCGTCCCACTCCACAGTTGTGGCGGCACTGGTAATCGTGATACCACGTTCCTTTTCCAGCTCCATATGATCCATCGTAGCGCCGTCACCTTCGCCACGAACTTCTTGTACCTTGTGAATACGGCCACTATAGAAAAGGATACGCTCGCTCAGCGTTGTTTTTCCCGAGTCAATATGCGCCGAGATTCCAATGTTTCTGACATCTTCCAGCTTCATTTGCTGTTTCCAACCTAATGTAAAGACAAACTTGTCAATGATTCGTATATATAGTCCTGACAACACGCCAGAATATCGACTTATGCTGTCGTCCAACCCTACCACTTCCAAAGCGGTAACTGCGCATAAAATGAGCGCATTTTAGGATTAAGTCCGTAATGATAAAATAAATCAGTTATGACGAAAGGCCAAATGACTGGTGTTTGCAAAAAATACGTAAAAAGGGGCGTTCTAAGGCGATTTCATACCTCTTTCCACCGCTCTGCAAACCATCTTTCAGCCAACATACTCGCCGATTCGCTGGCTTGAGACGAAGTTATTCCTGAGGCTCAGTCATACGCATCGGATCTAATGCTTCGGTAAGCTGATCCTCTGGCAGGATTTCCTGAGCTTTACATAGCTCGCGAATCGTCTCTCCACTGGCAAATGCCTCTTTAGCCAGCTTCGATGCTTTTTCATAACCGATATACGGATTCAGGCTGGTTACCATCGAAAGGCTTTGTTCGACCGCTCCATTACATGCTTCTACATTGGCCTGCATATCTTCAATCAGGAAGTCCACAAAAGATTCGACAGATGAACTAAGCAGTTCAATACTCTCGAGCGTAACGTGGCCCATAACCGGCATCATGATGTTGAGTTGGAAGTTTCCGCCTGCGGCACCACTCATAGTAATTGTCTGCCCGTTACCTATCACTCGAGCGGCGACCTGCATCATACTTTCACACATCACCGGATTTACTTTGCCAGGCATGATCGAGCTTCCGGGCTGACGACTAGGAAGCTTCAATTCAAAGAATCCGCATCTCGGCCCTGAACCCAACCAACGAATATTATTTGCCACGTTGAATAACGTATTGGCAATGGTGGTCAATCCACCATGGCTATCGACTAACCCGTCTCGCTGAGCATTGGCTTCGAAGTGATCAACCGCTTCGATAAACTCGAGTCCCGTCTCCTGAGCAACCACCGCAGCAACACGACTGCCAAATTCCGGGTGCGTATTGATTCCCGAACCGACCGCTGTTCCTCCGACCGGCAATTCCAGAACGGCATCGCGAGCTTGCGTGGCTCGCTGAATCGAAAGTTCGATCTGTCGAGCAAAGCCACCAATTTCCTGACCAAGACGAAGTGGGGTGGCATCCATTAAGTGCGTGCGGCCAATTTTAATGATCTGATCCCACTGTTGAGCTTTGTCTCTCAACGATTCGGCGAAACGTGTTAATGCAGGAATTAGCTTTTGCTGAATCGCCACGCCCACTGCGACATGGATGGCGGTCGGAAAAGTATCATTCGTGCTTTGGCCCATATTGACGTGATCATTGGGATGAATCGGTTTTTCTGCAGCGAAACGATCTCCTCCATGAATTTCAATGGACCGATTCGCGATCACTTCATTAACATTCATATTGCTGGACGTTCCCGAACCGGTCTGGAAGACATCCACAGGGAATTGTGCATCCAGTTTTCCTTCAGAAACTTCCCGACATGCCGCCAACATCGCTTCGACCTGTTGATCGTTCAGACGATTCTTTCCGGTATCCGTGAGCTTACCGAGATCTCGATTAGCGACACCACAGGCATACTTCACAAGTCCCATGGCATGAATCAAACCAGGTGCTAAAGACCACCCCGAGACTGGGAAATTCTCTACTGCTCGCTGAGTCTGGGCTCCATAATATGCCTGTGCCGGAACCTGTACGTCTCCCATTGAATCTCGTTCTGTACGCATCTCGGACATGTATTTCTATCCTTCTCTATCTCGCTTGTCTAAGCATCTGAAAACTAATTACGCCGTCGGCGATTCGGCCCTTTCACTACACGGTATGATACTCCTCTTGAGACCCCTGGAAAAGCAGGCGTCACATGATTGTCTGCAAGTCCCGCTGCAAATCGTTAAGATGAATAAACAACTCGTATCCACACAACTCAACTAAGGAAACGCTCATGGCTAAGTCCTATATGCAACTCCAGGAATCTGAAGGTCATCTACTTGCCGCAGCATCCAGACTCTATAGTGCTTTTTATGCTAGTGGGCTTTACGACGGAAGCAATGAAACAGAACTCATGAAGAAAGCTATCAAAGAGACCATTCAAATGGCCAACGCGATTGATGCTGCCGTCATTGCCGATTCTGAAGTTGAATAACCTTTCGCGATTCCCAACCGACGGATCCTTAAAGCCCACAATTCAGACTGAAGAAACACGAATCTATGTCACTTGAATACCCCCACAAAGCATTACTTGGTAAACACACTCGCCGTGAATTTCGTGAACGTATGGAAAGCGGTGAACTGCAAGCCTGTATCATTCCGGTTGCCGCCACCGAACAACACCTTGAACACTTAGCCATGGAACATGATTATGCCAGTATCATGCATCTGAGTACGGCAATTGCAACCAAGCTAGCACCACACGTGCTGGTGGCACCGTCGATGAACATCGGAATCAGCGAACATCACATGCGACATATTGGTACTTTGACCGCCCTGCCCGGAAGTTGGCTTAGCGTCTTATTCGATACTATTCGGTCCATGCATGATGCGGGATTCACTAACATTCTGGTGCTCAACGGACATGGCGGCAATATCGCTCCCTGCCAGGGAATGTGGGGGCAATTCTTACAACGACTGGAAATCAACCTTCAGTTCAAATCGTACTGGGACCTCATCTCTGCCGAAGAAGCTGAACCGTATCTCGAGACAAAGCGTTATCCGGGACATGCACAGGAATTTGAAACTGCCTTTGCCATGGCCGCCTTTCCTGAAAACGTCCGTCCTGATGCAATGCAGGATCAGACGGATAAAGAACCACTACATGCCACCGCCGAAAATGGTCAGGCGTTGATTGATCTAGCCGTTAACAATGTGGCCGCATTTGTTCAGGGCATGATCGATGGTACGGAAATAGCCACGATTCCCGAGTTTCACCCTTAAGCCGATAAACGAAGTTACTACTCGGACAGCAAACGAGTTGCTTGATCGCCCTCAAGTT
The DNA here is from genome assembly GCA_002348315.1 of Planctomycetaceae bacterium UBA2972. Classification (GTDB taxonomy): domain Bacteria; phylum Planctomycetota; class Planctomycetia; order Pirellulales; family Pirellulaceae; genus UBA721. Next base: position 33,137 of record DEAW01000119.1, on the reverse strand, counting down.
TCAGGACGCCCAATCCTCGTGGATCGACCAGAAAGGTTCCGGCAGGTGATGCCGAAATTCCTACGGGGTTAACAAGGGGCTCTCCCTGCAAAATCCGCGATGCATCTCCGGAAAAGTTCCAAATCGACTTTCCATAGCTATCGGTGACTAAGACGCGACCTTCGGAATCCACAGTAACGTCCTGAGCAAATCGAATTTCACTTGCCCCTGCGACAGCCGTCACCGTTGCATCCGTTGATATTTTTACTAATCGTTGTGCACTACGGGTCGCAACAAATAGATTTCCATCACCATCAAAACTCAATCCGGCAGGCCCCTGCACTTTGGCAAATTCTTTGACTGTGCCATCAGCTCCTACCGTGACAATGCGGTGAAGCTCCAGGTCCGACACATAGATCGTCCCGTCAGAGGCTATGGCGATACCCATCGGGATCCCAATTTTTCCTCCTGTCAAAGCCGCTGGAACTCCTTCTGCATTGAAGCGATAAATGTCTCGAGTGGCACTGTCTCCTGCTAATAATAAACCGTCTGTATCGATCGCTAAGCACCTCACTGCATTGAGAGGTGTTCCGAATTTCTTCGCTGCCTGATGATAAACAGTCGCTTTGCCCTGCTGAATCACCCAAATCCCTGGCATTTGACGATCAGCGACATAAATACTGGATTCTTGTGCAGCAATACTGATCGGATATTTTGGCTTAGCATCCTGAGCACATAGACTGATACCGCAACTTGCAACGATCAAAATCGATTGAATAAGCCTGTTCATTATTAAAAAAACCTAATTGTGTTGAGAATGCCTGAGTAGTGTTGTTCGTTTGCGCGGAGTTTCATCAAAAACATATCACCTCGGGCGAGGACTTGCCGAGATAATTGCGTATTAATCTGTTTTTTGGAGCATGCAGAAAAATACAAACCAACCCGTTCCGGTCCGATTTCCGTACTGAGTCTAGTACCAAGTCTGACATTTTCCCGACTCGTCAATGTTGCTATTGTATTAGCTCTTTACCAAAGCTTCGTTGCCGAACCATAAAAATAGTACGGTTAAAACCTGATAGTGTTCTGTTTTATGCATCAGATATCAATACACCCCGCCTTTCGCCGATACTGGTTGGATGTACTATGCCTAATTCTGTTGCTCGGGATCAGCGGATGTGGAGAGGATTCTGGTGAGCGTATCGACATCGACTTTGGGCAACTCGAGAGTGAAAGCAACACAACGGATCTGGATCTCGATCGTATCGCCGTCGAAGTACAGCAGTTTTGCGGAGACTGTCACGCGACTCCTCCTCCTTCAGCAATCCCTAAAGCGGGTTGGTTTTCCGAAATTCAATTGATGTATCAGTTGTACGAGGAGTCGGGGCGTAACGATCTAACCGTGCCTCAGAAAGGAGATGTCGTCGAATACTATCGTCAATTAGCGCCGGAAGTGATTGAAGTCCCGGACGTCATCGCCAGCGATACCAACCCTCCCGTTCGATTCAACAAAACACCTGTCTCCTTCGTCCCCAACTTTTACCCAACGCTTCCCGAGGCCCCACCTGGCATCGCCAATCTGGCTTGGTATGACGCCACGCAACATGAATCACTCGAGCAATCAATCCTGCTCGGTTGTGACATGAAGTCCGGTTTAGTATTCGAATTACAGTTTGAGAATCAGGAAGTGAAACCTGGTCGCCGCATCACGTTAAATAATCCATCTCATAGCACGATTACGGATCTCGACCAGAATGGTCAGGCGGATTTTCTGATTGCTGACTTAGGAAGCTTCCTGCCGGCAGATCATTACGACGGACGAGTCATTTGGTTACGACCTGGTGAAGATAACACGTTTACAGCCGACGTCCTGGCCAATGGCCTCGGTCGTGTCACCGATATTCAGGTTGGTGACTTTGATCAGGACGGAACGGATGAGTTACTGGTGGCCGAATTTGGTTGGCGTGCCACGGGCAATGTCTGGTTGCTCACTCAACAGAAAGTCGAAAACGGCGTTCCCGAATATACCAGGCAAAGACTCGACGATCGGCATGGCGTGATTCATGTGCCCACCGTCGATATAAATCAGGATGGGCACCTCGACTTTGTATCGGTCATTAGTCAGGAACATGAAGTGGTGGAGCTATTTTTAAATCGTGGTGACGGCACATTTCGTCGACAAAACATTTTCGCTGCCAACAGCCCGGCCTGGGGTTCCACTGGAATCGATCTGGTGGATTTCGACTCAGACGGTGACATGGACGTACTCTATACCAACGGCGACATCTTCGACACGTTTTATATTGTGCCCTATCATGCGGCGCATTGGCTTGAAAACAATGGCGATGGCACTTGGCAAAATCATGTCCTGGGAAGCCTACCGGGGATTCATCGAGCTGTGGCCGGAGATTTAGATCAGGACGGAGATTTAGATGTCGTTTGCAGCAGCCTCATTAGCCGACCGCTCGAAGGCGTATCACTCAATACGCTTGACTCGTTGATGTGGTTTGAAACAACGGCAAACGGAGAATTCAAGCCTCACCGCATCGAAACAGGGAATTGCAATCAGGCGACCATTGTCGTCGCAGATTTCGACCAGGACGGTGACCTGGATATCGCAACGGCCCAATTTGAAGATTCAGCAATGAATCCACGTACGGATGTATCGATTTGGTGGAATAATTCGATTATTCCGCAATAGGATTCGACCAAATTCGGCTCTTCAATCGTAGCACTCTTGTATGAGTAGCGTATGTTTTACATAGAAGTATGCGCCAAGCGAGCGTTGGCGAACGTCAACCCAGTGTTTTTCAATGCAGTCCACTTAACCCATCACGTAAAACAACATGTCAGAAGAGATTTCAGAAGTCGAACAGGAAGTGATCGAAACGGATGCTGCCTTAGAGTCAACTGATGATGCTGCCAGGCAGGACTCACAACCCACGACTAAACCACCACGCAATCTCAGCAGGCTTGTCTTGATTGCCACTGGCCTGGCATTACTGATCATTGCCGTGTTTGTCGGGTATCCCGAATATCACATGGCTCAAACTCAGGCAGCCTTGCTCGAACATGACCTAGAGACGGCTCGCGAACACGTTGATGCGTTACGATCTTTCCCATTCACTAACAAAGCGAAAATCTACTTTCTCACGGCTCGCCTCGAACGGCGACGTGGCGATTACGACAAAATGAATGCCTTTCTGGCACAGGCTCAGGATGCCGGGTTCGACTCGGTGATGGTTCAACGTGAGCGTGTTCTGGCTGCCGCACAGGCTGCTAATCTTGATATGGCACAACCTAAACTACCTGAGCTGTTAAATGATCCACGCGGTGATGAACGTGAAATATGCGAAGCCTACATCATCGGTTTCCTCCAATACCAACAACACGATGCTGCGTTACAGTTAGCCGCAGCCTGGCAAAGTGACTTCCCCGACGATGCTCGACCGCATTATCTGGAAGGCGTCATCCAAAAATCGCTCTTCAATCACAAACTGGCCGAAGAAGCCTATCGACGTGCTTTGGAAATCAATCCTAAATACTATCAGGCAGCACTCGATATCGCCGACGTCTTACTGACGCTTAAAGATACCGAGCGAGCGATTCAATATCTGAAGATGGCAGAAAATGACCCTCGATTCCGAGTCGATTCCTATACCGCTCAGGCTCATTGCTTGCGGATGCTCGGACGAGATGAACAGGCCGAAACAATTCTCCGCGTTGTCACAACCGAGTACCCGGAACATATCTCCGCCACCATTGAACTGGGACGTATTCTGGTCGAAACAAATCGTCCTGAAGAAGGCATTCAGGTACTCGAACCCGTCATCGAACGAGACCCTCGCAATACGGATGCCCGACATATGTTGGCAATGGGATTACGTAGCATGGGAAAACTCAATGAAGCTCAGGAACATTTCGACTATGTCGAAGAGATTAAAGAACACCTGGCAGATGCGAATGAACTCGCTCAACGAATCAGCAGTGGAAAGGACAGTATCGATCAACGCCTTGACATCGCCAATCGATTCTGGAAATACGGATCTGAGCAGGAAGCCATGATCTGGATGCGATCCGCATATCAATTGGATCCACTTTACTTACCCACACTCGAGTTCATGAAACGATATTACGAAGCCAAAATCCAGGACGACCCTTCATTGCAGGAACAGCTTGATCGGTTTACCAATGAAGTCGCCAAAGCGAAAGCTCGCCTTGCCAAAGAACCATCGCCAACTACCCCCGCAGAAAATGACACGGACAACTCTTCGGACCCATCCTAATCGTTCCTCCACTCAACAATCGAAACTCTTCCTCCGAACATTCACAACGCAAATCCATGACATTCAAAACCAATTCAATTCTGTTCACAGCACTCTCCCTGATTTCACTGGCCATTTTAAGTGGATGCAGCGAAGACGATCCATTTGAACAATTGACCAATCTCGGAGAAATTGACCAACCAGTGGCTGAAGTGAATCAGGGAAGCGGAATCCTACCCGAACTCAGTCATGATGAAAATCTTGGTAGCGAGCAAGTCGGAGAAAATATCCGTCTGGACGAAATCACTCCGGACTCCGGTGTCGATTTTACTTACCGCAACGACTTTGAAGCGGGCAACAACAGTATTTTAGAATCGCTAGGTGGCGGTGTGGCTGTCTTTGATTTTGACCAGAACGGAACGCTGGACATATTTTTCCCCGGCGGTGGAAGATATGAAGGTAAAGAGAACGACAAAATCACCGGGCTTCCTGGTGCCCTTTATACGAATCGCGGAGATGCTACTTTTGAAAATGTAGCCAGCGTTAGCTATACCGATAATCAAACTCTGTACACTCACGGTTGTCAGGTGGGAGATTTTGATAATGATGGCTTTCCGGACTTCGTCCTAACAGGCTGGAATGGGCTGCTCTTATTTCATAATCAGGGAGACGGTACGTTTCTCGAAATTCATGAACCAGCCGGACTCGATAACACTTTGTGGAGCAGTAGCGGCGCCTGGGGTGACTACAATGGCGACGGATTTCTGGACCTCTACGTATGTAACTACGTGAATTGGTCTTTTGATAATCATCCTTATTGTGATGGCCCCACACCAAGCCAGCGAGAAATCTGTCCTCCGAAGGAATTCGAACCGCTGCCAGACAACATTTACTACAGTAACGGTGACGGGACTTTCTTTAACGCCAGAGAATTCGCGCAGTTAAACAATCTAGGTAAAGGGCTGGGCGTGATGAGTGCCGACTATGACCTGGATGGGGATATCGACATTTACGTTGCCAACGATACCGTCGCCAACTTTCTCTATATCAACGATGGTACCGGGCAATTTGAAGAACGGGGCACGCTCCATTCGGTCGCCTTTGATGGTCTAGGCAATTCAAATGGGAGTATGGGGATTGACGTCGGAGACTACAATCTCGACGGAAAACCTGATATCTGGGTTGCTAATTATGAGCAGGAAGCATTCGCGCTTTATCGCAACGACGGACAGGCAATGTTCACCTACGTTTCAGATCGTACGGGCGTCACTTCCCTCGGAGGACTGTTTGTAGGATTCGGATCACTGTACTATGACTTCGATTATGACGGAGATGAAGATATTTTGATCACCAATGGTCATGTCATAAACTATCCACGGTCAGGTAACCAGTTCCAGCTACCGGTCCTACTGGTCAACGAACAGAACGACTCGAACAATTACCGCAAAATGATCCGTAAGAAATTCGATGACGATGGCTACATGGGCACCCAACATATGGGGCGTGGACTGGCGTTGGGAGACCTCGATGATGACGGAGATGCTGATTTTGTCTTTAGCAACAATGTCGAACCCGCTGCCATCGTTGAAAACACGACCGAACAAACGGGGTTGAATGTCCGAGTGAAACTCATTGGACGGACCACCAATCGAGATGCTGTCGGGAGTATTCTTACACTCAAGACTTCCGCTGGAGACTTTATTCGACTCACCCGAGGTGGTGCCAGCTATCTCTCACAAAGTGATCCCCGAATGTATTGGAGCTTACCTGCCGATACAACTATCAATAGCCTTGTGATTCAATGGCCGGACGGACAAACTCAGGAAATCGAGGACATCCCCACCACGCATGCTCTGACCGTCATCCAATCTAATAACTAACCGATTTACTACATTGATCGTACGCAAATCATGAATACTGAAAACACGAACACTGAACAAGACTCAAACGACGTAGAGGTTTTGCTGAGCAGCAAAGCCTCGCTGGTCGCAGTGATCATCGTTATCCTGCTGGTCGTCGTCTCGATCTCGCTCATCGACAAGAATACTCAGGGATTCAATGTCGGCGAAAACGATCAACTCTCTGCAAGTGACCATTTCCAGGAAGCAATTCGAGCGATCCACACACGGCATACTCCGGACGTCATTATGCATCGCAATGCGTTAGAGCAACTAGGAGCTCCTGCAGAACAGATCACCATGCTTAATGCGTTCACCCAAGCGATGGCCGATGATAATCAGGCAGCGGCAGAGTCCTTACAGGAAATCAAAGCGACGACCGACGAGACCATTACGACCTATATGTATTACATAGCCGGAGAGATGGCATTTCGTCAAAAGGACTACGCTTCCGCCATTAACTACCTGCAAACCGCTATCAAAGTCGGTGAAAGCCTGGATACGAAATGCCTACCTGCCTATCAATTAATGGCCTCGCTTCACTTTGACCAGGGAAATATGCAGCATGCGATTGAAGCGGCCATGCAGGTCGCCGAAATCAACCCGGAAGATGCTCAGATCTATCGCTTCATGGGAATGATTCAACAGGACTACGAGCAATGGGAAGATGCAAAAATTGCTTATATTACTTGTCTGGAAAAAGATCGCTGGGCTGACTATCAGGAAGAAGTCCTGATTGGATTAGGACAGATTTGTCTTAAATTACGGGAATACGGCGAAGCAAAACATTATTTGCAGTTAGTGACCGTAACCCCTCAGGTACTCGCTTTAAGAGCAGAGTGTGATTACAATCTGGGCGATCCCGGATTGGCACTGGACCAACTCGCACGATCACTTGAGGCAGATCCGAGTCAACGGGACGCTGTGTTGCTGACCGGAACCATTCAGGTGCAGGATAAACAATACAACGAAGCGATTGCCACAATCCTGCAGGGACTCGAGTCTCATCCTAAAGACGATCAACTAATGTACAAACTGGCCGAAGCGTACCGGGGTGTGGGGGACAACGAGAATGCAGAAAAGTACATCGCCATGTCCGATTCGCTCCGCCAAAAACGTGAACGGTTCTCTAAACTCAATACCGACGCGATTGGCGAGCCTACGAACATTGACATGCGAATGGAACTGGGACAACTTGCTGAGGAGATTGGTAAACCCGAACTTGCAATCGGTTGGTATCAGGCCGTACTGCAACTAGATCCGACGCATGAAGCTGCAACACAAAATTTAAATCGCATCTTCATCGAACAAAGTGGAGGAACGGTTGCCGGAGAGGATGCCATTCAAGCACCTCTGAAACCACAAACGCCTGTCCTCCCGAATTCAAACAACACACCTGCCAACACACCTGTACTACCGCAGACGACGCAACCCAAAGTGCCTGTCCTGCCACAGACGAATCCTCCCCAAAAATAACAAAGGCCCATCCTATAAATCATGAATGATTCAAGCGAAAACCAGGAAGTCGAAGACAATCAACTTGAACCTCAGGAAGCAGGCGTGGAAACAGCTGGTGATGATGAGCTAGCTGAAGTCGTGGAGTCTGATGAGAAGAAGATCAATCCATTGTTTTCTGACGAGGCAGAAGATGATGACTATGACTACGAAGACCTGGATGATGAAGAATCACGAGTTGTATGGTATTTTGCTGCATTCTTTATCATCGTGATTTGCACAGGAGTCATTATTCTGGCAGCCTCCGTTGCTCAGGATAATGAAAAAGTCCAAATTCGAATTCCCGAAGACATGTCACCCTCGATGATCAACGGAAAACGAGCCCCGGCGGATACCCCGATGGTTTTACCAGGGCTGATTTCACCGGTCATCCATTCGGTCGACAAGGCAAACCTAAATGATACCGAACGCGTGATCGGTGTCACTGTGGGTGATAAACATCGCGCGTACCTGGCCAATGCTTTTGAATCCTTCGGATCGAAAGTCGTCAATGATCTTATAGATAACGTCCCCATTTCCGTCACCTATTGCGATATCCATGAGCGAGCCCGAGTGTTCACTTCGAGTAGCAGAGGGGACTTCCTCAATATGGGACTCGGTGGATGGGTGGATAAAGAGATGTTCTTCTACTACGAAAACGAAGAGTTTAAGCACTCGGCAGAAGATGCGCCGATACCGGACTATCCTTATATTGTGACAACCTGGGGAGAATGGAAGGACGCTCATCCACAAACGGAAATATATATGGGTGGCGGAGTCATCCCTAAAGACAATAAAGCACTGAATAAATAACGCTTGTCAGGTCATACAAACTCATCTACTGACGTCTCTGCAGTAGCACGTTCCTCTAAGCCTACATTAAAATAAGGGAAGTAAATCTCCTTCCTATTTTCCAACGCTTCTAATGATACGTGCCGCCGTAATCCTGATCGTTTTTGCAAGTATCCTTCATACCGATACGGCGTACGCACAACAGGATCCCTCCTCTGAACAGGTGAAGTTCTTTGAACAAAAGATTCGCCCTCTGCTCATTCGAAATTGCGTCGCTTGCCATGGGGAACAAAAGCAAAAAAATGCACTACGAGTCGATTCACTCGCCAGTTTGCTCCAGGGAGGCGATTCAGGTCCTGCGATCGTACCCGGACATCCTGATCAAAGTCTCCTAATTAGTGCTGTCAAATATGATGGTTTTGAAATGCCTCCGAAGGGGAAACTGTCCGATCAAGAAATACAGGACCTCGAATCCTGGGTAAAATCCGGAGCAATTTGGCCTAAGACCGAGGTATCCGCTGCACATCAACGCAGCCTGAACTTCACTGACGATGAAAAAGAATTCTGGGCATTTCAGCCTATTGTGAAAACCAGCATTCCCGCTGTGACGTCCGATTGGATCTCGAATGCCATTGATCAATTCACACTGAACAGACTTCAACGACAACAACTCTCCCCTGCTCCGATCGCTCATCCGGAAACATTACTTCGTCGAGTGTACCTCGACATTACCGGATTGATTCCTCCAGCCGAAGTAACCGAACAGTTTCTGGAAAACCCAAGCCTTGGGCATTATCAACAAATCATCGAACGCCTGCTAAACAGCCCGCAATACGGAGAACGCTGGGCGCGGTTCTGGCTTGATCTGGTGCGTTATGCAGAATCCGACGGGTATAACACCGACTCCTATCGAAAAAATGCCTGGCGTTATCGGGATTACGTCATCAAATCATTCCAACACGACAAACCCTACGACCAATTCATCCGGGAACAACTAGCCGGTGATGAAATCGCTCCGGACAATCTCGAATCACAAATCGCCACTGGCTATTTACGCCACTGGATCTATGAATACAACCAACGCGATGCAAAATCCCAGTGGTCGATCATCCTTAATGACATTACGGATGTAACCGGAGATACCTTTTTAGGAATGGGGATGAGCTGTGCTCGCTGCCATGACCACAAGTTTGATCCAATATTGCAGGCCGACTATTTTCGTTTGCAGGCTTTCTTCACGCCACTGTTACCGATCAATTCGATTCCCATCGCGACCGCCGAACAGGTTGAACAATATAATGCTGACTACGCCAAATGGGACGCTGCCACGCTGGAAATTCGAAAAGAAATCGAACGCATGAAAGCACCGAAAATCAAATCTTCACGGCACGATCAGTACTCCAAATTCCCTTTAGACGTTCGACCGTTTTTGTTCAAAACTCCAGCCGAACGGACTCCATATCAACAACAGCTAGCCTATCTGGCTGACCTTCAGGTGAATGACCAAATCGTAAAGATTGACTGGAGCAAGCACTTTAAGAACGGCCAGAAATCAAAGTGGGACGAGCTACAACGTCAACTCAAGGAATATGAGGCGTTGAAACCGAAGCCGCTGGACGTCATTCCCACCGTCACGGATGTCAGTACCACTGCTCCGGAAACATTCATCCAGGACACCGATCATTCCGTCTTGCCGGGAGTGCTCAGCATTATTAATCCTCAGGATGCTGCTATCCCCGTACTCGAGAATGCCTCGACGACCGGTCGACGGACTGCATTAGCAAACTGGATGACGCAAAAGGACAACCCACTTACGAGCCGAGTTATGGTGAACCGAGTCTGGCAACATTACTTTGGTCATGGAATCGTCAAAACGCCAAGTGACTTTGGCATCCTTGGAGCACGCCCTACCCACCCCGAACTACTTGATTTCCTGGCGTCTGAGTTTGTCGAACATGACTGGAGCCTGAAGCACATTCATAGATTAATTCTCAATTCTTCGACCTATCGACAGGCAGCCATTAACCCTCACGCAGAGGCAGCACGCCAAATCGATTCTGACAACACGTTGTTATGGCGAGCCTCCGTGCGGCGGCTCGATGCAGAGCAAGTCAGAGATAACATGCTGGCGGCTTCCGGAGAACTTGATCGCAAGTCGTTTGGGGTTCCTGTGGAAAGTACTGTTGCTCGACGATCTATTTATTTGAAAGTCATTCGCAACAAGCCGAATGCACTGTTGATGGCGTTTGACGGTACCGATAATATCCTGAGTACACCTGAACGTATGACAACCACAACACCCAATCAGGCACTGTTAGTTTTCAATAGCGCCTGGGTACTGGCCCGAGCAGAAAAACTGGCCGCAGCAACATTCCCGGCTGAACAACAATTCGAATCAGCGATTGATCAATTGCACCTGCGGCTCTTTGCACGACATGCAACCAAGAATGAAATCGAAACTGCACGAAATTTTGTAACTCAGTCAGATGACTCGAAAGATCTTTGGAAAGATTACTGCCACGTCCTACTTTGCTCTAATGAATTCATCTACATCGACTAACCAACCCATAGTCTAAATGCCTAATTGTTTAATTGTCTAACTGCTTAACTGTTCAACTGTCCAACTGTCACCGTTACAATCCAATTATGAATATGCCTCGGACTCAAACACGACGTGAAATGCTCGCCACTGCCGGTGCTGGCTTCGGTTCCATTGCACTCGCAGGCTTGCTTCAGCAACAACAGTTACTGGCCAGCCCGCGTCCGCATCATGTCCCAACGGCCAAAAATGTAATCTTTCTGTTTATGGAAGGTGGCCCGAGTGCGATGGATCTGTTTGATCCAAAACCTAAACTCCGAGAACTGGCCGGGCAACCACTACCAGATTCCTTCGGTCCCATTATCACTCCGATGGGAGAATACAATGCTCCCCTACTGCCGGACCTGAGAAAATGGAAACAACATGGAGAGGCCGGAACCTGGGTCTCTGACTGGTTACCCAATATTGCAACTTGTGTGGACGACATCGCTGTCATTCGCTCGTTGCATGGAAACGGGTTGAATCATTCCAACGGTGTTTGCCAAATGAATACGTGCTCCATCCGTGGTGGACGTCCATCACTAGGAAGTTGGGTGAGTTACGGACTCGGGACAGTTAACAGTAACCTTCCCGGATTCGTTGTCATTGAAGACGTCCCCAATCGTGTATTTAATAAAGCTCGGAACTGGAGTGCGGGATTCATGCCTGCCGTGTATCAAGGGACAGCACTCTACAACGAAAATCCTCCGATTAAGAATCTCATTCCGCCTGAAGGACTTAGCCCCACCCGTCAACAAAGCAAATTAGATCTTCTGTCTCAAATCAATAAAGTTCATGCCGAGAAACTGAGCAGGGAACAAAGCGAGTTAGAGGCTCGGATCGAGAGCTTTGAACTGGCGTATCGAATGCAACAGGCTGCCCCCGAAGCCGTTGATCTGTCTCTGGAAACTCAAGAGACCAAAAGTCTGTATGGAATGGATCAGGACGAAACCAAGGATTTTGGGAAGAACTGCCTGCTGGCAAGGCGTTTGGTTGAGCGAGGCGTTCGCTTTGTGCAGCTTTATCACGGGTGTGGTAGTAAGTGGGACGCACATTCAAACATAGAAGCCAATCACACGCGAAACTGCAAGGCGAGTGACAAGCCTGTTGCCGGACTCATCAAAGATTTGAAACGGCGAGGGCTACTCGAAGACACACTCGTTATCTGGGGTGGTGAGTTTGGGCGAACGCCGATGAGTGAAAAGGGGACTGGACGCGATCATAACGCCTATGGATTTACTATGTTTATGGCAGGCGGCGGTGTCCGGGGCGGACAGGTTATCGGTTCCACCGATGAACTCGGATTACACGCTGTGGAAGACCGAATGCACATCAAAGATCTGCACACCACGATTCTTTATTTGCTCGGCATCGACAATATGGAACTGGTATATCATCATCAGGGAAGGCCTGAGCGTCCAACGCTCAATGAAGGCTCGCCTATGCTGAAACTCCTAGGCTAACCCATCCTCGTACGCTCTCTCACTCCATGCTTTTCTCTGACTTCCCTGACCTCACGGTGAACAGTGCCACCAATGCTGATCAGCAATCCATCGTGCAGCTCATTGACACATGCTATCAGGAGTATGGAGACCGAGTGGTACTTGATGGTGACGATAGTGACCTGCTCAACATTGAAAGCAATTATCGTGATCGCGATGGCGAATTCATTGCTGTCACCGACTCGACTGGAAGTATTATTGGGACGCATGCAGTCGTACCATTAGATAAAGCCCGGGGCCTCTGTACCTTCCGTCGACTTTATCTGGAAAAGAGTTACCGAGGATCCGGTCTGGGGCAAGCGTTGATGCTTTGGGCAATCCAATGGGCTCGTAACGCGGGCTACAGTCGTGTTGAATTCTGGTCTGACACACGCTTTACCCGGGCACATCAATTCTTCAGAAAACTGGGATTTGAAACCAGCCTGGAGACTCGCGACATGGACGACGGAATCCAGCCCTATAGCGAGTACTTCTTCTGGCTCGATTTCCCCCCAAAGGCTTTGTAAGCCCCCTCACTTTATATCTTCAATACATTACAATTCATTGCTGTATTCGATTCTCTTGCTCCTTGCCCCTTTCACGGGATAATTCTGATGAAAAGCATTATCAAAACCACGGTAGTTTCTTCTTTTCTTCTCCTCCTTTCTCTGACGACTTTGGTTCGTGCCGAAATCAAAGAACTTGCCACCATCGAAGGAATCACGTCATATGAAATGGACAATGGTCTACAGGTTTTACTGTATCCGGATGATTCGGCCTCGACGGTCACTGTGAACATGACTGTCTTTGTCGGCTCTCGCCATGAAGGTTATGGCGAGGCGGGCATGGCTCACCTGCTCGAGCACATGTTATTTAAGGGAACACCGACCTTCAAGAATATCCCTGCATTGCTTAATGAAAAGGGAGCGCGCTTTAACGGAACAACCTGGCTGGATCGTACCAACTACTATGAAACACTCCCGGCCAGCGATGAGAATCTCAAGTTGGCAATTCGGCTGGAATCCGACCGCATGATGAACAGCTATATTAAAGGGGAAGATCTCCAGTCTGAATTCTCCGTCGTACGCAGTGAATTCGAACGTGGTGAAAACAGTCCCAGCCGAGTTCTCATGCAACGCATGCAGTCAGCAGCCTTTGACTGGCATAACTATGGCAAGTCGACGATCGGGAATAAAAGCGATATCGAACTTGTTCCACTTCCACGATTACGAGCGTTCTATAAGAAGTACTATCAACCGGACAACACGATGGTGATTGTGGCTGGACGTTTTGACAAGGAAAAGGCACTGGAATACCTCGGGGAAACCTTTGGAAAAATTCCCGCTCCGACTCGGGAATTGGAACGCACCTATACGATCGAGCCTCCTCAGGATGGTGAACGCATTGTCAACCTTCGCCGAGTTGGTGAAGTTGGCATTGCCGGCGTGCTCTATCACGTTCCTGCTTCGGCTCATCCGGATTTCGCTGCGGTGGATGTCTTTAGCTACATCATGGCGACCGAACCTGCCGGGCGATTGTATAAATCACTGGTGGAAACCAAAATCGCATCCAGCATCGTAGGCGGGACCTATGCTCTTCACGACCCGGGTGTCATGCTCTTCTATAGTCAGGCCACGGAAAAGGATAACATTGGCAAAGTCCGGGATGTGATTCTAGCTGAAATAGAAAAAGTGGCTACCGATGGCGTGTCTGCAGACGAAGTCAAGCGAGTCATACAGCAAATTCAGAAATCTCGAGAACAATCGCTTAACGACACGAGTCGTATTGCTGTGGACTTAAGTGACTGGGCGGCTCAAGGTGACTGGCGACTGTTTTTCTTATATCGAGACCGAGTCGAAGCAGTCACACCGGAAGATGTACAACGTGTGGCACAGCTTTACACCAAACCCGAAAATCGAACGATCGGAATGTTCATCCCAACCGACGAACCATCTCATGTCACCATCCCGGAGACTGGAGATATTGCTGCCATGGTGGAAGGCTACCAAGGCCGCGAAGCGATCGCTCAGGGGGAAAAGTTTGAAGCTACACTCGACAATATTGAAAAACGCACGTCGCTGGACACTTTGCAATCCGGAATACAGGCAGCTGTTCTACCCAAGAAAAGCAGGGGCGAACAGGTTGTACTTAATCTGAGTCTGGACTTCGGAACGATTGAAAGCCTCAAAGGATTTGATGTTGCTACCGATTACATCGGTTCGCTCATGCTGCGGGGGACGAAGGATAAAACACACCAGCAAATTCAGGATGAACTGGATGCTCTCGGAGCAACGCTCCGTATTTCCAGTAGTTCCGGAAGCCTCAATTTTTCAATCGTAGCAAAACGCAAGACGCTCCCTCAGGTTCTAAATCTGATGAAAGAGATCATTGAAACTCCGACCTTCCCTGAAGAAGAGCTTCAAGTGATGGTGCAACAGCGAATCACTTCTTTAGAAGCATCGAAAAGTGAACCTCAATCACTAGCCATGAACTTACTCGCTAGAAAATTAACTCCCTATGACGCCGGCGATATTCGAGCCACGCTTCCTGTAGAGCAGCAGATCGAACAATTGAAGACGGTGAAAATTGAAGACGTCGTTAAAGTTTACAACGAGCAGGTTGGCAACGCGGCAGGAGAATTAATCGTAGTGGGAGATTTTGACGTGGAGGAAGTGCTTCCACAAATCCAGGACTCGGTCAAAACCCTTTCCTCGGAGATCACCTACCAACGGATTGCAGATAAGCCTTTCCCGGATGTCAAAGGAACGCACGAAACCATTGTCACTCCGGACAAAAAAAATGCTTTCTACATCTCGGCTCATCAGATTGCCGTAGGCCGCTTACACCCTGACTATGCCGCCTTAGTCGTTGGTAATCATATCCTGGGCGGCGGTGCCCTCTCCTCACGACTGGCTGACCGCGTTCGCCAACAGGAAGGACTTTCTTACACCGTCGGATCGATGTATCGGACATACCGAAAGGAAGGGCATGGGCGGATCATGATTTATGCCATTTCTAACCCCGACAACTCCGACAAAGTGGTGAGCGTGATTAATGAAGAAATTAACAAGCTGATCAAAGACGGAGTCAACCAGGAGGAAGTCTCCAAAGCGGTCGATTCAATCCTGCAAAGCAGTGCCGTTTCACGTTCGACCGATAGTGGCATCGCTGGTCTTCTGGGACAGCTACTGGCCTCTGAACGGGATATTCAGTCGGTAAAGGATTTGGAAGACCAAATGATGAAGCTCACTCCCGAACAGGTTCATGAGGCTATCAAGAAGTATATCAATCCTGAAAAACTGATTATTGTTACGGCTGGCGACTTCAAATAACTCGTTGGTTCGAGAGCCCTCAGCATGAACCATCCTACCGGTTGCTGGTTTAACCGTAGTTCAACTTCTCACCCGTCTCTCTTGATATCGAAGAGTCGATTAGCATCGGCTCTGACATTGAGAGGGACTCTTTAATGGCATCGCTCAAATCGTCCGCTGTGGAAACACGAACTGCTTTCATGCCCATAGCATTGGCCATCGTAACTAAATCGTATTCCGGTCCAACGAGATCCATTCCTTCATATTTGCCCGCCAACGCACCGGGTAATTGCATCCCCTGAGCACAGATTTTTAAAATGTTGTATTGAGCATTGTTGGCCACAACGATAGTCGCTGGAATTTGATATTTGACGGCTGACCATAATCCCTGAATGCCGTACATAATGGCACCCTCACCAAGCACGCCCAAAACGTTTCTATCGGGCCAGGCTAATTGAGCTCCAAGTGTTACTCCCAACCCCCAACCCAGTCCCCAGCCACGATGGCCAAAATAGCCGGTTGGATCCTTTAAATAACCGAGGCGTTCTAACGTCGTATTGGTCGTAGTAACGGCTTCCTCAACGACGGCTACTTTTTCCGGTAGCACTCGACCGATTGCTTCCATGAAACAAAGTGGCGACATCGGAGACTGCTCACGCTGCGAATCAATTTGTAGTCGCAGATTCTCACGAGCTTGAGAATGTTTGGAGGCCCATGCCTGTCCACGGTTTTTGTTGGCGATAATCTGTTCAGCACCAAGTGTTGTTCTTAAGCCGGCTGTAATGGCTTCGATCCCCTCTCGCGTATCACCAATCAGACCAACCTCAACGGGAAAGTTTTTGCCAATTTCGCGAGGACTTTCATCCAGGTGAATCAACTGGACATGCTCAGGGATGGCTTGATCGGGTTCATAGTAGATATAGAGCCTGAACAGATCCATTCCTGTCACAAAAATGACATCAAAGTCCTTGAGACGCTCATGAATCTCCGGAGCCCATGGTGGTAAGCCCTGGCCATAGAGCGGATGATCTGAAGGGAAAGCGAGACGACCATGGGTTGTGCCTGATTCCGTGAGGACAGGAGCTCCGAGGGTCTCCGCCAAGTCAACTAAAGCTTCATTTGCCCCTCGTTCTGTTACTCGACTCCCTCCAAGAATTGCCGGATTCCTGGCCGACTTTAATAGTTCCACAGCCTGCTCAATGGCGGCAGACGGCGGACGCACTCGAGAATCTGGTATGCGAATTGGAGACAGATCCAGATTTAATCCCTCAACCGATTCCATTTGGACATCGACCGGCAATGACATGAACACGGGGCCTGTCGGAGGCGTCAAAGCGACCTGAGCGGCACGACGTACGGCAGCCGGAAGATCCTCCACTCTGGACACCTCAACTGCCCACTTCGTCCAGGGCCGAGTCACCTCAAGCATCTCGCCTCCCAGGATTGGTTCGTCAGAACACAATCGCCGATCCTGTTGTCCTGCGGTGACTAAGAGCGGAGTGCCTTCGCGAAATGCGTTGTAAAGCATTCCCATCGCGTTACCGAGGCCTGGGCACACGTGTAAATTCACGACTCCTAACTCGCCCGTTGCCATACTGTAGCCATCCGCCATGGCCATGACGGGAACTTCCTGTAAGCCCAGCACATACTGCAATCTGGTGTCGCGTGTCAGAGCATCATTTAACGGCAATTCGGTAGACCCCGGATTTCCGAAAATATACTTCACGCCATGATCCGCTAACAAATCCAGAAACAGATCGATCCCGGTCTTTGACATGTTTTCTTTTCCTTGTTGTCGCCGGATTAAATGCAAAGACGGCTGAGTCTTAATAGCTCAACCGTCTCCTGCAATTGGTTACATTATCCGCTGCCCATTTATTCAGGATTTAGATCTCAGGATCGGCCTGGACAACACGAACATCTCGCCTCGTCTTAATGATCCGCTGAGACGCTCGACTCATGCCTGTCTCGACCTGTTCAGAGACCTCTACGCCATGTTCAGTACACGGTTGCTTTGGATGATAGACCGTCGCTTCCGGGCCATCGTTATACCAACTGCTCCAAAAGAATTCCCCGCAACCCGACTTGACGCCTCGTGCCTCCATTTTCTCTTTGAGCGAGCCGTGAATATGCTTCGGGTGAGAGACATGGAGATCTCCATTGAGCACGACCGATTCCGTCTGCATATGCATATCCGAATGTCTTCCGCTAAGCGACGGACAGGTACTACAGCAACCTGTTAAAATCGGCGCGGTAGCCACGAAAACTAAAATACTTAGAATCTTGTGTCGCTGTCTGAGCATGTTCATCCCCCCCGGATAATATTTCAGACTGAGTAGTTACTCGATTAGATTGCGCAGTGATTACAGGCAACTAATTGAAATATCGGGAATTCAACGCCCTTATATTCGGTAAAATCAGCAAAGTTTACCAAATCAAATGTCACTTTACCTGATCACAGACAGGCTAGAACAGCATCGCCCATCTCCACAGTCGTCAATTCACCTCCGAGGTCTGGAGTTTTAGCTCCCGCTGCCAATGCCGCCTCGACAGCAGTACAGACATTTTGAGCGGCACCGTCACATTGAAGGTGATCGAGCATCATCGCCAAACTCAAAATTGCTGCTACCGGATTCGCAATTCCCTTACCTGCTATATCCGGGGCGGAGCCGTGCACTGGTTCAAACATCGATGGAAATTCTCTCGTTGGATTCTCATTCGAACTTGGTGCCAGTCCTAAGCCGCCTCCAAGAATACCTCCCAGGTCAGTGAGTAAGTCACCAAACAAATTCGACGCAACAATCACATCAAAGTGGTCGGGCCAACGCACCAGATTCATCACTGCTGCATCACAGTGCATGCGCTCAGCTTCAACGTCCGGATACTCCGGCTTCAGTTCTTCTAAAATATCGTCCCACATCACATAGGAATATTTTTGGGCGTTACTTTTGGTAGCCATGGTTAGCTTTTTACGACGCTTGCGAGCGGTATCAAATGCGAACCGTATAATTCGTTCAACACCCTTTCGAGTATGGACTGCAGTTTGTACTGCAACTTCGTCCGGAGTCCCCTTTTTAAACCGCCCACCATTATCGATGTATTCACCTTCAGAGTTTTCTCTGATGACAACGAAATCGATCTCTGCTGACGTTCTTCCCGCCAAGACACTCTCGAGCCCTGTGAAAAGATTAGCCGGTCGAACACAGGCAAATTGATCAAAAGCCTGCCGGATTTTCACAAGCGGTGCCAGGGTCTCGTGGTCCGGAATTTCGTCAGGCCAACCTACAGCACCTAGCAGAATGGAATCTACTTCACGAATTTCGTCAAGAAATCCTTCCGGGACGACCGTCCCGTGTTGCTTCCAGTATTCATATCCCCAGGGCAACGTTTTAGTCTTAAATGTGATCCCATGCCGCTCACCGACTTGGTGCATCACACGCACAGCCTGTTCTAAAACATCCGGTCCAATACCGTCTCCGGGGTAAAGTGCAATTTCAAATTCCATAGCGCTCGTCTTACTTGGTGTTAGTTGGTTTGCTCGGTTTACTGATGTACTAATTCTGGCTTTTAATCCACTCCAAAACGACCCACCCGACATGGGCCATGGAAATTGCTGAGCATTTATCCACGGTATCCTGAGTCGTGTGCCAGTATGTTTCACGCTTTTGCGGACTCGGATAATCAAAATCGATCAAGTCGATCGTTGGTATCTTAGCTATCTGGTTAAGCGGCAAATGATCATCTCGAACTTCATGCCGAGCGTTTGCACGAAACTCCGCGACCCCCAGTCTCTTGGCGATCGACCAGACCTGCTGGACAATCCTGGGAGCCAGTCGCCGTGAGTTGATTTCCTGATAAATCTGTAGATCGGCATCCGCTACCATATCCAGTAGAATCCCCGCGACATACTGGTAATCATGACGACTCGTAGCATATTGTTCGGCAAAATGAGTCGAGCCCAGGAAAAATGGATCTCGCGCACTGTTGTACACCAATTCTTCGCCATCGAACAAAACCATATCAATACCGAGCTTGCTATCCAGTTTCGCAACTTCTTTTGCCAGAGCACAAAGAACGGCTACGCCACTGCCTCCATCATTTGCGCCCACAAATTCAGCTTTGCGAAGTGTCGGATCCGGATCGTTATCGGGAAAAGGACGTGTATCGTAATGAGCACACAACACGATCCGGCGCTTTTTTTCAGGAAACCAACGGACGATCATGTTAGCCATATCCACAGTCTCGACGCCTTGCTTCGAGATTGGATTGCGAGCTTTGAAACGTTGATATTCGACAGCACCACCGTGAGATTCAAAGTAGTCTTGGAGCAACTGCTGTTGGGCAAGCATACCCTCTGAACCACTAAATCGAGGGCCGATTCCTACGACCTTTTCAAGCATCTGCATACAAAGTCGGCCATCTACCGGTAAGGACTCTAAATATGCTTCATCTTGTTTCTGAGCGTATTGCCTAAGACCATTGGCTGACGTAAGAGAAAGTAATTCTCCACGGATGTCCGGCGTCAAACGACCTTGCCGAGTGAATTGGAGAATGATCTCGCGGCGTACTTCGGATACACTGCTGTCTTCATCGGTCGACTCGCCAGCTCCGGGACAGCCCACCACCATGGAGAATGACAACAGCACTAATGGCCAGCCGAGTACTTTAGTTAGTCTCATCACGCGGGATTAAACTCCTGAAATCTAATTGGGTTGTATCCATCATAGGACATTAAGGATAGTCAGGACAATTGCCGTTAATCTCACAAACTCATCTTGTTTCCATTCGGTTGCTTGACGACATCTTCGCTGGTAGAAAACGCCACCGTTCTTACCAACATTTTCGAATGTATAACTATCTGGAAATGAATGCGTATCTTCATCAGGCTGAACGTCGACTGGCAGGTTAGTACGTGAGAATCAGACGGCACTGGGTTTCGTTTTTTGCTAAAATAAGCGAATTACACTCGCCTCATCTGCCGATTTGCATGTCATGTCTATGCCTACCCGAAAGCGCTCGTTCAACCTTCCGCTCCCGGCGATTGCCTTAGCGTTAGCTGTCTGCTTCCAAATTGACCTACCGGTATATGGGCAGGCTCAACAACCAGGTAGCTCAGTGGCCGAGTTAACCAAACAGCTTTCCAGTCGTAAGTTTATTCATCGCGAACAAGCCACGTTGGATCTCATCGATCGGGGGACCGAAGTCATTCCCGTCCTTGTCAGCCAATTGGACCAACAGAATTTTGAAGGCGTGACGCGTTCGCTGCATATCCTTTCCGAACTAACTCTTTCCGACAAACAGGGCTTTCGAGCTAACGGAGTGCCGCGACAATCACTGGAAAAGCTCGCGTCTTCTGAAAACCCTCGTATAGCACGCCAGGCCGCTTCCGCTTTGGATCGCATCAATCTGGTTCGTGAAGGAGATGCAATTCGAGGACTTACAAAACTGGGAGCCAGATATAACCGCGTTTACACGCGTATCGGAGCGGATTCGCGATACGTCCAACAGCTTCATATCGACAGCGGATGGCAAGGGGATGCGGAAGATTTGTACATGCTTCCCTGGGTGGCCTCAGCAGAAGAATTGCTGATCGAGGAGATTGAACTTGATGTTCAGTGGTTTGCCATCATTTCAAGAATGCGGAAACTAACTTCACTCGTCGTCAAACGATGCCCTTTAACGGATGCGTCTGCTGAGCATATTGGCCGACTAAGCTCACTTACCAATTTGGATATCCGCTATTGCCCCATCTCGGACAATGGTTTTGATCAATTGCATCCACTTAAAAAACTCGCCTTCGTCAAACTCTATGGAACAAAGGGAACCAAAGAGGGAGCCGAACGCCTCCAACAGGCTGTGAAGGCAGAAATGGATTTTCGACTGGGAGCCTTTCTGGGAGTTGGCTGTCGACAACCGCCCGCTGCTTGCTATATCGAAAGTGTGCAACCTAATACCGGTGCTTTCAAGGCTGGGTTGATGGTGGGAGACATCATCACAGCTTTCGATGACAGACCAGTGAAAGACTTTAATGACCTCCGCAGAATTATTAGCGGGCACAAGCCGGGAGACAAATCCAAAGTTTTCATTTCGAGGATCGGCATTCCTCAATCCGGAGTCTTTAATAAAACGAATGACTCGATGGTGAAAGCCGTAGTCAAACCTCATGTCGCTGGCGTCCTGGTGGATGAGATTCCGGAAGACTGCCCACTTTACAAAGTAGGTCTACGTAAAGGGCATGTCCTTACCAACCTTCAATCCATTGAAGTAACATCGGCTGCGGAGTTGGCTAAAATGATCAGCGATGCTCCCGTCGGACCCATTCGCGTGATGTTTTCCACGAATCCCAAGGAAATCGTCGTGGAAGTTGAATTTGGCGAATGGGATTAATAACGACAACGATTTGTAGCACTGACTTTTTTGCCGTATCCCATGGAGAACACCATGCCTCATTTAAATCGCCGTGACTTCGCACGAGGGACTGTAGAATCTCTAGTCACCTATTCGTTGCTCAATACGATGTTCAGCAATGAGCTGTTCGGCGCTGAAATCAAACCGATAGCCGCTCAATGGATCAAAGATGTCCATGAATTAGGTCAGGATTTGAAAGGGAAAAAGCTGTCTCAGATACAATGGCAAGACCAGTGTGAAAAGCTCTTTGCTAAAGTCGATCTGAAAGATCTAATGAAGTTCGTCGATTTTGGAGGTCGCATCTCTTCCACTCCTTTTCGCGAGAAAGGAGAACGCCCCATTCGTTTCAAATTTCCTGAAGTGGAAGGATTACCCACCAATCTCGTGTTCGGCCATCAAATTTTCAAACTCAAAAAAGGCCAAAGCGTCGTTCCTCATGGGCATGACAACATGGCAACCGCTTTCTTAATCATGAAGGGCCAGTTCCGAGGTAAACACTATGATCGCCTTGAAGATACTGAAAGCCATATGATTATCAAACCAACTATTGATGCTAAGTTTAAGCCGGGAGAATGCTCGACTGTTACTCAGGTAAAAGACAATGTGCACTGGTTCAAAGCCGAGGCCGATGAAGGTTTTATTTTCAATATCCACATCATCGGACTCCATGCTGGCTCTAGTGGCCGAGTCTACGTTGACCCGAACGGTGAGCAACTTAGCAATGGCCGCATTCGTGCTCGAAAGCTTGGAGCGGCAGAAGCTACGAAACTGTACGGTTAATACTGTGGCCTCGCCGTTTATCGAAGCGACACATTAAAGGATAAATATGAGAACTCTTGAATTGAATCACGTCGCCATTCATGTGGAAGATGTGGAACGTACTTGTGAATTCTACTCCAATGTCATGCAGTTGCAGTCGTTGCCGCGTCCTGCCTTTGATTTCCCTGGAGCCTGGTATTTGCTGGGGGAAGTTCAGGAACTACATATCATTGGCAATCGAGACGAAGAAATTAACGGGCACCCTCGGGGAAATCACTTTGCTTTAATGGTTGATGACATTGATGCCTGGGAAGAGCACCTTGATAGTTTGGGAGTAGAACACTATCCTCGCCGAGTACGGCCAGACGGTGCTCAGCAACTCTTTCTACACGATCCGGATGGACACACCATTGAACTTTGCGTGCCGCCTCCGACCACAGATTAACCATTCAACGCAGTTGAGAATACAACATGGATTTAGGATTAACGGGCAACGGCGTTTTAATTGTTGGCGGCGCCAAGGGTATTGGCCATGCCATTGCTCAGGAGTTTGCCAATGAAGGTGCAGATGTTGTTCTGGCTGACATTGACCCCGCTGTTCAAGAATCCGCTGTTTTGATGAATGCCTCGGCCAATGGCACGATCACCTCAGTGGTCCTCGACGCAACAGATTATAATGCGGTTCAGGCACTAGCTGAAGATATCAACAGTTACACAGAGAAGCTGAATCACCTCGTCTATGCAGCTGGCGTGGGTTCCAATAAATTTGGATTTCCGTTTTGGGAAATGGATCCATCTGACTGGCCATTTGTATTGGAAGTGAATCTCATGGGTGCCGTGAATGTCGCTCACGCTTTTGCTTCTCAGATGCAGCAGTGTGGACAAGGCTCCATTCTCTTTATCGCATCGATTGCTGCTCAGATGGGGTCACAAACCGACCCGCCATACAGTGCCGCCAAAGCAGCCATCGTAAACTTCATGCAGGTCGTTGCCAAAGACTTCGCTCCCTACAATGTCCGTGCCAATGCCATTAGCCCGGGGATGATCCAAACCACGTTAAACAAAAGCGTCTGGGCTGCCTGGAATGAACGCCAAAGTGATACCGACAAACGGAGTTATGAAGATTGGGCCGGAGAAAAAATAAGCAGTATCTGTCCTTTGGGACGTTGGCAAAAGCCTGAAGATATTGGCCGCATGGCTACCTTCCTGGCTTCCCAGGCGGCAGGCAATGTGACGGGTCAAACCGTCAATGTCGACGGCGGCATCATTATGCACAGCTAAAAATTGCGATTTACTCCGCTGCGGCAGGTAGCACGGTGAGCCAGAATCGATTTCTTGTTAACGCGGAGTTTTTGACAAGGTAGTGGGCTTCGATACTACCGCCTTCGTAACTACCGACGATCGTGACGGGCCCGGAAAACTCCTGAGGTTCCCCTTTCAATACTACCTGTACTTTCTTAGCAGAATCACCACTCGCTTCCGATTTGGCGGCAATGGCCGTCATCCCTTCGGGAAGGCCTTTCACTTCAACTAACATCTCTTTGTTAAACCCACCCGTTCGCTCGACCGTCAGTGGAATTAGCAAATTCTCATTTTTCTTCAGCAGCTCACCTCGATCAACGCTCATTTTGACGGCAGCCGTGGTAGGTTGCACATCGACTCGATAGGCGTATCGCTCCCCTCCCTGACGATGCAAATCGCGTATGGTTAATTGATAATCACCATCAGCAGGTATTTTGTAGCTAAACTCGGGATCCCGCTCGGTTCGGCTCAAATCATCCTGAGTGAAAAGAACAACGCCTGCTGCATCTTTAATTTGAATGATCGGATCGGTGGGGAATCCAATAGTTCGGGCATAGGCTTTGATGGATAAGCTCGAATCTTTCGTTTGATTTTTGAGAAGCACCATATGCTCTTCAGCTTTTGTCTTTAATACACCGCTCAAGCTAACAGGTACGGAGACTTCTGTGACCGCCGCTTCAGCGTTCTTAGCCGTCAAGACGGCAACAGCGCCGTCGAAATCATTAATAGCGACGCTGCCTGGAATGCCTATTACCGACAAGTGTCCATTGAGGGCGACTCCCACATCTAACTGCTCATCACTAAAACCAATTCCCATCGGCTTCACCGTGGTCATCTCTGCTGATTTTACTAACGGCAGACAGTAGTCGAGGAATTTATCCTTGGATGCGGTAATACGGTAGATATAAGTTGCAGCCGCGGAGAATCCAATGGATGAGTTAGGAGTGGTGGGGAAGGCAAAGAGCCTGACTTGGTACACTCCATCTTTCGCAGCAATAAAACTCAATTGAGGATCTATGTTTCGTTCGTCGTCGTTTTGAGCAACAACAAAACCACGTTCATCAGCGACCTGCAGGATACCGTCCATGGGCGAACCAAGTATATTATTGGCAGTCACCATCAGCGTGACTTTTTCTCCCGCTTTGAGATTCAGCCCAAAGATGTCGACATCACCGGACTCTTTAAGTTGTCCGTTGACGACCGTCGGCAACTCGATCGTTTTCCACTCACCAGGTTTTGCATTCGGCTCTTCTTCCTGAATTTCATTAACCGCTCCGACGATGATCGGAATTAATGGGCTTGCGCCTTCCGCGTCATAAATTCGAAAATAATACGGACCCGAGGGTAAGTTCACCGCAACGGTAACTTCCAGCACGCCCGCATCTTCGTGCGTTTTCACTGTCAGCCCTTCAGGGAATTCACCGTCAATCTTAACGGGCCAGGAGGTCCACGAACCGGACATCTTGACTGTCGAGGTGGTACCTTGTTGAATTCCGGGGGGGTATACCGATGTGAGTGTTGGAGCAGCAGCTGAGAGCTGACTACCAACAAACAATGAGGCAATGATGAGAGTTAAACAGTTTCGAGTCATCCGTGCGTCTCAGTTAGTCTTTCAATGTGAATTCGGGAGTGTTCATCAATGCCCAGAGAATATACGAGGCGGCATCTTTGGGTTTCTCTTTGTTGTTTTCAAAGATCTCTTTACAGATTTCCAATTCCTCACCATCTGGTTCACGACTGTAACATAGTAAATACAACTGTTTGATAACCTCTGCCGGCTCCGCCTTTTGCTCGTCGATCATCTTGCCAATCGCATTGTTACCATTGGTCACTTTGGCATGAAGTTCCGGAGAATTCATCAGATGCAGAATCTGAGTCACGGTGGAGTCGGGGGTTCGCTCACAGGGAGGATCCTGGTTAGGATCAGGCCTCCCGAAGGTGTCCAGGAACAGACTGGTTACACGGTGCGTCCAGATTTGATTGGACCGAGCACCATACGGCATCGCTGCAAAATTATTTGGCATGGCCGTGATATCCGATATGGCATCGAGTAGAACTTCAGCGCGAAGTCTGACTCGGTAGTGACGTGAATAGTTCCGTGTGTCAGCTACGTTGCGTTCTGTTGGTTCGGAGCTGAGGCCATAGACGTGCGACTTGGCGATGACTCCGATCAGCTTTTTAATATCGTATTTGTTATCTGCAAAGTATTGTCCAAGAGCTGCAAGCAGTGGTTCATTAGTCGCGGGATTTGTTGCTCGCAAGTCGTCTACGGGTTCGACAAGTCCACGGCCCATCATGTCTGCCCACACTCGATTGGCCATCACTTTACCAAAGTAGTCGTTTTCCGGAGCCACCATCCAGTCGGCTAGTTTTCCACGCATGGAGTAATCACTTTGCAATTCGTCTTCGCTAAAAGCGATGTCACCGTAGAGTGGACGGGGAGCCAGGACAGCGCCGGTCAGTGGGTGTGAAACACTGCCACTACTTGCTTCCATAATGACCTCTTCACTTCCGGAGATAGGAGGGGACAACCCTGTGCCTTTCCTACCGACTCGAGCGAAGAAAGCTGCGAACGAGTAGAAGTCTTCTTGACTCCAGCGTTCGAATGGGTGGTGGTGACATTTTGCACAATCCAAACGGATGCCTAAGAACAGCTGGCTGACCAGAGTCGTCACTTCGTCTGGCGAACGGCGATCTCGAAATAATGTGGCCGCCCCGTTTCGGAAAGTGGAGCCTTCTGCAGTGACAAGGCCGCG
>DEAW01000119.1:4351-5739 GCA_002348315.1 Planctomycetaceae bacterium UBA2972 | reverse complement strand
TAGTTTAAGACGGCTTTGATCCCGACGCGGTAAGGGTTTGGTCGCAGCAGGTCTGTCCATTTATTGGCCCAGTGGTCGGCATATTCGGGTTGATCAAGGAGCCAATCAACTAGCTTTTCCAGCTTTGCCGGGTCGCTGTCATTGAGGTAGTTTTGGGATTCTTCGGGCGAAGGTAAACGTCCAATGATGTCGATATATAGTCGTCTGACGATTTTGGAGTCAGACGCCGGTTCCGAAGCTGTGATTCCTAACAGTTGAAGTTTATCCCAGACTTTGTCATCAATGAAATTCTTGCGTGGGAGTTTGGCATAGTATTCGTCCGGTACGTCTCCTGCGAGTGGTATGAGAACGCGACACGTTGCGATCGCACCCATAAACCGCGCCATGATTGTGGCTTCCCCGGGAATCGGCCCCGACTTAATCACTCCCTCATTAGTGACACCCACAACGACGCTCTCATTTGACTGGAAAGCACTCTGTCCGGTTACATCGCGACGAGTTCCATCCGAGTAAGTAGCGACAACCACCAATTGCTGAGTCTCTTTAGGTACCATGACTCGGTCTGTAGGGAAGATCTCAACGCTTTCCAGAGTTGGTTCGTCGGGGATGCTTCGCGGAGCGCCCAGATCGATCCAGCGGCGAATGGTTTGATAATCGTGGCTGTCATCGGGGAGACGAATCCCTCCGCCATGGGGAACATGCCCTGCTCCTTTTTTAAGTAGGAGGCTTTCTTTGGGAGAGGCTGGAAAGATACGCCGTCCACGTGCTTCTCGAGTGAGTGCGTTAAAGTCGAATTCCGAGTCGAATCCGAGTAATGAGAGCTGAAAGCCATTTTGCCCTCTGGCTTTTCCGTGACATGGCCCCGTGCTACATCCTCGAGCGGCCAGGATCGGCTGAATATGCAACTCAAAACTAACCGGCCCTTCCAACTCATAATCAGTGACACCCACTCGAAGTTGTGTTTGGGTGTCGCCTAATTTCACTGTAACGGAGGTAGTTCCGTTTGATTTAGGTCGAGCGATCCCTGCAGAGTTAATTTCGACGACGCTTGGATCTTCGATGACAAAAGTGACATCTTCCGTAACTTCACGACTACCATCCTGGCCGTGACTTACCGCCACGATCCGTTGTAAATCGGTACTATAGCGCAGATTAATTTCTGTAGGAAAAACATTTAGCTCCGCCGCCATCCCAAAATCAGTGCCACCCACTATTAGGAGGACCAAAAGTACTTTTTGTTTGGAAAACAATAGATTAACTCCACATGTATGCATCAATTCTATTCTCTATTCTACCAGAATCCGTGCCACCCACTCAAAATCAGTCTTCAGAATCCGTGCCACCCACTCTGAATCAGTGCCACCCACCATTGGAATCTACTCTTTTAA
>DEAW01000119.1:0-3988 GCA_002348315.1 Planctomycetaceae bacterium UBA2972 | reverse complement strand
CACCCACTAGATTAAATGCTATAGAAATTCAAGATATTTGTTATTGGGTATTGGCAATGTTGGATTTAGCTATAATGTGCTAGCCTCTTAGACAGATATTGGAATATACAGATGGACAGCTCAAACCCAGATTTCGACATTATCCCCAAATATGACTCGATCGAGGAAATTGATCGGGAGTTGAGGTTTTTTCCGGCAAACGTTGAGCAGGCTAAAACGCTCAGTATGGATCAGGTTCAGCATTATAATGAAGAAGGATATATTTCAGGCCTAGACGTGTTTACGGAAGGGGAAGCGGCTGACTTGCGATCATATTTTGATAAACTCCTAAGCGAGGTCATAGCATCCGGTGGTGATAGCTACTCTATTAGTACGGCACATTTTAAACATGCGCGAGTTTACGATCTATTGAAGCATCCAACTATTGTGGGATACGTAAAGGACATCCTGGGCAATGACATTATTGGTTGGGGAAGTCATTTCTTTTGCAAAATGCCACATGACGGGAAAGCTGTTTCCTGGCATCAGGACGCAAGTTACTGGCCTTTGACTCCATCAAGAACGACTACTGTTTGGTTAGCGATCGACGACGCCGATGAAGGTAATGCTGCCATGCGTTTTATTCCGAGGTCTCATCTCCACGGCCACCTAGACTGGCAAGAGAGCGATTCGACTGAGAACAACGTCTTGAATCAGACGGTTACAAACGCTCAAGAATATGGCGAGACTCCGATTAATAACGAATTACGAGCGGGACAGATGTCCATACATAGCGATTTACTATTACATGGTAGTCATGCCAACAACTCCGACAGACGCCGTTGTGGTCTAACGCTCCGGTACTGTTCGGCGGACGTTCATGCCTATATGGATTGGAATCTCAAAGGTGTTATCGTCGCTGGGTCTGCTGATACTCGGATCTGGCCTGGAGCAACCCGACCTGTAAATAAATAAGGGGTGAATCATTCTGACCACCCCTTAATTATTTTCTTTGATCGAAAGAAGCAGTCTACTCTTCGTCGCTGCTTTCCTCTTGTGGAGTCACAGGTGTTGATGGAACAGCTTCTTGTTCTTCAGGAACTGGTGTTGGCTCCGGAGTTGGTTTGGGTTCAGTTTGTCGTGCTGCGAGTTGCGCGGCCGCTTCATCAACCTGACTCTTTAATTCAGTTGAAAGCTCATCCATGGCTTCTTCAAGACCAGCCTTCGTTGATGCTAATGCAGTCTGATTCTCAGCAGCCAGTTTCTTTGCCAATTGGCTTGCAAAAGTATCATTCTGAGATTTCAGGTCTTTCGCGAGTTTGTCGGTCATTGTTATCAATTCCAATTCACTTGCCTTTGCTAGCTCAGTGATCAACTGCTGATTCGCTTTAGCCTGTTCCTGTGTGGCTGTTTGAAAATCCTGACTTAGGTTTTTAAACATCATGTTGAGACGATTACGCGCCCGTTTGTTAGCTTGAGCGATCTTGGTTGATGCCTCTTTGTAAGCAACCGTTAGTTCATCTCGAAATTTCTCGTTAGCAGATACCATTGCTTTACCTTGCTCATTTAAGGCTTGCATCGCGGCAGCGTACTGTTTTGACAATTGGCCGGCGTGTTTTTTGGCCTCTGCTGTAAGAGTCTGACTGTGCGTCTGCGCCTGATTTTGAAGCTTCTTAGATTCTGCAGCGACTTTTGCCTCAGTCGCTTTACGCAGAGTTTCTGTAGCGACTGCAACGTCCTCGTCTAATTTATCAGACAATTCAGCGTACAATTCTCCCTTGAGCTCTTTCTTCAACTGTTCTCGTTGGTACTCTTTCGCACGGCGGAACAATAGTGGCTTTTTGAAAATGGGCTCTTTCTTAGAGTTCGATTGTGCGACTGCAAAATCTACTGTTAAAACTGAAAGGGCACAAAATACCGCAAGTACAAAACGTGAATTAATCATCTTACCTACCTCCTGCATATTTCCTCTTCTTAGGGATCGGCATAACCTATCGTAGTTAACCGTAAAATATTCCCAATTCAGTGGTAAATATCTCATTTTATCTATTTTAACCTGTGGCTATTGATTTTGGCAATTGTAATTTGATTTTGAGTAACATCCATAGGTTGCTAACTAATTAGTATTCCCTAGGACCCTCAAAATCGTTACTATTCCGACCTATTTTGATACGTAGCCACTTGGAATATTTAATGGGTAATTACCTTGTATTATAGACAATTCCTTTCGACTTTCGTCTTGTTGCTTGGCTTATTTGATCTGTCGGTATCCGGGCAAGATGCCGGGTTACCTGAATTAACTATTCAAGAGGCTGCCCCTCAAACCGTGGATTTAAGTGAGAACGAAACAAATTCAACGCAGTCCATTGTCGCTCAAGATGGCGAAACAACTGCAGTTGAAGAAGCCCCCAAAGGTGGCGAAGAACTGGAAAGGGGCAGCGAGACTATTGATACGAATGCTTTGGCTGAAGACCATCTAGAGCCACGTCGAATACGTGATATTGATTTGAATCTATTTGAGAACCGCTTGAAGCTATTTAGAGGTTACGATGATTGGGATAATGATCAGATCGGGCGTTGGGCTCGCGTCGACTACTTGATTTCGTGGAGACGTGGAACTAGAACGCCTGTATTGGCCACAACAAGCACACCTGGCACTCCGATTGAAGATGCCGGAGTCCTCGGCTTGTCATCAACATCTAGCTTGATGGGTAGTAATACGCTAAATGACGATTCTACTCCAGGTATCCGCATCGACTTTGGTCGCTGGATCCCCGGGAGTGATGCAGCAATTGGAGCAAGATTCTATTCAATGTTCGATGCTGGTTCATCACATACATTCGATGATGGAATCGTTACTCGCCCATTCTTCAATGTTGATGCCAATGAAGCACAGTCCTTACCGGTAAACTTTCCCGGAAGCGAAGCTGGATCGCTGACCATAGACTCAACAGCAAAAATGATCGGAACAGATGTCTATGTAATGCGACCGTGGCGTTCAAGTGGTATCGCCAGATTAAACTTCATTGCAGGATATCAATTCAGTCGATTTGATGAATCTGTTCAGATCTCAAATAATTCAACAAACCTTGATGGCCGAAACTCTATCCCAATTGGCACTCAACTTGAAGTGACTGATTCGTTTAGAACCAAGAACGTTTTCCACGGAGGTTTGCTAGGATTATCCTCTGATATTGATGGTGGAGATTATACTGTTTCCTTTCTTGCCAAAGTTGGCATCGGGGGTGTTGATCATACGATTATCACGAGTGGGCAAACTATCATCACTGATCCAGGAGGCGGAAGTAATACTCTCGATGGCCTCTTTGTACGACAGAGTAACCGAGGTGAATTCAAACGAAGTAGATTTACTGCCGTACCCGAGTTTAGCGTCAGATATACCAAACATCTGAATGACTCCTTAGACTTCTCACTTGGCTACTCGATAATCTACTGGGGACATGCCGTCCAGCCTGGTAATCAGATCGACTCTAATGTTGATATGACGAACGCGACTTCTCAACCAACGATGCCCTTCGAAGTTGACCACTATTGGGCTCAATCTCTAAATATGGGAGTCACATTCCGCTATTAATCCATGGTTGGAATGGCGGATGAAGTTCCACCCAACTGACGTCAACTCAGTTTGATAGATAGACACGTTGGGCAGTGGATATACCGTGAATACATCGTTGCTCAAGATTGTCAGCTACTTCTGACAACAATGCTGGGCTTCCTGCAAATTGCCGATAGGCCTTTTCAAAAGTAGTTGCTGTTTGCCGCCAGTTTTCAGGCCTAACTCCCAATCGCGTTAACAGATCTGGTACCGAGTGAAGCATCTCACAGGTTTTACCATTTGCTTTACGTCTTGATACAAATTCAATGACTCTTAAGTATCTCTGATTATCGATAGGGAGAAAACCGTCGCAATCCATTACATTACTTACTGCCGCAGGTCCATCTCCACTAGCCCCTGCTTCATACTCCAATCCTGGAGATGCTCTCTCAA
>DEAW01000139.1:7033-12879 GCA_002348315.1 Planctomycetaceae bacterium UBA2972 | reverse complement strand
GTCGGGCCGTATTGTTCCCGGGCTGCTCGATACTCTTCCTCGGTCAGCAATTGCTTGAATTCGAGATCGGTTTCACCGGGATCGACCACGACATAGTCCTGGAAGTAGATCACTTTTTCCAGGCTGGTGGTTTTCATGGCCAGCAGGTTTCCAAGGCGACTCGGCATCGCTTTGAAGAACCAGATATGGACAACCGGTGCAGCCAATTCGATATGGCCCATACGCTTTCGACGTACGCGGGAATGAGTCACTTTCACGCCACAGCGATCACAGATCATTCCTTTGTACTTCATTCCACGGTATTTACCGCAGGCACATTCCCAGTCCTTTTCAGGGCCAAAAATTCGTTCGCAGAACAGACCATCTTTTTCCGGACGATAAGTTCGATAGTTGATAGTTTCAGGCTTTTTGACTTCGCCAAATGACCAGCTACGGATGTCGTGCGGTCGCGCCAATGAAATTTTCACCGACGCATAGTCATTGATTCTGTCGTAATTATTTTCGCCAACTGTCATTTGATCGTGCTCCTTTTGGGATCACATTAACCAGATCAATGGTTAACAGGGTTGGGTGTTTGTTAGAAAAGGATTACTCTGTTTAGACGCGTCGTTTTTCGAGTTGCATATTCAGAGCCAGACCGCGAATCTCGTTGGTAAGCACATCAAAGCTGGCGGGCGTGCCTGCTTCCAGTGTGTTCTCACCTTTGACCATCGATTCGTAGATCTTAGTACGGCCTTCCACATCGTCACTCTTAACGGTTAACAGTTCCTGCAGAATGTAAGCAGCTCCATAAGCTTCCAGAGCCCAAACTTCCATTTCTCCAAATCGCTGTCCACCGAAGCGAGCTTTACCGCCGAGTGGTTGCTGAGTAATCAGCGAATAAGGTCCGGTACTGCGAGCATGAACCTTATCATCCACCAGATGGTGAAGTTTCAACATGTAGATGTAGCCAACCGTGGTTTCCTGTTCCATCGATTCGCCTGTGCGACCGTCGAATAAAGACACCTTCCCGTGAGACGGCAAGCCGGCCTTATCCAACCATTCATTAATTTCGCCTTCTTTAGCACCATCGAAAACCGGTGTTTGGAACTGAGTACCTAATCGAGCTCCGGCCCAACCAAGGTGGGTTTCAAGAATCTGCCCCACATTCATTCGGCTGGGAACCCCAAGTGGGTTCAGCATGATTTGGATAGGAGTCCCATCTTCCAGGAACGGCATATCTTCCACAGGAAGAATCTTCGCAATCACCCCTTTGTTACCGTGGCGTCCCGCCATTTTGTCACCGACGGAAATTGTCCGCTTGGTGGCAATATAGACTTTCACCATCTGCAACACGCCACTGCGAAGTTCATCACCACGTTTCATGGTGTTGAGCTCACGGTCACGTACATCAAGTGCCTGCTCGAGGCCTCCCAAATGTGCCTTATAGATTTTCGATACCTTGGCCACAGCGTCCTCGCTTCGCATGGAAGCGGTTACACTGTCGAGGCGGAATTGCTCTGCCACTTCAGCCAGGTATTTGATGTCATCATTTGTGCGGTAAGGCGTACCATCTTCGTCGCTGAGTTTGCGACCGAGAACACCTTCCATTTCAGTAATCATTTCGAGGAAGCAGTCCACGACTTTGGCATTCCCGGCAGTCTCCGCCTCTTTCAGATCCTTTTCAAAGATCTTACGTTCGGAATCTGACAGACTCATGCGTCGTGAGAATTTCTCGGTGTCGATTACAATCCCTTCCACGCCGGATGGAACTTCCAGTGAATCGTTCTTCACGTCTTCACCGGCACGTCCAAAGATCGCGTGCAGAAGTTTTTCTTCCGGAGTCAGCTCGGTTTTGGATTTAGGAGAGACCTTACCCACAAGCACGTCGCCAGGCTTGACATACGTCCCGACCTGTACGATGCCGTTGTCATCCAGGTTGCGAAGCATTTTTTCACTGACATTCGGGATGTCTCGAGTAAATTCTTCACGTCCAAGCTTCGTTTCACGAATTTCCACATCGTATTCTTCAATATGGATAGATGTATAAACATCATTCACCACCAACTCTTCGCTGATGATGATCGCGTCTTCAAAGTTGTAACCTTCGTAAGACATGAAGCCCACCAGAACGTTTCGACCGAGTGCCAGTTCACCCTTGCGAGTGGCTGCTCCGTCAGCGATCACCTGACCGGCTTCGACTTTATCACCTAAAGCCACAATCGGCTTTTGGTTGTTACAAGTTCGCTCGTTCAGGCCGACATACTTCTTCAGCTTATGAACGGTATTGCCAACGGTGATTTGTGTTGCATCCACCTGATTAATCTTGCCGGAAACCTGGGCCCGTACCACCATGCTCGAGTTCTGAGCAATGTGACGTTCCATTCCTGTTCCCACGATCGGTGGTTCTGCTTCGAGCAAAGGTACCGCCTGACGCTGCATGTTCGAGCCCATTAAGGCGCGATTGGCATCGTCGTGTTCGAGGAATGGAATCAGGTTCGCCGAGACTCCGACCATCTGACATGGAGCGATATCCATGTATTGAATGTCTTCCGGATTTACGATTCGGAAGTCACCACGAATACGGGCAATCAGGTTCGGACCGCCAACAATCTTGTTGCCTTCGACCGCGATATCAGCCGGAGCCACGAAAGAATTTGCTTCTTCGTCAGCTCGCAGAGTACAGATTTCGTCGGTGACGCGACCTCCCGAAACTTTTCGGTACGGAGTGACAAGGAATCCATAATCATCGACGCTGGCATAAATCGCCAAACTCGAGATCAATCCGATGTTGGTACCTTCAGGTGTTTCAATCGGACAGATTCGACCATAGTGCGAAATGTGAACGTCACGCACTTCAAATCCGGCACGTTTACGATTCAAACCACCGGGGCCTAAAGCAGAAAGACGACGTTCATGCGTCAATTGACTCAGCGGATTCGTCTGGTCTACGACCTGAGACAATTCACCGCGACCGAAGAAGTATTCGATCGCCGCTGAAATACTCTTTGGGTTAATCAGACTGCGAGGAGTCATGTCCTCCTGGTCTTTCAAACTCATACGTTCCTGCACGGTTCGTCGGAGTTTGAGGAAGCCTTTTCGAAGTTCATCCGAAGCGAGTTCATCGATGGTACGCAAGCGGCGATTTCCCAGGTTGTCAATGTCGTCGACATGGATACCTTCCTGCTGAACCGTCAGACCGATCAGATATTCGATCGAAGCAATCAGGTCTTCCGGACGCAGAGTCATTTCCGTTTCAGGTACCGCTAAACCAAACTTGCGGTTGATGCGGAAACGGCCGACTCGTCCCAGACGATAGCGATTGGAATCAAAGAACTTTTCCTGGAACAGCGTACGCGCTTTTTCCAGTTGAGGAGGATTCCCGGGACGCAGACGCTGGTAGATTCGCAGCAATGCTTCTTCATGACTGCTGGTGGTGTCATCCCCCAGCGAGTTGAAAATCAGGTTGCTCTTGGTGGCTTCCATGACTTCGATGCTGTCGATACCGGAAGTACAAATCAATTCCGCAGCATTGAGCGTAATCTTTTGACCGGCTTCGAGAATGATTTCACCAGCACGTTCACTACCACCGGGGTAGACAATATCATCGACGGCTATTTTGCCTTCGATTTTACTGACACTACGTCCATCCTTAACGGTCTCTTCTGACGTGTCATGGAACGTCCGTAGGATATCCGCGTCCGAACTGTACTCAGGCCCCATGGCCCGCAACAGCGTCATGGCCGAGAACTTCCCGCTTTGGTCGATGCGAATACTGAGCAGATCTTTTTTCGTCACATTGACTTCAATCCAACTCCCTCGCTCGGGAATCACCCGGCAACTTGCCAGTTTACGATCGGTTGTTGTATCCGCTTCCATGACGAAGTCAACGCCTGGTGAACGGTGAAGCTGGCTTACAACCACACGTTCGGCACCGTTGATGATAAATTCACCACCACCCATCATGACCGGCAGATCACCGAGATAAACTTCTTCCTCGATGGGCTCCTCTTTGTTAAGTCGCAATCGCACTTTGAGTGGCCGGCCGTAAGTCAGTCGTAACTGTCGGCATTCTTCCGGGGTATATCGCGGTTTACCCAGATCGTAATCCAGGTAGTCCAGAGTGAGCTGTTTGTCGTAGCTTTCTACAGGGAAGATTTCCTTGAGAACTCCTTCGAGACCCTGCTCTTTTCGCTTTTGTGGATCCACGCTGGACTGCTGGAAAGCTTCATAGCTGGCAGTCTGAATTGCGGTCAGATCCGGAATAGGATGAGCATCATATCCACGGCCAAAGCGATGGATATTCGTGGGTTCGAGGCGACGTTGTGCTTTAATTGGCATGTTGTTGCTCCGTTGTAAATTGTCATCTTCCGAGAAGATGCACCTACGGTTTCACGTCGTTAATGGGGTTGGTAAATAACGTAAGTATCTGTGTCAGTTGGGGGAAGTTTCCAATAAAATCGCTGAGAATTGATGACATCCAAAAACAAAAGCATGTGGCTCCCGAAAGTCGGTAGCGACATGCTTTAGGATTACTTCTCGATCGTACGTTTGCCTGACTGCTGTTTGGCAGAGGCTTGAAACTTCGGAAGGTTGGCTGGCTTGGAAGGATTCCATGGTTGACGGTACTAGCGGCGAGTGCTCGGGCGGGATTGCGAGAAAAAAGTCGAAGAAAATGACGGTTGTCGCCGACAGCGCGTACACCCTGCGCAGCGATTCTTAGGGTTTTGTATTCGTCGAAGAATTTTTTGAAAAAACTTCTGGCGATACTAACCTGCGTCAAACGACCACCTTTCACAATCCCGGTTGATACACTGTAACCGGGGCTGGAAACCCTGACTCGGGCTGCCAATGAACTAGTTCCGGAAATTCTCGACGCCTGAATCCAATCAGGACGCCCCGCATCGGGCACTTCAGACGTTTTCGAATCAACGCTTTAGTGTAACGACAATGCGGAATGAATATCCACCGTTTTTACTGGAATCCGAATGCTAAGCTGAGCGCAGTAGACTGCGCACGCTTTGACAAACCGGAAAAAACCAGAGAGGATCAAGCATCTCATGAAGGACTCTTTACAGAATTCCAGCAGTCTCGCCTGGTAATGTTACCTACAAGGCTACCGGATTCCGGGCCGAGCATTTCAGCTGCTCAATCCCACCGCTTCGGTCGCACTGCGAACTATTGAAGTTCGACAGTACCTCCGGCAGCTTCGAGTTTTTCCTTGATTGCATCGGCTTCGTCTTTAGGGGCACCTTCTTTAATAGTAGCAGGTACACCTTCAACTAGCTTCTTAGCATCCATCAGGCTTTGGCCAGTGATGTTCTTAACTTCTTTCACGACGTTGAGTTTCTTGTCGCCAAATCCGGTTAGAACAACATTGAATTCAGTTTTCTCTTCGGCTGCACCACCGTCACCACCGGCGCCACCGCCAGCTGCTACGACAACTGCACCACCACCAGCAGCGGCTTCAATACCGTGCTCGTCTTTGAGGTAGTCACTGAGTTCCTTGGCTTGCTTGAGAGTTAATTCTACAAGCTGATCGCCTAAGCCTTTGATTTCGGCAGATACTTCTACTGTTGCTGCTTCGTCAGACATTTTCAGATTAAGCCTTTCTCACTTTATCTGGGCAATTCGGAAACCCTACGGAGCTGAACCTACTGGGCATTTTCCGACTGCAAAAACAAAAAATAATGTATTAAAAACTTTCGTGCTCCCAACGGCGGGAACAGAAATTGGTTTTACTCTTCTTCTCCAGCGTCGGCATCAGCGTCGGATGATTCTTCCGCCTCCTCCGATTCATCGCTGGAAGCATCTTCCGCAGTTGCTTCGGCGTCTGCCTCTGCTTCTGCCGCTTCATCTGCTGGAGC
>DEAW01000139.1:4114-6707 GCA_002348315.1 Planctomycetaceae bacterium UBA2972 | reverse complement strand
GGAGCGTCTGCAGTTTCTTCTGCGGGAGCCTCTGCCTGCTCAGCTTCGTCAGAGCCACTTCCGGCTCCATCGATTTCGCTGATTTGACCAGCCAGTGTGCCTCCGGGGCCTCCAAGTTGAGCGGCCAGTGTGGCTCCAGGACCAAGCAATTGGCCAACCAGAGTGGAGAGTACTTCTTCGCGAGTTGGCCACTTGCTGATTTCAGCTACAGCAGCCGGCGTTAAAGCTTCCCCATCAAGCACTCCGCCACAGGTGGCAAAGGCTTCAAAGTTGTCTTCATCTTTGTCGATGTCAACAAGTTCTTTGACCATCGAGACAAAGTCTTCACCACCCCAACAGACGGCAACACTACCGCCAACACCGTCAAATGCCGGTGCCAGGCTCGTACCTTCTGTGGCTCGGATTGCCATGCTCTTTTTGACAACTCGAATATTAATATTCTTTTCATGCAAACGATCGCGTAACTGACCAGACTCTCCGGCATCCAAACCGATGACGTTGACTAACACGCAGTCTTCAACTTCTGCGAGTTCCTTTTTGATCTGATCGACGATCAGGTTTTTGACGAATTTACTCATTGTTTCGTACTTATAAATGAATGTCAGTTAATAGCCGTTTTCTGAACCTTTCAGAATGTATGACCTAAACTGGTTTTCAACCTTTTGTCTTAGAGTGCGATTTCAATTCCGGGACTCATCGTGGCACATACGGAAATATGCTTTACATACGTTCCTTTGATCGTTGCCGGCTTGAGTGAATCGATGTGGTTTATGAATTCGTTAATGTTCTCTTCGAGCTGATTGGCTTCGAAGCTTAGTCGGCCAACGACAGCGTGAACATTGCCACCGCCGTCGTTGCGGAATTCAATCTTTCCGGCTTTGTATTCGCCAACAACCCGAGCGACATCCGGTGTGACCGTACCAGCTCGAGGCGAGGGCATCAGACCACGCGGGCCAAGTACCTTACCGAGTGGTCCAACCAGGCCCATCATGTCGGGTGTAGCAATACAGACGTCAAAGTCTGTCCAGCCATCATTGATTTTTTTCGCCAACTCTTCAGCGCCCACTTCGTCTGCTCCGGCAGCTTCCGCGGCAGTCGCATTGTCACCTTTTGCAAAGACAACAATCTTTAATTCGCGACCGATTCCGTGCGTCAAAGCGAGTGATCCACGGATGATCTGATCCGCCTGCTTGGGATCGACACCCAGATGCATGTGGATTTCAACCGTCTGGTCAAACTTGGTGTCACCAAATGATTTCAACAGGCCGACTGCGTCGGAAACGTTGACTGCGCCGGCTGATTCAGCTTTCTCAAGTTGCGCCAGATATCGTTTTGATTTCTTAGCCATCTGTTTAATTACCAATATGAATTAGTGGTTTTTGTGTGAGGTTATTCTTCTACAGTGATTCCCATGCTGCGGGCAGTACCTTTGATGATATTGCGAGCATGTTCCGTATCACGTGCATTCAGGTCGGCCATTTTCACTTTGATGATTTCATCAATCTGATCGATGGTTACCGTTCCAACCTTGGTTACATGGGGTTCGCCTGAGCCTTTTGCAATGCCGGCAGCGTCTTTCAACAGCGAAGCTGCTGGAGGGCTTTTGACAATAAAGTCAAAGCTGCGGTCACTGTAGACTGTGACGATTACAGGAACAGGAGTTCCATTGAGTTCACGCGTACGGTCGTTAAATTGAGTTACGAAATCTCCGAGATTCACTCCGAATTTACCGAGTGCTGTACCTACAGGAGGTGCAGGTGTTGCCTGACCTCCGGGAACCTGGAACTTCGTTTCTCCTACTACTTCTTTTGCCATTTCAAGTCACCATTAATAATCACGGTTGTGATTGGTTGTCTAAATGCCAGAGCCTGTGACAGGTCGATCAATAATCACTCCTGCTTACCGACTCAGGTTTGTCTTCAAAAATTAAATTTCTTCAATCTGCCAGTGTTCAAGTTCAACCGGTGTACTTCGACCAAAGATGTTGATGATTAGAGTAACTCGGCCATTAGCTTCGTCAATACCATCGACTTCCCCTTCGAAGTTCTGGAAGTTTCCATCTTTCACACGGACCCGATCACCAGGCTTAAACGGAATCGCTGTCTTAAGTTGCGGCTCATCACCTTCCGCGTCTTCTTCAGGCTGAGCTACTGTCAGAATGCGTTCCACTTCATCTGCCGGCATCGGAGTTGGCTTGCCGAATGTTCCTGTGAAGTCCCCGATTCCGGGAGTTTCACGAACGAGGAACCAGGAGTCATCCTGCAACATCATGTTGACCATAATGTAGCCGGGGTAAAGCTTTCGCTTTACAACCTTTCGTTTACCACTGCGAGTGAACTCGACAATGTCTTCGGTCGGAACAATGACGTCCTCAAAGTATTCTTCAAGCCCTTCCATCTTGATGCGTCGTAATAACCCATCACGAATGGAAGTTTCGCGGTTTACCTGAACCTTCAGGATGTACCACTCAAATGTTTGACTATCGTATTTCTTGGGAATGTTGTTGGGGTCGAAAGGAGCATCCTCGTCGTCCTCCGGTTCATCGGCAGACGCTTCAGCTTCTGGCTCAACTTCTTCTACTGTTTCTTCTTCC
>DEAW01000139.1:0-3775 GCA_002348315.1 Planctomycetaceae bacterium UBA2972 | reverse complement strand
TTCCTCAGACTCTTCATTGGCTTCCGGCTCTGCATCCGCTGATTCTTCAGCTATTTCTTCTTCAGGTACGTCCTCGTCAGCCTCTTCTGTCTCTGCTTCAGCAGCAGCTTCCGACTCGACTTCTTCCTCTTGCGTAGCAGAATCTTCCACAGCCTCTGGCTGCTGCTCAGCTTCCTCAGCCGGAACCTCCTCGGTTGGAGCCTCTTCTTCAGCTGAGTGCTCGGCGGATTCTTCCGCAGCCTCTGGTGCTTCTGCGGGACTTTCTTCCGGAGCATCTGTTTGAGCAGACGCTTCGGCGGCTGACTCAACAACATCATCGTTCCCTACTTCTTCAGGAGCGGAATCTTGGGAAGTGGTATCATCAGCCGGGGCTGTATCAGCCTGCGGTTCTAACGATTCATTCGACTCGTTGGATTCGTCTTGAAATTCGTTCACGGTAAAAACTCCGAACACAATACCCCTGACGTAGTTGCCAGGATACAGCTTTATTGGCAAGCCTCGTAAAAACCGATCGTGATGATGGACTTCATGAGAGGAATACTTACAGATCGTTACCGTTGTGCCGGCTAGCACAACGGAGACGCGGTTAAGCGCTGATCCCGATCGCTTTTAGCAGTAATTGCCAGATCAGGTCGTACCCGAATAAAGCTGCTGTAAATAAAAACATCGTTAAGATGACAACGAATGAACTGCGAAGAAGTTCCGGGCGTTTCGGCCAGGAAACCTTGGTCATTTCATTTTGCACGGCAATTAAAAACTCGGCGAATTTAAACCAGTGCACAATGCGGTAGCTAAACCAGATAGAAGCCACAAGCAGGACCGCGCAAATATTATTTGCGTTTTCACGAAGCCATTTGCTCGGTGTATTACTAGCGGCCCAAATGTTGAGTGACCATATCCCCAATCCAAACACAATAATCAACGTCAACATGGTTGAGCGTCGCGTCACCAATCCCATTGTAGGTCGGTGCCGAGTACCACTTAGCATGGTGCCAATCAGTTTTACGTTGACAGTTGGTTCTGTTTTGGAACCAGACTGCGAGTTTGATTTTTTGGACATTACGTCGTCGTCATCCAATTAATATCCAGACCCCGAAAGGTCCGGGTTACTAACCGACTACTCAGCCTCAGAAGCAATAGAATTCAGTTGAACGATCGGCAGTTTCCCGCTGCCGCTGCTCAGGTCCGAGTCCATCAGGCCAATCGAAATCAGATGTTAATGTTTCGGTTTCCCGAAACTCTGACTCCTTTTCAGCATAATCACAGAATCAACATCCAGCGACGTGATTAAACTGTCCGCCTTGCGGCGAAAACTCTCGTACGTGTAACAGATCCATCTCGTACGATGAGTAAATCAGTGTTGCATTTTCAAATTGTAAATTCCCCGACCCGGGAAGCAGGGGATTTCCTGCTGCTCGAATCAAGGATTGTATGGCAGGGGCGGAGGGACTTGAACCCGCAACCGCTGGTTTTGGAAACCAGTGCTCTGCCAATTGAGCTACACCCCTGTTTTAAGATTGCCGAGACTTACTCGACAATCTTTGTTACTACGCCGGAACCTACAGTTCGGCCACCTTCACGAATAGCGAAGCGAACACCTTCATCCATCGCGATCGGCTTGTGTAGCTCAACTTCCATCTTTACGTTGTCACCAGGCATGCACATTTCAGCGCCCTGCAGGTTTGCAGTCCCTGTTACGTCAGTAGTACGGAAGAAAAACTGAGGACGGTAACCGCTGAAGAATGGAGTGTGACGTCCACCTTCCTCTTTACTCAGGCAGTAAACTTCACCTTCAAATTTAAAGTGAGGATTGATGCTACCAGGAGCAGCCAGTACCTGACCACGTTCGATTTCTTCACGCTTTACACCACGCAGCAGACACCCAACGTTGTCGCCAGCCATACCCTTATCGAGGAGCTTGCGGAACATTTCCACACCAGTACAAGTCGTGGTGTGCGTGTCTTTAAGTCCGATGATTTCAACGTCGTCACCAACATTAATAACACCGCGTTCGATACGACCTGTCGCTACAGTACCACGACCTTCGATCGAGAAGACGTCTTCGATCGCCATCAGGAATGGCTTGTCTTCATCACGATCCGGTTCCGGTACGTTGGCGTCAATCGCATCAACCAATGCACTGATGCAAGCAGAGGCATCAGGATCAGCAGGATTTTGGTAAGCAGGCAATGCAGAACCCTGAATGATCACTGCGTTGTCACCATCAAAGTCATACTTGCTGAGAAGTTCACGAACTTCGATTTCCACCAATTCCAGTAGTTCTTCGTCATCGACGAGGTCACATTTATTGAGAAATACAACGATTGCTGGTACGTCCACCTGCTTAGCAAGCAAAACGTGCTCTTTCGTCTGCGGCATTGGGCCGTCAGCCGCTGAAACCACCAAAATCGCACCATCCATCTGAGCAGCACCGGTGATCATATTTTTAATGAAGTCAGCGTGTCCAGGACAGTCAATGTGTGCGTAGTGACGAGTTTCACTTTCATACTCAACGTGAGCTACAGCAATGGTAACAGTCTTAGTTTCGTCACGAACTGTACCACCTTTTGCAATCTCGGAGTATTCCTTGAATTCAGCCAGACCCTTAGCAGCCTGCACTGCAAGAATCGCACCAGTGGTGGTTGTTTTACCATGGTCAATGTGGCCGATCGTTCCCACGTTGACGTGGGGTTTTGTACGTTCGAAAGTCTCCTTGGCCATTTCCTTTACCTATCTTCTGAAAATGAAATTGTGTCGTTACCGACGGGATTAAATATCTTTGTAAGACTGCACTTCCACCAAATTCAAAACCCTGTTCAGGCCATCATTCGATTTCCATTCAGACTTATTAACGTCTGTTTTTGTTCGCAGTGTGTTTAACCACACAACTAACTAAAGAGCTGCTGACGGGACTTGAACCCGTGACCTCTTCCTTACCAAGGAAGTGCTCTACCACTGAGCTACAGCAGCACGAACCGCCTCGGCGCCTTTGATCCGTTTTAGATCAAATCACATTGCTATGGTAAGAGCGGGTGAAGGGAATCGAACCCTCGTCTTCAGCTTGGAAGGCTGTGGCTCTACCATTGAGCTACACCCGCAATCTTTTAATAGTGCGCAATGACACCCATACACAATGTGCAGTAATCCTCTATTTTTACGCAAAAAAGCGAATACTGATAAGAGGCTTTTCAACAAGTTTCCAAAAATAAATGAACTGACGGTTGGTACTCTTAGCAAGTACAAATCCGCCAGCCATTACGATTCAGTCAATTGTTGGGAGTGACCCCTTAAGTGGTGGGTGAAGGATTCGAACCTTCGAAGGCGCTGCCATCAGATTTACAGTCTGACCCCTTTGACCGCTCGGGAAACCCACCTGGTCTGTCAAAACCCGCTTCCAACCTGTATTACCAGTAAAACCAGTAAGTTTTCAGCAAATCTTCACAAGAGCCACCGAAGGGAATCGAACCCTTAACCTGCTGATTACAAATCAGCTGCTCTGCCAATTGAGCTACAGTGGCCTTCCATTTAACACCTAAGAGAGTGCCCCAAGTGTTAAAACGTGTAAATATACCGAAAAAAGCCACTACTGCAAGACGAGAGTTAGCTAGTTCAAATCAGTATAGAACCAAAATATACCTGCCTATCCGACCTGTGAAGGTAAGAATACAGAAAAAGCAGAGGGATTTCGCAATTTAACAGTTAGACAGGAAGACAATTAGCCCCGGCCTCCGCCCTTCGGGCTATGGCGGGCAAGCGTTTAGACAATTAGACAGTT
>DEAW01000121.1 GCA_002348315.1 Planctomycetaceae bacterium UBA2972 | reverse complement strand
GATTTATCGATACTTATTGAACCACGCGTTGACGTAATTGACTTTCATCCAAATCCGACTGGGTCTGGCGGCAATTGAGTGTGAAGAATCCGGTACACGGATTAAAACAGTATCAACCTTGTTTAGTTTGAGACCCTGGTAGAATTGCTCGGCCTCGGTAATTGGCGTCCGCCAATCCTGTTCGCCTGTCATTAACATCGTTGGTGTAGTGACCTTGTCGACGTAGGACAACGGGGAACGCCGTCTGTATTCTTCCGGCACCTGCGTTGGTGTGCCGTCAAACCAATATTTGGTGAAATACAAGTAACCATCTGAAGTGTAAGCCAGTGTTT
Organism: Planctomycetaceae bacterium UBA2972; assembly: GCA_002348315.1. GTDB lineage: Bacteria > Planctomycetota > Planctomycetia > Pirellulales > Pirellulaceae > UBA721. The sequence goes on along the minus strand of DEAW01000121.1, from coordinate 15,995 downwards.
CCCAATTGATGACCGGCTTCTGGGAAATAGCCGCCTTGAAGCGGTCGGTCTTACAAACCAGCCAGGCAGTTAAAATGCCGCCCCCACTACCACCGGTTACATAAAGCCTATCTTCATCGGCCTGAAAATGTTCGATTGAGTAATCTACAGCGGACATCAAGTCTTGAAAGTCTCCCTCTTGGGGATAGTCCTTATCGATGAGCTGAGCGAACTCTTCACCGTAACCTGTCGAACCTCTGGGATTCGAGTACACCACGATGAAACCCAATGAAGCATATAATTGCGGTTCCATGGCAAATCGTGACCCATAATTGGCGAAAGGCCCGCCATGTATTTCTAAGATAAGCGGGTATTTTTTCTGCTCAGTCCTGTCAAAATCTGGTGGAAAGACGGCCCAACCATCGATGGGACGATTGTCAAAACTGGATTTATAGGTGAAACGTTCAACTGGACAAACCGTACGTTCGCGAGTCAATTCAGTAGTCACGTTAGAGATAAGCTGTTTATTGTCAGCTTTTATGAGAGCGATTTCAGCAGGCCTGTCCAATGCCGCCTCCGGAAACACTAAATCCCCCTTTACGGAAACACTAAATGTTCCGCCCTGGTATGGTCGCCCTATGGAAATGCCACCGACATCAGAGGCCTGTTCCGTCATTTCGTGAGTGGATAAGGCTAGTGAACCTATTTTTCCGACCCCATGGTCATCGAATTGTAGATAGAGTGTGTCTTCGTCCAACCAGGTATGTGAATTAATACTGCGGTCAAATTCACGCGTATGGTTGACGATGGTTCCGGAATCCAAATTAAGAACGTGCAAATCCGTCTGTTGATAACTGTGCCCTTTGTCGACATACCCTAGAAACGCGACGGAGTTACCAGATGGCGAAGCAGACGGGTGACTCATCACGCCACCGAAGTTGGTAACCGCCGAGACGGTCTTCGTAGGCACGTCGACTAGATAAATATGATCATTGCGGGGTTCGTGTTCCCAGCCTTCGTAGAGAGTTGCTGCGAAAACAAATTGAGTCTCGTCAATCCAGCTATAGGGTCCGGGGTGATCGTATTTGTCGCTGGTCAATTGGGTTATGGTTTTACTAGCGACATCCAGATGAAACAGTTGCGTGTTTCCATGGCGCAAATACCCTTTGCCATCTCGTCGATAGATTGTGCGGTCAATTTCAATAACCGGTGGAGCCCAGTCTTTAACTTCTTCTTTAGCAGGCAGTTTAACGAGACGCTCTTGTGGTTTCTTTACAAATGAACCGTAGATTAGCTGTTCGTCATCCCGGCTCCATGTCAGATGTTCCGCAGCCGCATCCGTCGGAATCAGGGAAGTTGGCTTTCGTCTTCCGGCATCAAAGAGTGCGATGAAGTGTTGTTCTCGCAAACGTGCTGTTATTGCGAATTGCCTGGAATCACTTGTCCACGCAGGCTTACCGGTAAAAGAATACTTTTCTTGCAAAGTGGCTAAGTCAGACACGGTTGTGTCATAAAGTGCGAAGCTGCGTTCGAACCGATCATTATCTCTATTTGCTTTGACATGTGTGTAACTTATCCATCGACCGTCTGGCGAGATGCAAGGGGAGTCCGCGTATGAGACGTTAAAAACGTCAGGGCCACTAAGACTTGTGGATTCGGTTTGCCCCCAAAGCATATTATCCAATGGTGCGATTAGGAGCAGTATTAAAAGAGAAGTAGTGGTTCGAGTCATATTAATTATTCTCTGGCTTGAGCCGTTCAGATGCTTTTATTAGTGCTGGTACTTCGTTTCGCTTAAACTTGGCGACGTCTTTCCGTAACACTGCAATTGCTTTATCCAATTGTATATCAATCCCTTGCGGTAACTGGCCTGGTTGTGGCCAGAGTATATGGTGCGGAATGGCACCGTTTAGTTCCATATCCTCGCCGTTATTCAATAAGTACCAGCCACGGAAGGGAATGCGTATGGTACCCGCGTCTAAAACAGCCCGGCTCCCGGTACTAATCACACTTCCGGACGTGGGGACGCCCACAACCTGACCACGACGTAAATGCTTGATAGCATGACTGAAGATTTCTGCATTGCTGTGACTGTTCTGATTGCATAATACGACAATCGGTTTGGACCATGTAGCGTAGATCGAACGATCCTGCGGATACCCCATACCACCTCCACGTGGTTTGGTAATTGCGTGCCGAGGCTGCGTGAGAATGGTCAACAGGTGGTCTGTAGTGAATCCGCCACCATTTTCCCGAACGTCAATGACGATGCCGTCCTTGCCGGCGGCTACTTCGTAAAGTTCTCGCTCGAACTTATGAAAACTCGTCATATCCATGGCCCGAATATGTAAGTAGCCGAATTTGTCCTTGGATTTCTTTTCTACCATCGCTCTGTTCGATGCCAGCCATCGTTCGTAGAGCAACGACCGGAAAGAGGAATAGCTAATGGGAATAATGGTTAATTCTGTATTCTCCTTATCTGCCTTAATTGTCAGTAAGGTTTCCTGCGAAACAGTTCCATTTAAAACTTTGGTGAGGTCCAAAGCCGGATCGATGTTTACGCCATTAATCGCAAGGATGATGTCTCCTCTATTTAGTTGACTTTTGATATAAGATGCAGGTGAGTTCTTAATCACTTCGAGGACTCGCATGCCGGGGCCCTGATGATTGGGGTCCCATAGTACACCCAAGTGCCCAGTTATATTCCGTGAAGCCAGTTGAGGTTTTGGATCTGTTGGTCCTCGATAACCGAGGTGCGATGCATTGAGTTCACCTAACATCAAACTCATTATTCGAAGTAGATTGTCTTTGCTGTAAGTTTCAGCCGCGACAACCTCATACTTGCGTCTAATTTCGTCCCAATTGCGGTTATTAAAATTGCCATCATAGAAATCGTCTCGCATTATTCTCCAACATTCTAAATAGATTTCGCGATGGTATTCTCCTAAGTCGTAGATCTGCCTTGCCGTGAAAGAATAATTAGCACTTGCTGAGCCGTTAGAAGTTGTCCAACCTGGAACGCCATTCTTAATCCAGTAGATGCGTTTATTATCCGCTCTCCATTCTAATAGTCGTCCGGGATCGCTCAGTAATAACTTCGGGGTCGTACTCATATACGGGGTAATTGCGTAGAGTCCGGATTTTCCGTCGATCGTTGTCTGGAAGGCTAATAGCTTACTGTCAGGCGACCATGTCAGTTGTTGTTCTGTGGCATTTGGTATATTTACCTTCCGGATGCGTTGACTAGCAAATTCAAAATCGGGTTTCTCTTCCGGGGTAGCATCTAAGGCAGCGGATGCGTCGTCGCCTTTGGCTTCTTCTTGAGTTGGCTCGTCATTCTCGGAATTCTTTAACGCTGTTTCCAATTTGACGTCTCGTGCAGAGCGTTGAGCGAGTGATTTTAGAAGCGGTACATAGTAGATGTCATATTCCTGATCAAACCGTCGACCAACGAAAGCGATGGTCTTTCCATCGGGTGCCCATGTGGGGTTGTATTCATTATCGGGATGTTTCGAAATGTTGTAGGATTCATCTGGCTCTTCGACGTTAATAACGTGGATGTCGTAATTGAAGTTGTTATCTGCCGCCGAGTATGTAAGCCAGTTTTCATCAGGCGACCAATCATAACCGATTCCGCTCCACGTTTTAACTAGTCGGTCGGGAGGCGAATTTGGCACTGTTAGATTCAGCGTATATAGTCCATCTCTGTGTCGCACAAATGTTAAATATGTTCCTTTGGGACTGATCTCTAGTGACTCTTCGACGAACTCGTCCTCGGTTAGACGTTGGGTGTCAAAGGTTCTATTTCGCCACCACGGTTTAGATGTATCAGCACGTTTCACACTATAGATGTCTACCTGGTCGTTTTCTGAACCCACATATATAATCCGATCGTTCTTATGATCGAATAGAACTTCGGATTCGTACGATGCGGTGGTTGTGATTTGAACCGGTTCTTTAAGTGTCGTGTCGCTTACCCATACGTCACCTCCGGCTACAAATGCAAACGTATTACCGTTCTCATTAAAGCTGGCATTTGTAGCTTCTGTCAGCTTGCGCTCCAATTCAACCGTGTCAAAGAGATCACCTTCATAAGTTAATTCAATTTTGGCGGGTGGCTTATTCCTAGTCGGATTGAACCGGTAGAGATCAAAAAGCCTTCTGAACACTATAGTCTGGCCGTCAGCTGACAAAGCAGGAGAAATGATGCCGTCGTCTTCGAAATCGGTGAGCTGTTTACGTTTGGTAGTTTTTAGGTCGTACGACCATAGGTTTTTGGTGCCGTCTTCTTCAGAGACAAAATAGAATGATTTTCCATCACGATTCCAAATTGGGTACCTAACGTCGAATTCATTATCGGCGAAAAGGCGTCGGTAGTCTTTTTCGTCGTTATTCCACAACCAAATCTGACCAGCACGACTGCCGGTATAGCCCTTACGGGCCCAGGACATTCCCTCGCGGGTTAATAAGATGCTTTGATCGATAGGCGAAACACTTGCCGATGCGCCATAAGCATCAAATAACTGAATCTCACCAGATTGTGGCTGTACTCCGGAAATGCTAAAGAAGCGGTTCGCCCAACGCCACCAGGCGTCTCGTTGGCCGGAAATATGTACACGCTCACCGTCCGGTGATAATCCGATTGGAATGGAACCCTCGCTGTGAAACGTTAGCTGGACTGGCCGACTTCCAGCGATCTGCATTTTATAGACCTGATTTGCGCCTGTTTTATTGCTGGAGTAATAAAATGCCTTATCATCGCGGCTCCAAATTGGATTGGTTTCCTGGCCAATATTCGTCGTCAGGCGTTGTATTTGCCCACCCCCAATAGGTACTCGCCAAATATCGCCACGCCATGAAAAAAGTACTTCACTACCGTCAGAATTTAATGCGGGAGTAGAAACGAGTTGTACTTCTATACCAAAACTTACCGACGCCAAAGATAAGCACAAGCCGGTTAGCAGTGCAGGGAATCTCAAATTCACTACGTTTTCTCCATGGAAAATCTGGGGGGTATACGTAGTTTAGGATAGTTCTGGAATCTAGTTCGTGCAGGAGAAAACTGCGAGTTCTTAATAATTTGCGTATAAGATGCGATCGAACCTAAGTCTTGGTTTCAATGCTTTTAAGTTTTTTTAGAATACCGAATGCGACAACGATGATCTCAGCAACGATTCTGATACACATGAACGTAAAAACGCCGACTATAAGGTCAATGATCGTTAATAGGACTCGCAATAGACCACTTGGCAAATCTCTCAGCATATAACCAATTTGTTCAGGAACAATAAAGAAGCCTTCGACGTCGCTTGTATCGGTGAAGCTACGAATAAACCATATCAAATGGTCCAGGATATAAAGCCCGAAGTAACTGGGAGCAAACGAACAATTAACTGGAACTAGTAGCGTCGTTACAGCCTTTTTAAGTTTGACGTCTGTGATAGCGTCCAAAACGGACGTGGGTGGCACTAAGCCTGTTTGCCTGGTGGCACGATATGGATTCTTCAAAGTTTGGCTGAAGCTGGGGGTGTATCCGCTTCAATTTGAAGAGTCGTAGCCTGGTAGGTCTAGACTGTATTTGGATCCCTTACTTGTTGTGGGGATGCCCTGCCTGGACTTTGGCTTGGCATTGTAAACGGTTTCGCACAGTAGGAGTAAGCTGCTTGTTGGCCAGCAATGCTCGCAACATATTACAAGGGACCTTGACAATGCGGACAACGAATATTCGCCATGACGTGAATCTACTTTCTATTTGCGAGCTGGCTTAGGGTCTAAATTTCGGTCGAGGTCGGCTTTAGTGATGGTTGATTTCACTCCACTTCGCGGAACTTCCGCGCCAGCTATCCAGAGAAAGGAATTAAGAATAGTTTTACGGAATTCGTCGTTGCCCCAATTGTCGTGAAAATGTCCGCCAGTAAAACCGAACCCACGACCTTGATTTTGACGTTCGACCGCCCACATCATAGCCTCAGCTCGCCCTTTATTAGCCTGAATATGCGGGTAGGGGCCCTTTGGGTAGACGTATGGTCCATCACGAACAACATCACTAGGTACTCCGACAAGGATCGGAGTGAAACTAAGTCCTTCGATATTGACCGACTTGTTTCCAGGGATATCGTTGATGAATCGCATATTGAAATACCATTCATCCTTAATTGTGAATGGTTTTACACCGCGGGTAATTGGATGTTTTGGAAAGTGCGTGAAGCTTGGACTCCAGATAGGATTGCAGGAATGCATGTGTTCATAATGGCCACCGATCCACCTTTTAAATTCATCGCCAGCCTGTTCGGCAACGACCTCAACACCGAAATGCATAAAACCTAATCCGACGCCATCATTAGCCCATTGATCTATCAGTTTCAGCCTGCGTCCGTCTTCCTGTACGGCTTCATGACGCCCACCGCCATCCATATAGAAAACAATAGCATCAGCATTGTTGAATACTGATTCGTCTTTAGGCCAACCATTTAAAACAACATGCAAATTGACTCGATTTTGTTTCTGCATGCATTTTGCCAGCAATTGCACCCCGGCATTGAACTCGTGCATTCGTGGTGGGTGTGATGGCTTACCTGCAATGACAATTAGCTTTTTGGCTTCAACGCCGTGGCTTGTAAAAGGAAATAGCAGTGCAAGAATAAAAGCGAGCCTTAATTTCTTCATGACATGGTCTCAATGGGTACTATGAATCGGCCAGTGATGTAATTTAACCTACGTGATGCTCCGACAGCAAATAAGGGCGTGCCCTAAAAATTTATGCGACGCGTTAATCTCATCATAAATAGCACTAAACCGTATAACGTGATTCGGTTATGCTTTATAACAATCATGTTAAGCATTACGCACTGAATTAAAGACAATGTCCTCAAGTAAAATTCAAAAGAATCCGCCAACAGCAGGCCGCTTGAAGACTTTTTTCAAGTCAGCAATTGCCTTGTTCGACTTTGTACTTTGCATCTATTTGATTTCATTGTTTTTCCAAGGTGAAATCCCGGGGCGGGGACAATTGCGGGAAGCCTTTCGTTTGCTTTATTCGTTCGTAATGCAACCAGAGCATCTAATAATTACCGGTCTTATCGCGATTCGCCTCAGCATCTACGGATTCTCCAGGGGCGTGCTCGCTAAAAGATCCGCGTCACGTACTACTTAAATGTGAAACATAAAATGATATCTCAGAAATCATCCCCGATCGTACTTTTATTATATTTAGCTGTTGTCCTTGTTCTAAGCATTCAACCAAGCGACCTTTATTCGGCTGAGGACTGGCTCCAATGGCGAGGTATGAATAACAATGGTGTTGCCGACGGTAGCAAGCCGCCGGAGGTATGGTCGGAAGAACAAAATATACGATGGAAAGTAGCTATCGATGGGAATGGGAGTTCGACTCCGATCATCTCGGGTAAACGCGTGTTTCTGTTGACAGCCATCGACACGGGAATCGTAGATCCCTCGCTTCCCAAACCTGAAGACCAGCCAATGCGTATTTTTGGGATCAAACACCCTAATACCGAACATCAATATGTCGTGATTTGCCTCGATCGGGATTCTGGAAAAGAACTTTGGCGTGAAGTTGCAATTCAAAAAGTACCCCATGAAGGTACGCATGGCGACAATGACTTTGCATCAGCATCACCAGTTGTGGCTGATGGCAAATTGTACGCCTGGTTTGGGTCGGCCGGAATGTATTGCTACGACCTCGATGGCAAGCTTCAGTGGAGCCGCGATTTGGGACTTGCCAAAATGGGCGCTTCACTAGGGGAAGGGTGTTCCCCGGTTGTTCATGACGGACGAGTGATTATTGTTCGTGATCATCAGGGCCAATCGTCGATCGAAGCTTTGGACGCTCAAAGTGGCAAGACGATTTGGAAAAAACATCGTAAAGAGGGAAATGCATGGGCGACGCCGGTCATAGCGCGGCATGATGGTAAAACACAGGTTATTACGTGTGCTTCTAACTATGTCCGTGCTTATGACCTGCAAGATGGTTCGGTCATCTGGCAGTGTAGCGGCCTCACCGGCAATGCCACTCCATGTCCAATTTTAGATGGAAAACATGTCCTGGTAATGAGTGGCTATCAGGGGCATAGCGCCATGAGAATTGCTATCACGGCTACTGGCGACATCTCAAATAGTGGTAAAGTGTTATGGAAGCAGGAACGTGGAACACCCTATGTACCATCTCCGGTGCTGATGAATGGATTGCTTTTCTTCAATCAATCAAATCAAGGCATTTGGACCGTACTCGATGCAAAAAGCGGTGAAGTCGTTATGGACCGCACCCGCTTGCCAGGGATAAGCAACATGTATTCATCCCCAATTAGCGCCAACGGTAAAATCTACGTAACGGGCCGGGACGGTCTCACCCTCGTTCTCAACCCCGGTAAAACTTTGGACGTGATTCATCGTAATCGGCTCGACGAAAGATTTGATTCGTCTCCAGCCATCGCCGGTGATGAATTGTATTTACGAGGTGAGAATTTCCTATATTGCATCGCTAAATAGTGACCTCGCATACGTTGAATTCGGTCGACAGGTCTTGTGGTAAACATCTAGAGCATCAAGACGCAAGTAGATAGTAAGAGGCGTCGGATTTATGTAATTGAATGATCCCGACGACAATCTTCTGGATATGTAAAGAGTTTTGAACTTCAATCTGATAAAGGGCATAAATGATGCTAGCAATTTTTGTGACAGTTAACGTACAACCGGAGCATGTCGACGAATTCATGGTCGTTAGTCTGGGTGACTCTGAAGGTTCCGTTCGTGATGAGCCTAAGTGTTATCGTTTTGATATTAATCAGGATGAAGACGTCCCCACTCGCTTTTTTCTTTATGAGGTTTATCAAGATGAAGCAGCTTTTCAGCATCATCTTACAACACCACATTTTCTGAAATGGAAAGAAACGGTGGAACCTTGGTTTGTCGGCGAACTCGAAATCACCAGGATGAAAACTGTCTTCCCGAGTGAATCGGGCTGGCAGGCGCAAAAACCAGCATTATTAAAATTCTAGTTAAATCGTTCGAATGGTTGCCAGAAAGAGTCGCAAGCATGGCATGTCGCTGCAAGCCGTCCGGAGAAAAAAGAGATCTGCTATAACAAGAAATAGAGAGTAGCTCGAACAGGGGTCGAACCTGCACTCCCGAAGGAACTGGATCCTAAATCCAGCGCGTCTGCCAATTCCGCCATCGAGCCAATTCATTTATGATTGCCTCTATTCTTTTCTCTGACCGCCACTTCGTCAAGGTGGCGCATTATGAGGAGGGACGACACTATAGATAAGTTATTCGATACAATGACATTCGTCTAAGCCGAAAGCGACTCCAAACAAGATATTTAATATGCAACGACATCATTTCGCTTTTTCAGTATTACTCCTTGCCTTTGGAATTTGCGTTCTGCCAGGATGTAAGCCTACCAAGGATGAAACTGAACTAGCTACCGCCTTTCCTGCGAAAAACCTGCAAATTATTTGTCCCTGGGGTGCCGGTGGGGGAACCGATCGTATCTCACGTTTTTTCGCTAATAGTTTGAAAGACGAATTAGGATACAACTGCATTGTTGTGAACCGCACAGGTGGAAGCGGAGCAGTCGGTCACCGGGCTGGAGCCGACGCTGATTCGGATGGTCACACAATCGCGATGATTACAGCCGAACTGTCTACGATGCATCAACTTGGAATTTCTGACATCACTTTTCAGGATTATCAACCATTACTTCAAATTAATGGTGATCCGGCCGCCATCCTTGTTCCAAGCGATTCCAAGTATAATTCACTCGAGTCCTTTCTTGCGGCAGTTAAGTCAAATCCGGGAACGCTCAAAATGTCGGGAACTGCAACAGGAGGTACATGGGATTTGGCTCGCGTTGGACTCTTTCAAAAATCAGGGCTTTCCAAAGACGATGTCATCTGGGTGCCAACGAAGGGGTCTGCTGAATCTATACAGCTGCTATTGGGAGGCCATCTGGATGCCGTATGCTGCAGTTTACCGGAGGCAGCCCTCCAGCTTAACGCCGGACAACTCGCTGGAATAGCAGTCATGGCAGAAACGCGTGATGAATCATTTCCGGACATACCGTCTGCGAAGGAGCAGGGGGTAGACTGGGTGTCAATCGGATGGCGGGGTTTTGCCACACAAAAAGAAACTCCTCAGCACGTCGTCGAGAAATTGCAAGCGGCGATGTCAAAAATTGCAAATGGCCCGGAATACAAATCTTTTATGAATGAGCAAGGGTTTCGAATTGACATTAAGGTTGGAGAAGAATTCACAACCTTTCTTTCCGATCAGGATGTCCAGTGGAAAGAAGTCCTTAAACATTATGTCGCAGAATAGTTCAATCCCAGATTCAGACCCGTTGAGACATGGGGAACCATCTTCCGGGCTTCTTGGGATTATGCTAGGCGTTTTCTTTCTGGTCTTTTCCTTTGATATTACTGAATCGTTTATCCAGGATAAGCATGATCCGGGGCCACGATATCTACCCATGATCCTGGGTTGCCTTCTATTATTGGGAGGAGGATCGTCAGCCATCGCAAAACTTCTAGCGAAACGTAAACGGCAATCGTTAAGGATTGATCCTAAAGCGGTGATGATCTTTGTATTCACTGCCCTTTATATTTTAGCGCTACCTTTCTTAGGTTTTCATATCTCAACTGCAATGTTTGCCATTTTTAGTATGTTGTGCCTGGGCGTGTCACCTCGTACTTCGATTATTAGTGCTGCAGTGGTAATTATTTCAGTGCATTATATTTTCCTCGTCCTGTTTTCTATTTCTTTCAGTTCTTAAAATACGTATCACTCGATTCCCGTGTTAGACATTCTTTCCGAAATACCAGACCTATTGTCTTTGGAAATCCTCGTTCCTTGGATTCTTGCTATGGTGTTTGGAGTGTTTGTGGGATCTACTCCCGGTTTAACTGCAACAATGGCTGTTGCTTTGATCATTCCCTTTTCGTTTCAACTTGAAAAGGAGGCTGCTTTGGCAATGGTTATTGGTGTGAGCTTTACAGCCATTTTCGCAGGGGATATACCGGCCACGTTTTTACGAATTCCCGGAACTCCTGCTTCCGCCGCTGCAACGCTCGATGGCCATGAACTTGCCAAACAGGGGAAGGGCAAAGAAGTGTTGTTGTTGAACCTTTTGTGTTCTGCAGGTGGAGGAATGTTGGGCGTACTACTGTTGGTATTAATCGCTCCGTCAATGGCCAAGTTCGCGTTAAAGTTTGGTTCGTTCGAGTATTTTTGGCTTTGTGTAGTAGGGTTATTACTGGGCGTTAGCGTTTCCAGTGGCAAACGGATCGAATTGGGTATTCTGGCCGCCGTAATGGGTTTCCTTTTTGCGTTAGTCGGAAAAGATCCCCTTACAAATCAGGATAGGTTTATTTTTGGCTATACCGATTTATCGAATGGCTTAAGCTTCATCCCGGCAATGATTGGACTATTCGGTATATCTGAGGTTCTACGATCGGTGGCAAGTGCAAACGATTCTAAGAAAACGGGAATTTCGACCGGTTCTTTTAATCTTTTCAAAACCATCCGCCGTATTGTTGGTAATATCCCAACCTTCCTCCAGTCTGTAGGCACGGGAACAGTGGTTGGAGCGTTGCCGGGAGCGGGGGCAGACATTGCTGCATGGGGCGCCTACGGTGTGTCAGAAAAAGCTACCCGTTCAGCGGTACCCGAATTCGGCAAGGGGAATTGGAAAGGAGTCGTTGCTCCCACCAGCGCTAATAACGCTGCAGTTGCTGCGGCATGGATCCCAGCACTTGTGTTTGGCGTCCCGGGCGATGCGGTAACAGCAATTGTTTTAGGTGCATTTCTTGTATATGACATTACGCCAGGTGACGAGTTGTTTACCTCGGGCGGGGCGGACTTCATTTTTGCGATAGCATTTGTTACTCAGTTAATTCTTATTCCTGCAGGTATCCTCGGTATCCTGCTGTTTAGCCAGTTTACTAAACTCCCTAAAGCCATCGTCCTGACAGCTGTAGTTGTTTTTTCTGTAGTAGGCGCCTATGCCATGCATAACACCATGGTTGATGTTTGGGTGATGTTTGGATTTGGCGTATTGGGTTTAATCCTTGAAAGACAACGTATTCCATTAGCTCCGTTGATTTTAGGAATGATTCTTGGGCCAAAAATAGAGGAGTTTCTGAGACGAGGTCTGATAGCTTCCAGGGGCGATTTCGGAGCTGCATTTGAATCGGGTATTGATCTCGCTTTTGTGTCTGTTCTTGGCGTGATGTTAATTTTTGCGGTAATACGAAGATTTTCCAATAGGCGAACTGATAATGAAAAACGCACTGAATATTGATAAGGCCACGAAGCTGTGGCAGCATCTGAATGGTTGGCATGAAAAGCATGGTGTACGCGCCGTAGCAGCAGAAATTGGCACGATCGATGGTCCTGCGGAAACATTTACGGCCGGCTTTGACGACTTTGACCAAAAGATTGCTGTCGACGAAAATAGTACGTTTCTAATTGCGTCGCCTACGAAACCATTTGTAACGACCGCGATCATGCAGCTAGTCGAGCAGGGCGAATTGACGGTGAGTGATTTGGTTTCCAAATATTTACCCGAGTTTACAGGTGGCGGTAAAGAGAGCATCCGCTTAGCGCATCTATTGACTCACACGTCAGGTTTGCCTGATATGCTTCCGAATAATACTGAGTTACGTAAACGCCATGCCCCGTTATCAGAATACCAGTCGTATGTAAATGAAGTTGAACTCGTTTACGCACCTGGTACTCGCGTGCATTATCAAAGCATGGGTATTTTGACGCTGTCAACAATAATTGAACAGATCTCCGGAGTCACAACAGCGGAGTTCCTGAAAAGTTCTATATTTAAACCACTGGGAATGTCACAAACTAGTCTTGGTGCTTCAGCAGAACTTCTTGCGTCTAATCGCCCACCAGTAGCATCGATGGTCGAACAGATCGACGGGCATGATCTGTGGGGCTGGAATAGTGACTATTGGAGGAGTTTAGGTGCGCCCTGGGGAGGACTAATATCCTCGGCCAAAGACTTAGGAATCTTCTGTCAGTCATTACTAAAGATACTTGGCGGTGATGCCGGGATCGTTGCGCCATCGACACTACGAGCGATGACATCAAATCAATTACGTGGGTTTCGTAAACTAAGAGCTGGAACTGCTGACGCATTACCATGGGGTTATGGATGGCAATTAAATTGGCCTAATCATCCAAGAGGGTTTGGGAGTGTTCTTCCACAAGAAGCATTTGGGCATTGGGGAGCAACCGGAACTTTGGTATGGATTGATCCATCTGAGTCCGTCTATGGATTAGTCCTGACAAATGAACCCATGGAACTCGAGAACAGAAGGCAAATCAGCTTTGCCAATATGTCCAGATTAGTCTGGGATTAGCCGTCGAATTGACTGGCGAAATTTGCTTTCACCGCATCGACGCCAAGTTTCATTGCGATCGTTTCATTGCTCATGGAGATAAGTTGGCAGCCCGCTTCACGAGCTCGTTCGGCCCAGCGAGGATCGGGAGTCACCGCTCCCCAGCTTTTTCCATGTTGCGTACAAGCCTGAGCGACGCGATCGACTGCATCCCACAGAATGTCATCGTGAAAATCGGGGTAATTCCCCAGCGCAATCGATAAGTCGGAAGGACCAACAAAGAGATGATCCACATTGGGCAAAGCCGCGATCTCATTTACTTCCGCCAGGGAACCTGCAGTTTCAATTTGGATTGCTACGAACACTTCTTCATTCGAATTTTCAAAGAACTCTTTCGCTGGTCGCGTGGTGAATTTACCATCGACACCACTTGTATTCATCCCACGAATTCCTTCTGGCGGGAATTTTGCCCAGCTGGCAAACTCAGCCGCCTGTTTAGCACTGTGTATTTGTGCTGCCATGACACCGCCTGCACCTAGTTCGAGATACTGAGTGACTTCGTGGTAACCGGTGGGAGCCATCCGTACAAATTGTTGCAATCCAACCGCTCTGGCAGTAACAAATGCCGCACGAATTTGATCTACCGTGGCCTGGCCATGTTCAAGGTCTAGCCAGAAACCTGAGAATCCTCCTCGCAATGCATACATTTCAATTGAAACAGGGCTGATGAGCCGGGAAAGAGCGAAAAAGTTGAGTTGCTCACCATTTGCGAACTGTTGTTTGAGCGTGCTCATGCGAAGGATCCGGAAACGTGTCGTCGAATTAGTTAAACTATGATTATAACGATTCCCTTTCTATTAGGTGTACGCCGTACGGCTAGTAAAATTTCTTCATGAACAATCATAAAATACCACGCTGCCAAATCGTCCCGGATGCGGATCAACAAGTCGCTATTACCATTGATGGAAGCGAAGTGATGCGATGGCATTTCGGACATCATTATCCACGCCCATTCTTTCATCCCGTGATAGGGCCATCCGGAGCGAATTTAGTGCGTATGGGTCATCCGGGAGCTCCAAACCATGATCATCATTCAGGATTATGGTTTGCGCACAATACGGTGGAATCGTTCAACTTCTGGGCAAATGGTACGGGAGCTCAAATCCGCCAAAAACAGTGGCTTGATTACATTGACTCCGAAGAGTATGCAGCCATGGCTGTAAGGCTTGAGTATTTCGACGGCCACGAGGAAGACGCGTTATTGGAACAGGATACGATTACGGTAGTGAGGCCACTTGAAAACGGCGAGTACTTGATAGAACTTGGTCTTCACCTAAAGAGCCGACAAGGACCTGTGACGCTCAAACAAACCAACTTTGGACTTGTGGCTGTCAGAGTTGCAGCTACTGTGTCAGAACATTTTGGTGGGGGCACTATCACCAATGCGACGGGAGCTCAGAACGAAAAGAACATCTTTGGCCTGGCATCCAAATACATGGACTATAGTGGCCCCGTACGTACAGGGATCGAAGCAACCGAGATTAATGGAATTACGCTATTTGATCATCAGTCCAATTTCAGTTATCCATCCAAGTGGCATGTCCGGGAGGACGGTTGGATGGGACCCTCGATTAACCGGGATAAGGCATACACCATAGACACAGACAGACCTTTGCAATTGAGATATTTATTGCATGTGCACGATGGCCCGTTCGAACCTGCCGTTGCTGAACGGCAACAAGACGAGTTCAATCTAAGTGCCGGATGGCGAGTAGAAAAATCCACGAAGAAACATCGGGCCTGGGAGATCCTGTCTAATCAATAAAGCAAGGCCTCAGGACATTAAATGTTTAACGAAGAACTCTTTGGTGCGGTGCCACATAGCATCGCTAAGTACGTGCCCGGTTTCTTTCTCAATGAAGTAGGAGAAGTTGTCCTCTGCGTGCATACTTTCATAAACGCGTTTGATTTTAGGTAACGCCTCACGCACCTGTTTGATAGGGCTGCCTCCATCGAGCTCGCCAAAATTCATATGGAGTGCACGAGGGGCTATTAGGGATGCAATATCTGGCGTATCAGCCTCCGGGTAGATTCCGGTCACATAGTTTGGAAAGCAATGGAGAATTTCGTTCTCCTCGATTGCTTCGTAAGTCGGCAAGCAGCAATTACACACGATCGCCTTCAATCGTTCTTCCCACGGTCCTACCATATAGGCGTGTGTTGAACCCATTGAATGTCCATAGCAACCGAGCCGATCGCTTTGGACGTCATCACGACCGGCAAGACAGTCTACGGCTGCACGCATATCGACAATATTCTTCCAGGCCATCGTCTTGCCGCGTACTACATATTTGAGGTAGAGAAATCTTTCGAGTGCTCCTGCCTGTAGTTTAAATCCTTCTGCTCGCTGTTCGAACCCCAATGCGTCCGGGCAAAGCACTACAAAACCGAGCTTAACAAGAGCTACGCCGGTGTGATGCATGCTGTTACCGGCAAGACCGGCAGGCTCAGTTTTACCAAGATGCCACTGACCATTATGCTGATGCCAAACACAGACGCCAGGCGCGGGATTGTCGGGATCAACATTATCAGGGACCAATAAAATGGCGGGGATCGAGTCTCCAGGTTCTGAGTCATACAGGATCC
>DEAW01000208.1 GCA_002348315.1 Planctomycetaceae bacterium UBA2972 | reverse complement strand
CGGATAAACTCACTAGCTTCAAAGCTCAGTTAAAGGACCACTACAGTTTCGACGAAGCCTGTATTATTTATCTATACGCCGGCGGATTTTACGCACGATAGGCCGCAGGGCGGAGGAAGGACGAAGCCGGGGCTTTGGACGACCGTATCAGCCGGAGATTTAAACTACTTATTGCTTAACTTCTTACCTGATTAATTGTCTAATTATTAAATGTTTAATTGTATAACTGTTTTCCCGCCATAACCCGAAAGGGGAGGGCTGGGTCTAATTGAAACCTCTTCGCCGCCATGATTCGTGTACCAACTCTCTGTGGGATTTCCTCATTCCTGCTTCTATTTACGTGTCAATCTGTTCCTGCCACAGATGAACACCCTTACCAGTGCGTCTATTCTCCAACGGCCATATCGATTGATGGCGAGGCAAATGACGTCACCTGGGATTCTGCAAATCCACTCTCTCTAAAGCTCCCCATAACCGGTCTTAAGCCCAAAGCTCCAACGCAAGTGCGTTTAGCATGGGATCTTGATTACTTTTACTTCTTTGCAGAAATGAAAGACAACGAGATCATCGCTGACAAGACAGAACACGACGACTCGTTATGGCTCGAAGATGTCTTCGAGTTGTTTTTGCGGCCCTCAAACAACCACGAAGGGTACTACGAATTTCAGGTTAATCCACTCGGTACAAAACTCGACATCTATTGGCCTAAAGCATCGGGTCAGAGTGAGGCGTTTCTTAAACAACTAAAATCCAATCAATTCAAATTCGACGTCGTAACAACTACGTCGAAACAAAACTCTAGTTGGGCCGTAGAAGGTCGTATTCGTTGGCGAGACTTAATGATGACCGGCGGTCGCCCCGCAGCCGACGAAATTTGGACGTTTGCCGTTTGCCGCTACGATTACCTCAGTGAACAGGATCCTGAACTATCAAGCTCTGCTACTCTCACTGAAGCAAACTTTCACAAGCATGACGACTATTCAGAAATCATATTTCTTAGACCAACCGCACTACAAACTGATTCTCATGTAAGTGACAGTCGTGTGATTGGTGCTCCGACGCCACCTCCACCGTATAAAGCCATCCGCAAATACGAGTCCCTGGAACTTAAGACTCCGATTTTCCTCGCACTTGAACCAGGCACCAACGACTTAATAGCCATTACTCAGGATAATCCGGATGGCAAATGCCGAGTGGTCCGAGTGGAACGGGAAACTGGCGAATTGACCGAAATGCTTAGGCTTAAAGATCTCGCCTACAATTTGTGCTTTCATCCAGATTACGAAAACAATGGCCAGTTATTCGTCGGAACCAACGACGCCTCCGGTGCGGACTCGAATGGTTATGTCCGACGCTTTAC
The DNA here is from genome assembly GCA_002348315.1 of Planctomycetaceae bacterium UBA2972. Taxonomy (GTDB): domain Bacteria; phylum Planctomycetota; class Planctomycetia; order Pirellulales; family Pirellulaceae; genus UBA721. The sequence continues at coordinate 5,262 of DEAW01000208.1, read as the reverse complement.
CATAAACAACGGCATTGCCGAACCGGATTCCCATAAGCTGATCGTCCAGTGGCCATCGAACGGTCACAACGGGGCCGCTGTTACATTCGGCCATGATGGAATGCTTTATGTAACGACCGGAGACGGCACGTCCGATTCAGATGATAATATCGCGGGACAGCAACTTGATCACCTGCTCGCCAAATTGCTTCGGCTGGACGTCGACTCAGCGGATCCATCTGTCGGTTACATCGTTCCTAAAGACAATCCGTTTGTCGGACGCGAAGGAACTGCGCCGGAAACCTACGCTTACGGACTGCGCAATCCTTGGAGAATGACGACCGACTCAAAGACGGGGCAAATCTGGATTGGGAATAACGGCCAGGACTTATGGGAACAGGTTTATCTGGTCCAACCCGGTGCCAACTGGGGATGGAGCGTCTACGAAGGCAGTCAACCATTTTACCTCGAACGTAAACTTGGTCCGGATCCGCATACCAAGCCAACGTTTGAACATGCTCACTCCGAAGCCCGGTCACTCACCGGCGGGATTGTCTACCATGGTGACAAATACCCAGACCTCACAGGGGCTTATATCTATGGCGACTATTCCACGGGGAAAATCTGGGCCGGCAGGCATAATGGCAAACGCGTAGTGTGGCACAAAGAAATCGCGGATACTCAGATGGCAATAGCCTGCTTTCTGGAGGATGCCGATGGTGACATTTTAGTACTGGACTATCAGAATGGAGGCGAAATCAATAAGCTCGTCCCTAATGACCAGATGGATTACTCCAAATCGTTTCCACGTAAACTGAGCGATTCGGGCATCTTCGAAAATGTCGCGGACTATCGACTAAAACAAGGAGCTATCCCCTATGGTGTCAATTCTCCACTATGGTCTGACGGTAGTCTCAAGACCCGCCACATCGTACTTACTAAAGCAGATGACAAAATAGGTGTGACAGACATAGGGCCGTGGAACTTTCCGGAACAAACTGTGATTGTAAAGTCCTTCTCGATCGAAATGAAGGAGGGCGATACAAATAGCAGTCGGCGTATCGAAACTCGTTTTTTAACAAAGCAGGACAATGAGTGGGTAGGGTACTCCTATCGCTGGAACAAAGCACAAACGGATGCGTTTTTAGTTCCGGACGAAGGACGAGAAGAGGAGTTTAGAATCGAAACGGATAACGGGATAAAGATTCAAAAATGGAAATACCCCAGTCGCAGCGAATGCATGATGTGTCATGCCAGAGCAGCAAAATATGTCCTGGGGCTACAAACTGCGCAACTCAATCGGGATTTTGACTATTCGGGACATCTGGAGAATCAACTCTCTTATCTACAAAGAACGGGACGACTCACTGTTAATACGAAGCCCCAGCATGCAACATTCGCACAGCAACAGGAATTTCTAAATTCCTTTGATACGGAGAATGCTGCAGCAGTCGCCGCCATTGCAAAGGCTGAACCACAACAACGAGCCACGGTGAACGACGGTCTATTTGCTTATGGTGCGGAAGGCACTCCCAGATTGTCTCATATTAATGACGAAACAGCCTCCCTGGAAACACGAGCACGTTCTTACATTTACTCCAATTGCGCTCAATGTCACGTCGGAGCTGGCGGCGGAAACTCACAAATGCATTTTGAATGGAGTCGTACTCTTTCCGACATGAAAGTCGTTGGTGTAACACCGCTTCACGGACTGAAAGGAATTGCCGATGGCCAACTCATCACACCCGGCAAGCCTGAAAGCTCTGTCTTGTTGAAACGCATGGCGATCCGTGGCACCGGGCAAATGCCAATCATTGCCACTCACCAGGTTGACACAGATGCCGTGGAAGTTATTCGCCAATGGATTCTGAGCATTCCCGAGCAGGACAAGGCAGAGCCTTAACACCGGGAGCCTAGCCGTTAACGCTCCGGCTGTGCAGTCTTCGCCATTTTTATTCGAAACCCTTGGGCCGCCTTCGCTAAAGCGCAGTTTATACGCCATGGTCCGGAGGACGACGGCGTAACGGGTAAACTCACTGACTCTATGCCGTTCTATGAACGAAGTTGCTACTGATAGACTCTCGATATCAGATACAAAACAAAACCAACACTAATCCGTGCCGATATTCGAATTCATTTCGACGGTCGAGTCATTCGATACGTCAAAGACAGGACTGCCAGCGGGCAAGCGTCGGTTTACATCGGCAACGACATTGGAAGTAACTAGAATGTCCTCGCAGGCATTCGTTGCAGTGACTGCGGAACCAGCCAGGCCGGAAAATGTGTTTCCTACGATGGTTATTGAGGAAGTGGCATCGAGTACAACACCGGTCCCCATATCGATTCGAATCGGGTCGTTATTTTCATCGACAAGCTTACGTTTTTCCTGGCCACCAATATGGCTATTACAAAAACTATTTGCTGAAATCGTATTGCGACTGCTGGCACCGGATACTCGTACGCTAAAGTGGTGCAGCAAGGTAAACGTGTTCGCTGACACGGTGCAACCATGAGCGTCCCGCAGGTCGATGCCACCACCCATATCATGTGCGATGACATTGGCACTGAGTGTAATTCCATAACAATCCCGGTCAAGGATAATTGCCGTGCCCATGCATTCCTCGATCATATTACCACTCAGCACTGAGCCGTAAGTGTTTTCGATCACGACTCCGTGTCGCAGGTGGTCGTCAAGATTATTCCCATTCATACATAGATTAAAACTATCGATGCATACTAAAGCATCTTCATTCTCTTCGAATTGGTTTGCATTAACGACGATATCATGACCTTTATTAATGTAAACTCCGGCCTTCTTGTTGTAGGTAATAATACAATCGGCGATCCGCGGGTCTTCATAACAATCCACCATGTGAATGCCATGGCCGCCATGATGGTCAACTGATACGCCCTGAATAAATATTTCGTTGACCCCTTCAGCAAGTATCCCGTCTCCACATTGCTCGGTTCCACTTAGCCGCAGGTTTTCAATCTGAAGTCTCCAGATACGGGCTCTTGTATCTTCGTCCCGAGTAGCAGGTCGCAATTGCAGCGTTGGCAACCCGTTCTGATTAAGATTCTTAATATGAGTGCCTGGGCCGACGCCCGCCAATGTTGTATTCTCACTCGTTATTAACAGTGGCTGGTCGATTTCAAACAGGCCGGCGGGTAACCGGACGACTCCACCTTCCGCAGGAACCTGATCCAGTGCATCTTGCAGAGTGGCATATTTGCCAGCATCGATCTCGACCATGGTGCCGGGCAGTCCATTCGAGTTCGTTAAGGCAACTGTCGTTTCAGCCGAATGCAAAGAGAACCAAAACCAAAGTGCTAACAATCCTAATAGCGTGGTCCATTGCTTGTTGTTCACGGATCTATCTCCTGGTGAATAAAGGGAAAAGGGGTGTTCTAGCAGAGTCTGATTTCTCACCTCCTGTTTAACACATCACAACTCAATAGCAATGGTGCGAACCTGTTTTCACACAGATGCATGAGAAGGACGACAGTTGTTAGTCCCACGCAGAGGCGGCGGGGTTCTACTTATTGCACGCTAATTGGAAGTCGGAACCAGGAATTCTGTAGATAGCCTTTTGCATTCCAGGGAACTCGTTGTGGCATAAAGCCACCTGAAGAATCAAAAGCTCGCAGAATAATCGCCTTACTGTCCGTGGTGACTCTAATGCGTGATTTCCATAACTGCCAGCAGTATTCACTTGCTTTCCCAATCATTCTGGCGGCTTGCCAGGTGGCGCCGTTGTCGGATGACAATTCGATCCGCTCGGCAGTCGTATTGGGACGACCTGTAGGCAGGACATATCCCGCTATATCGACCGCCCCAGCCGAGACTTTGGTATCGAGTGCCGGCGTAGCGATGGCGCCATTTATAGGATATCGATAAATAGGTCCTGCTTCTGTCCAATCAATCGGATCTGTATTCTTCACTAACTTATAAGCATTAGCCAGATAATGGTTTGGCGACGGTTTATCGCTGACGACAATCCGGCCCAGCCACTTCACACTGCGCGCCCCAATATAACCGGGGACAACCGTTCGCAGTGGGTATCCATGATCCGGTGATAAAGGTTCGCCATTCATCCGATCGACCAAAAGAGCTCCCGGAGTGTCTCCGTCCTGCATGGCTTTTTCAATTGGCACTGAACCACCAAAAGGAATCACAGCTTCTTTCCGCTGAATTTCGTCAAGGCCCTCAAACCAAACATGCCGCGCCCCTTCCAGCACTTCAGCTTTTTTCAACACGTCACCCAGAGCATACCCTGACCACTGAGCGTTCCCGATCGCTCCGGCTTCCCACTGTACGCCGCCAACGGAACTCTCCTGATTGAACTCAGTTCTACGATTGCCGGCGCAGGTGAGCGTCGCAGTGACATTTCGTCGCTTAAGCTGAGCCAATTGCTTTAGAGACAACTTTATTGGATTCCGTACATGTCCTTCTACACTAAGTACGAACTTTTCAGAGTCGATCTTTGGATTCGGAGCATGGGATCGAACGTAAAAGTGTTTAACGGGTGTGAGCCACGACTGAATGAGTTTCTCGAGGCTCGGCTCGCCGTTACGAGGATCTGTGGTTCGGAAGATTAAGTCTTTACCTAATGGATCCGCTGCACCAGCTATTAGATTCCCTGCAGAGCTCAGGCCAGTAATGGCAATTCCAGTGCCAATGCCTATCATTTCACGACGAGTTAGAGAGTTTGAATTCACGTTGGTGTCCTATTTTCATTAGTTTTACTCGGGCTGTAATTTTACTGCTTGCAAGTTCGACCTACAAGAGAAGCGGAAAGGCCAGGCACTGGATAGTTCGACAGGTAGTTATCTTGTCATTTTTCTGAATGGCTTTAGTTTACATAGAGTTTTAACCTGTTTTCTCAGGTTGTTTTGTCTTAGGCAGACTCACTTGCGAAACCGCAATACAACTGCTTAATTGTTTAATTGTATAGGGGGTCTATAAACATCACACCAACTGCCTAACTCTCTCACCTGTTACTTGGTCAAAGTGTTAAATTAGAAGGAGCCGAATATCTACAACTGCAAACCCACCTAAAGGATTCTCCGATGAAACGATACGGAATTGAAAGACGCCAGTTTATGCAATATCTGGCGGCAGTTTCGGCGATTCCTACGCTCGACTCAACTGCCGATGGGTACGTCGATACAGCACCGACATTTCAAGAGGATCCGTTTACTTTGGGAGTAGCCTCCGGCGATCCAGAACCCAACGGCGTTGTCATCTGGACGCGACTGTCTGAATCTCCGCTTGTAGGGGAA
>DEAW01000027.1 GCA_002348315.1 Planctomycetaceae bacterium UBA2972 | reverse complement strand
TTACTGCATTGTTATTCATTACGGCCGCAGTACCGAGTAACGCCGACGATCTGCTTGTCACAATCAGTGAAGAAACGACACGTATCACTTCACCCCTCAAACCAGACGGCTATCCGGACTACGTAGCAGCGTTAAATCTTCAGTTACAAAAGGGCGTTACGCCGGATAACAATCTGGCTGTGGGACTTTGGAAAATATCCGGTCCGATTGATTTATCGGTTGAAATGAAACCCCATTTTTTCAACGCACTCGGAATGGACGACCTTCCCTTCGAAGGAGATTATCTGACGGACTACTATACACACTACTCTGAATACCTGGGGCCCTTTAATCCTCAAGGCGGAATCTCGCTGGCGGACTACGAAAGTTCTCGCAATGACTATGAAGATGCCTACAGCGAATCGCTTTCGGCGCCTTGGACTAAAGTCAGTCACCCACAGGTTTTTCAATGGCGAGAAGATAATCTTGACCATATCGAAGCCATCCTCAAAGCAGTCGACCAACGGGATCGGTATTTTAATCCCTATGTTCTCATGCCCGGTAGTCGCGACAATGAAGATGATTTTGCACCGGAAATCATTTCAATTCTATTGCCAGGCGTACAGCGTTCCCGGGAATTAGCAAGAACACTCACCATTGACGCCTACTACCATCTTGGCAACGGGGATTTGGATTCGGCAATGCGAAACTCGATTGCTGTGCAGAAAATGGGACGTCTCATTGCTAAGGGTGGCACTTTAGTCGAGGGCCTGGTAGGGATCGCTATCAATGGCATTGCCTACACACTGGATAAACAAATCATTGCCTCAGAAGACCTCTCGGCAACGCAACTTAAGGCTCACCTAAATAACATACAATCGCTTAGCAAAGTCCCCTCGCTAGTCGAGAAGATAAATGTCACAGAGCGATACATGTACCTGGATACAACGATTGCTGTAGCCCAACACGGGCCTTCCGCCCTGAACATCACCACCGGATCGGCGGCTAATCCAAACCCGCTCACAAAAGGACTCGGTAAGCTATTTGCATCCAGCTTTGTCAATTGGGATAACGTTCTTAAAACCGGGAATTACTGGTACGACGAAATGTATCGAATTTCGAAGATTCAGGACATTGCCAAACGCAATCAGGCCTATAGCGACTTGGATAATCGTCTCTCAACCCTTGCCACGGAAGCTAACGACCCCGCCAGCCTGGCAAAGAAAGTCCTGCTCAGTGGAAAGACTATACCCGAGATTACCAGTGAACAGATGAGTAACATCATGGTTTCTCTGCTACTCCCGGCGTTAAGTGCTGCCGTGAGTGCTCAGGAACGCGGGTTGATGCAACACGAAATTACCCAGGTTGCAATCGGATTAGAACTTTACCATCACGCCAACAACCGATATCCATCCAATCTGGACGCTCTCAAGGGAACCTTTTTGAAATCGCTCCCCAATGACCGGTTTTCTGGAAAACCGTTAAAGTACAAAACCACTGGTAACGGCTATCTGCTTTACAGCTTTGGACGAGACCATGAAGACAATAACGGTCAAACATTTGATGACGAGCCGGCAGGCGACGACATCGCAATAAAACGAGCAGGCTAGAACGCAAATTCCACGATCCCGCTATCCTCTCGTATATCAGGTAAAACGATCGTAGATTCCAGAAAACGTTCGCCCCATTGCGTTGGCAACACTGACTCAGGCCGCATACAATTTGCACTCGCAGCTACATCTGCTGAGCCTTCGAGATCCTGCCGCGTCAGGTAAAAAACTCGCCGCTGATAATAGAGGAAATCGAGTCCCTGCATCGGTGCATCGGCCGTCAATTTGGAATATCCAACCACGATCTGATCTTCATTGGCCGTCAGCAACGGGCCTCTACGGCTACGCGCATTCTTCACAAATGCCGCGCGAACGTATTTACGATCTAATACGGGACGAATCCAAACAATACTACGCTCGTAAGCTAGCGGATTTTCCTTGTCCCAATCATCCAGATTGTCCGCCGAAATCACTCGCCGAATTTCCAATCTGCCATCATTATGCAAAATATTCCTCGTCTCAATCAAAACAAACACCTCTCGGAAAACCGCGTTTCATTTTCAACGAACATCTCAGGAAGATAACTGCAATCCCCGTGCCAAATCGATTTATTCTCTGAATTGCTAAAAACGGCTGCAATTCCCTTAGTACTTCGTATAAAAGGGATAACAATCGAGCAAACGAGATGTATCAAAATCTTACATTGATGTATCATTTGCACACAGTTCTCTGTTGAATTGTATGCTAGTACTTTACGAACAAAACCGATTATTCGAAGCCTAATTGTATGTCTCTTCACGCTACAGTCCTCGCAGGGATCCCGAAATCAAACTACTCGCTCTACCACAAGATTCGTTTTTTGGTCGGGGACCCCACTGCACTTATCCGGATTGAAGGCGGAGAGGATGATCACAGCATGTTCATCGTACGGGACATAGAAATGCAACGAGCACGACAACACGCTCGGGCAGACCGAATCTCCTGTCCGGCAGATCATGCTCCCCAGGGCGGTTTATCAGGAGATCGGGAAACAGCCACAGCAGAGGCGACCGCTGAATATCTGACTCGGCAGGCAGTTACATCCATTACCACCGACAGATCACTGCCTTATATCTTCGCTTATCATATTCAGCAGCGCGGTATCTCGATCCAATATGATCCACAATTAGGCATACTAGAACGCCGCCAGAAAGATGCTGACGAAGCGGCCTGGCTTCAGGAATCACAACGTGTCACTGAACAGGCCATGCGTATGGCCTGCGAATTGATCGCTAATGCTGACGTCAACGACGACGGCCTGCTCATCCACCAAAATGAAGTGCTAACCTCTGAGCGAGTTCGTTCAGCTATCGACGTGTTCTTACTGGAACGGGATTATTTCAACCCGAAGAGCATTGTCGCCTGCGGTCCCACCGGCGCGGACTGCCATGACTATGGAACCGGCCCACTCTCAACCGAGCAACCAGTCATTGTGGATATCTTCCCCCGGAATCGTAAAACGCTGTACTACGGTGATTGCACTCGAACTGTGGTCCATGGCCAGGCCTCTGATGACCTGGTCCGCATGCACATGGCTGTCTGTGAAGCCAATGCCGCAGGCTGCGCCGCAGCCCGGCCCGGCGTAACCGGCGAATTCGTCCACGAAGCAACCATTCAGGTTATTCTGGAGAACGGCTATCAAACCGGTTTACCTTCAGACGACGAACCGGATTCTTTCTGCAGTATGACTCATGGAACGGGACATGCCGTGGGCCTGGAGGTGCATGAACCACCTCTGCTCGACTTTGGCGGCCCCGAACTGCTTCTCGGCGATTGCCTGACAATTGAACCCGGTCTCTACTGCCGTGCTTTAGGAGGCGTACGCGTCGAAGATATGATCATCCTGACGGAGGATGGTTGTAGGAACTTAAACACACTTTATACGGGTCTCGACTGGAAGGTTTAATTTACAAATCATGAATGTTGTTGCACTAATTGATCACGCAATCCTCCACCCCACCGCTACGGACAACGCTTTAGTCGAAGGGTGTGAGTTAGCCCTTAAACTGGGAGTGGCCTCCGTTTGTGTCAAACCTTACATGGTCGCGCGAGCTCAATCACTGATCGGCGACTCTCCCGTCGGCGTGGGGACGGTTATCGGCTTTCCACACGGCAGCAATGCCACCATTGTCAAAGGCGCCGAAGCCGAACAGGCCTGTATCGACGGAGCGACAGAATTGGACATGGTCGTCAATGTAGCCAACGTCCTTAGCGGCAATTGGGAGTATGTCAGAGCGGACATCGCCGCCGTTCAATTAATTGCTCAAAGCCATTCAGCGATCCTTAAAGTCATCTTCGAAACGGACTATCTCGACAACAAACAAATCATCGAACTTTGTAATATCTGCACGGACCTACAGGTTGACTTTGTAAAGACTTCCACTGGATTTGGTTATACAAAGCGTGAATCGGGTGATTACAACTATACAGGTGCCACGATTGAACACATCCGCCTCATGCTCGAAAACGTATCAGGTAATGTCCAGGTCAAAGCATCAGGTGGCATCCGCACTTACCAGGACGCCTTAACACTCGCTGAAATGGGAGTCACTCGATTAGGTACGAGCGCTTCTCAGGCAATTGCCGATGGCGGCACAGGTGAAAGCTATTAAACCGATGACCGAAGGTTCACAACAAACGCCTCCGGTGGAATTAATTCGCCGCAAACGGGATGGCTTGCCATTAACCGAAGTCGAAATCAAGCAGCTCATTGAGATGTACCAGGCAGGCCGTTTGCTGGACACCCAAATGACCGCCTTCGCTATGGCAACAGCGATACGGGGCATGAACGACGATGAAACCTATTTTCTGACCAAGGCGATGCTCCAAAGTGGCACGACATTGAACTGGGGTGCTAATACCATCGTCGCCGACAAACACAGCACAGGCGGAGTTGGCGACAAATCTTCGCTTTTGATCGCTCCGCTACTCGCTAGTTTTGGGGTCCAGGTCCCCATGATCTCCGGCCGCGGCTTAGGTATTACCGGAGGCACACTCGATAAACTTGAAAGCATCCCCGGATTTCAGACTTCCCTAACGCTCGAAACAATCCAGGACATTGTCAAGGGCAACGGATGCGTTATTGCCGGAGCGACCGATCAGATTGCGCCGGCTGATAAGAAACT
>DEAW01000198.1:16909-17394 GCA_002348315.1 Planctomycetaceae bacterium UBA2972 | reverse complement strand
AAAGTGATGAACGGATTGTTTCGGCTGTCCTACGGTAAGCCAAAGGAAATACGCAGTACGACATTTCGGGCTATGCGTTGGCAATTGGTAAAATCCATTACCCAGTACGCTACGGTGAATCCCAATATCAACCCTTTGATCTTTCAGACCACACAACGATTGCAGTCGGTTGATGTGCGTCATGAAAATCGAAAGCAGGGAACCAGTGGATACGGTCTGATTAAACTCTTCCGTTTAATGACGGATAATGTACTCAGCGTTTCCACGTTACCGCTGAAAATCGTTACTTCGATTGGAGTATTAGCCTCGATCGGTAGCGTTCTGTTGGCCCTGTATTACCTCATCCGATTTTGGTTGGGCGATGGAATTAAAGAGAATACCGGATTCATGACTCAGGTTCTGCTCATTAACTTCTTTGGTGGAATGACGTTATTATCGGTGGGGTTGTTGGGCGAGTACATCATTCGAATTATGGAAGAAGTCCG
>DEAW01000198.1:0-16572 GCA_002348315.1 Planctomycetaceae bacterium UBA2972 | reverse complement strand
TTTCTAGTGAAGGAAACCACAGATTCGGAGGATGCCTGATGAGCGAGATGAGCGATTCTCTGTCCGTCGATAAGACGGTACAGCAGGAAGCTCGCCGAATGTGGTGGTTCGTTTTAATCGGCACGATTGTAGGTGCTGGTGTCATTGCGTTTCTCCCGGTGACGTATGCCGAAGCAGATGATTTGGGCGTGCAGATGATTTTGGCAGGGGCTGATGGATTCTCTCCGGCTGCTGAAGTTCCCTTTCTATCATTTTTTATGAATCAATTGCTGTTGCAGTTGTATCAACTGATACCCGGAATTTCCTGGTATGGTCTGCTACTCGTTTTAACTCAGACATCAGGGTTATCCCTGCTGGGATACTGCCTGCTTAGGAAGCTCAGAGAAACTCCGTGGTTGGGAATGGTGTTTCCGTTCTTTGTCATCTTTGGGTTTTTTACGTTGCTGACTGTGACGTTTACTCAAGCAGCACTGACACTCATGTTCGCAGTTGCCATTGCCATCGGTAGTCGTGACGGCAAAGCTGGCTGGCCAACTTCGACTCGCATTGGATTGGCTTTGTTACTCTTATGGGCATTATTCTGGCGTTGGAAATTTGGCCTTTATTGTCTGGTGTTTTTTCTGCCGCTATTGATTGTCCAGTTGGGTCAGATGCGGCAATACGTCAAATTATTGGCCATTGTCCTTTGCATCATGGCAGTCGATCGCCTGGCTCACACTCAATACGCCTCGCCAGCGTGGCAGGACTATATGGAGTTTTATAATGCCCGCGCTGAACTGTTTGATATGCCGGGTGGGCGAGCAGGAGACAACCTCGATGCGTCGCTTCTGGCAGCAGGTTGGAGTGTCGAGGATTATCAATTGATTCGACAAACGTGGATGCTGTATGACGAGCGACTGACTTCGACCGAAGCGATGCAAGCATTTACAAAGGCAGTCGCTGAAAGCGGCGGAGCCTCCATCGCCGAACAGATTGAAAATAATCTACGTGATAACGCGCAATTGCTTTATGCGTTTATACCGATTGGATTCGCCGTGCTGTTGCTGGGACTCAAGTCCTGGGCGGTCGATCCTCGTTGGCAAAAAAAAACACTGGCATTGATCATGCTGGTCATCCCCGTACTCTTTCTTGCCTACTTCAGACTAGTACCTCGCATTCTCGTCCCCATTTTTCTCTATGGATTTAGTTTGCTTAACCTTTGGGCCATGCCGGAAGAACGTGGTGAAAAGCGATTTAGTTGGAAGCAAAATGTGACACTGACGCCGCTTCTGTTGCTCACATTTATCCCCGTCGTGATCGGATTGGGTTCGAGCTTTCTGGTTTTGAACCAACAGTGGGAAGCAACGCAGAAAAAGTCAGCGTCCTACACAGATGTGGAGTCATTCGTGGCTGAATTGAATCAGCCAGTGACATTATTAAGGACACAAGTGAGTGCACTACCAGGTTGGGAAGGTGTGCACCCTTATCAGCGTTTGAATCCAAATCAGAATCTGCGAGTCATACCATCAGGATGGCAAGTCGGTTCGCCGCGATATCTACGGATACTGAACGATTTGGGATATGCATCAGGATCGGAAATGCTGGCTCGCTTTGCTCAATCCGCTGAAGACGGAGAGTACTTTGTACAGCGTTTTACGAACAATCGTGGCATGATGGAATTGTATAGCGAAGATTGGTTGGATTATCTAAAACGGCATCACACCGATAGGCCACTTAGTAACCCCGAACTCAATGTGATTGCCATCGGGAATCTAGGGCATAAGCTATCGCTGTTGAAGCTCATGGCTGAGAGCGACGAGCCACTCGAACTGGATTCACTCATTCCGGAATAACAAACCGTCACCCGGCTTCAAAGCTTCGGGAATGCTCCGATATCCCCGGCCGGTCAGGATTTCTTTGGCCAGTTGAAGCCGCTCGGGTGTCCATAATGCTGTTTCTTCAGAGGTGAGAATTGCCCCGGTGAGTAATACTACAAACTCCGCATCTGTACTCTCGAGAGGCAGGCTCCATTGTTCTGCGGAGGCGAATTGCCGAGTTCGAAAGTTGTAGCCGGTTTGGCGGTCTGAAAAACTCTCAAGCTGATAGTGAACCAGGTTGTATCGTCCGGGCAGAATGAGCAATTTTGATTCCGTTGGGATATGCTTGTCCAGTACTGTCACGATCTGACTCAACGCAGCTTGCTGGTGCAATGGTTGATGTCGCGTCCATTGCGATACTTGGGGAACTTCGAGTCGTAACGGATGGAAGCTGTCGTTGTAGGGGGCGCACCAGATGCTGGGAAGCACGATCAGACTGCCGACCAGGATGCGTTTGCCACGGGACTCCTGCAGCCAGAATTGATAGCGATCATAAACTAAGGTGCATGTCAGCACGATGGCCGGAATGCACAACAGCATGTAGTGATGAAATGGCCTGGATCGGAATTGGATCAGGCTGGCTAGCGAGGCTACTAGCAGAAAACCAATCAGGCGAAGGGTGGGGTGGTTGTCAGGTTGTGACGGAGTAAGCCAATGTTGCCGATTCAAAAAAAGGATGCTGGCGACTGCCAGACTCAACCAGAGCGATTCATCATGTCGAAATTGCGTGTAAAGATTTTGAATCCAGGATTGTTCAGCTCCATAACTGGCTGCCGTTTGGAGCCCAATGGCGAGTGGGCGTAGTCCATCGCCGAAGATCAGCGTTGAAAGTAGGAGAGTGCACAGCGCCGTGCCTGGTAGCAAGATCATCCTCCGCCAAGAATGAGTTTTGGTTCGCTGTTCGTAGAGTAGGAAGAGAAACCCGAGACAGAGCAGTCCGGCTTGCTGTTTGGTGAAGACCGTCCAACCGAGCATGATGCCAAGCAGTAGAATCCGGGGAAGAGGAAGTTGTTGGTCTAGTTTTTTTCCTTTCCAAATTGCCAGACCTATGAGCCAGGGGATGACAGCTAAGAGCTCGGTAACTCCGGTGAGTCCATCAAATTTCGTAATCAGAACAAACGTCCAAACCGCTGCCAGGCCGGCGAGCATGCGCGAGCGTGAATGTTGTTTCACGATCCATCCTGTGAGCAGGCAAACCAGCAGGCTGGCTATTTGGTAACTCGTCTGCAGAGTTTCCAAATCTGTGCCAAAGAGTCGCATGACGGTTGTCCAAAAGACATAGACTCCGGGGAAGTAGCTATACAGGTTGTCGGACACCGGGTACGAATTGACCATGTCCCGGCTGTAGCAAAGATAGTAATACCAATCGACTCCTCCGATTGCATTGCGGCTGATGGGCAGATACCGAAAGAGCATCACGATTGCCGCCAGCGTTAATAGGCCAATGAGGGTACGCGTGTAGGCGAATTGATAGAGTCCGAAGTGAGAATCTGGTCGAGTGATTCGCATTAGCGGAAAAAATAGCAGCAGGCTGGCAGCGGAAATGACCAACGCGTCGAGTGTCGAGTTCGTGGACAATGCTGAGGTGTGCAGAGTTGCGATGACGCCAAAAGTAAGTACCGCGCAAATTACTCCCATCCACAGATAGCGAGAGGAATTAGGTTGAGGATCGTTACTTGTCATACTTGATATATCGTAGCAAAAGCAGTCCTGAAACCAGCTTCAAAACTAAGTTCTTTACGTTGATGCGGTTGGTTTTCAGGTTTTGATTCCGCTAATATGAAGAAGTTAACACTCAACCCCTGAGATATCTGCTTTAGGATCGACCCATGACATTCACTCGAAGAGACTTCCTCCAATCGACTTCTGCACTCACTGCTGCAGCGGCTGCATCCACGTTGACGCCTGCTGCCGAGGCAACAGCCAAACGCCTGCCGATCATTGATACGCATCAGCATCTTTGGGATTTGGATCTGTTCCAGCCGCCATGGCTTGGCGGAGCTCCGGAAGTCCTTGCCCGAAGCTATGTCACCAGCGACTACAAAAAAGCAACGCGGGCAGTGAACCTGGCGAAAGCGGTTTATATGGAAGTGGATGTGAATCCTAAGAATCAGGTGAAAGAGGCTGAGCATTTAATTGCACTATCAAAAGATCCTCGACATCCGACTGTGGCGGCGGTCGTATCCGGTCGTCCTGGAGAAGCCAGTTTTGCTCCCTATATCAACAACTACAGAAACAATAAGTACATCAAAGGTATTCGCCAGGTGCTACATGTTGATTCTGCTCCTCCGGGACTCTGCTTAGGTGACCAGTATGTAAAATCCGTACAGTTGCTCGGAAGCATGGGGAAGAGTTTTGATTTGTGTATGCGTCCGACGGAATTAGCTCATGGAGCCACACTGGCAGACAAGGCTCCGGAAACGCGATTGATTGTGGACCACTGTGGAAACGCGGATCCCAAAGCCTGGCTAAAAGACTCGGGCGAAGAACCCTGGCATCAGGTGGATCAGTGGAAGAAGGACATCGAGTTACTGGCTTCCAAAGACAACGTGGTATGTAAGATTTCTGGTATTGTGGCTCGCGCACCCAAAGATGACTGGGATGCTTCGATGCTGGCCCCGATTGTCAATCATTGTTTGGATTCTTTTGGTCCGGACCGAGTGATATTTGGTGGAGACTGGCCTGTATGCCGTTTGGTTGCCAGCTATAAGCAGTGGGTTGATGCCCTGAAAGAGATTGTTGCGGATCGGCCCTTTGAAGAGCAGCTGAAACTGTTCCATGACAATGCAGAACGACTCTATGATATTTAGTCATGACATTTAGTCTGGAATCCAGCTGAACATCAGACAAATTCATCTACTTCAAACAAACAGGCCCGTTGTCGAATGACGATAACGGGCCTGTTTGCGTAACTACGTTTTCTGCTATTGCTTGAAATTGTCCATTCCGGCTATCCTCCAACTCGCCAACAATTAATTTTACTCGGTTTATAGCTGATTTTAGAACTATGAATATGAATCGTCCTGTACCTTTGCTGGATGTGCCCCGAGGTAATGCTCCCCTGCGGGAGGAGTTTCTTGAGGCGCTGGCAAATGTTCTTGACTCCGGTCGCTTTCTATTTGGGCCGGATGTAAAACAACTCGAAGAAGAATGTGCTCGCTGGTCGAACACTCGTTTTGGGATCGGATGCGCATCTGGAAGTGATGCCTTACTGTTGTCGCTGATGGCGATGGGATTACGTGAAGGGGATGAAGTGATTTGTCCCAGCTTCACTTTCTTTGCCACCGCCAGTGCCATCAGTCGGTTAGGTGGAGTACCGGTGTTTGTTGATATCGATCCGGTCACGTTCAATATCGATCCGGTCAAATTAGCGGAAGCTGTAACGGACAAGACGAAAGCCGTTATTCCTGTGCATCTGTTTGGCCAGTGTGCTGATATGGATACCATCATGGAAATCTGTGATGAGCATGGATTAGTTGTGATCGAAGATGCCGCTCAGTCGATCGGCGCAAATATCAATGGGCGACCCGCCGGGGCCTGGGGACACTTCGGTTGCATTAGTTTCTACCCGACGAAGAATTTGGGTGGCATGGGCGATGGTGGGATGATTGTCACCAACGATGAAGAACTTGAAGATCGTCTGCGACTCTATTCCGGACATGGCATGCGTCCGCGTTACTATCACAAAGTCATTGGTATCAACAGTCGACTCGATTCCATGCAGGCTGCTGTGTTAAATGTCAAAATCAAGCACCTTGATGATGCCGTTACCGGTCGTCAGAAGAATGCTGAACTTTATCAGGAGTTACTACAGGCGAGCGGCTTAGCCAATGAAATCAGCCTGCCTGTTTCAGTGTATGGTGACGGGCATGTTTGGAATCAATACACGATTCGTGTGCATCACGGAAAACGCGATGAGTTAAAAGCGTTCTTAGGTGAACGTAACATTGGCAGCGAGATTTATTACCCCGTGCCATTACACATGCAGCACTGTT
Source organism: Planctomycetaceae bacterium UBA2972 (assembly GCA_002348315.1). Taxonomy (GTDB): domain Bacteria; phylum Planctomycetota; class Planctomycetia; order Pirellulales; family Pirellulaceae; genus UBA721. Next base: position 10,721 of record DEAW01000198.1, on the reverse strand, counting down.
TCCGAACACTTGGCTATCAACCTGAAGACCTGCCGGAGACTTTGAGAGCATCCCGGGAAGTCTTGAGTTTGCCGATCTTCCCGGAACTTGAAGAGGAAGAAGTACGCATAGTGGTCGACGGTGTCCAACAGTTCTTTGCGATGTCACAACGTCGTGCAGCTTAGCCTTGATCCAATCGATTGAATTCAACAAGCAGATGAGAGCTTAGCTCTGATCTGCTTTTTTGATGATAGCCGACAAGGCCTCCGCCGCAGAAGCGATGGGGTATTCCGTACTTTCTCCAGTGCCCAGATCTTTGACTTGCAGAGCATCACGTCCAAGCTCGTCTTCACCGGCAATCACGGCATATCCAAACCCTCGAGCATCGGCATACTTGAGCTGTTGTCCCAGTTTTTTGGCTTCCGGATAGACTTCCACTTTTAGTCCGGCTTCTCGCAACGTCGCAGCGATCTCCAGGTATTTTCCCAGCGCAGATTTGTCGAAGTAAGTGACTAACACATCAGCCGGTGTTTTTACGTTGGCTAACATTCCCAATTCTTCCATGGCGGCGAGTAAACGATCGAGTCCCAGCGAAGCACCGATACCAGGTAGCTGTCGTTTGGTGTAGAGTTCTGCCAGATTGTCGTAGCGGCCACCACTACATACCGATCCAATGCCGGGGAGGTCATCCAAAAAGGTTTCGAAGATTGCCCCGGTGTAATAGTCGAGACCCCGGGCGATGGAGACATCAAGTTTGATACGCTCCTCCGGAACGCCGCCGGATTGCAAACCGTTGAGAATTGCTTCGAGCCGGGCGACACCTTCTTCTCCTAACTCATTGCCTGCCACGATGGGCTTAAGTTGAGCTAGTATTTCATCGTTGGAACCCTGTAAAGCCGCCATAGCCAGAACACTTCGAGCCTGCTCTTCGGTGGTGCCGGCCGTTGCGATCATTTCCTCAACGACCTTGTCCTCGCCAATCTTGGCAAGTTTATCAAGGCTTCGCAGGACGGGGGTCGCCTGATCTTCGAGGTTTTGTTTTTGGAGTAGGCCGTTGAGCACCTGACGGTTATTGAGATGGATCTTAAAGCGTTCAAAACCGATCGCAGAGAGTAATGCGTTGATAACTAATCCAGTTTCAATATCGGCTGCGACCGAGAGCGTGCCGATGGTATCAAAGTCACATTGCATGAATTCGCGGTAACGACCGCGCTGAGTATTCTCGCCTCGCCAGACCGGAGCGATATGGTAGCGTTTAAATGGCGTGCCCAATTCGTTGATATGCTGTGCGACGAAGCGGGCAAGTGGGACAGTCAAGTCGAATCGCATTCCCACATCACGGCCGCCGTGATCCTGGAACTTGTAGAGCTGTCGGTCTGTCTCATCGCTGCCCTTGCCGGTCAGAATCTCTAGGTATTCCAGAGTTGGCGTATCGATCGGGCCAAATCCGAAACTGCGGTAAACTTCACGAGCTGTCTGAATCAGCTGCTCACGTGGGATCATCGTCTCGGGCAGGTAGTCTCTAAATCCTTTGAGAGTACGCGGTTGGATGAGTTGCGGTTTTTTCGGTTTGCTTGAATCAGTCATAGTTTGTCGTTAGCCAATCACTGGTAGCGGGTTAGGCCTGGGGCTGCGAATACTACCGTTGGTGGTGGTTTGCAAGATGGCTTCTGCGTACTCGTGAACCTGTTCTGCAGTTTCAAAGTAACGGTCATACGTCCAGTCATCTTCGTATTCACAGTTTTCCGTTGTGTAGTCTCGACAGATTTGCGGGCGTGTTTCATAGATTCCACAAAGGTTGTCAGATTGCAGATGCTTACACGTAGTGTGAATCATGATGTACCACTCGTCGCCGTCAGCAAAGATACTCGCCCTATCATGCACCAGGTACCAGCGTAGAAAATCAAAGTCTTCCTGGTCTTGCGGGGTTTCCATGGGCAGTGCAAAGTATTTACAACATTTGGCAGTGCAGTGTTCACAAAGGACTTCGCCGTCCTTGAGTTCTTCGCGAGTTGGTTTGGTGCGGATCATTTATGGTTTGTCAGATTTATAGCGAAGGTTGAATCGTTCCATCGGTGGCGGGCATTACAAAGATTTTACCGTCTCCCATTCGGCCTGTACGCGCGATCTCGGAAATCTTCTCCACGATCTCGTCTACCCGGGTTTCATCCACCCACATTGTAATTTCAACTTTGGGGAGAAAGGCAGTTGCATATTCATTGTCATTATACTCGTGCAGTCTTTCCTTTTGACGACCGAACCCTTTCACTTCGCGCACATTGAGTGCTTCGAGAGGAGCACGTTTTAAGCCTTCCAGAACTTTTTCGGCGAGGAACGGTCGAACGATGGCAATGATTTGCTTCATCGTCAAATTCCTCAAAATAAAAGCAGGGGAAAAGACAGAACTAACTAAAGAAGTTCTCTCCGAATAAATTCAGGTCGGGGTTGGTGTCGACAGTAACATCACCGGTTACTTTGCATTCACAGGCTAACCGAGTTTGTTCCGGATTATCCAGATAAGAGAGCCCCATTACAGGATTTGGGAACGGTGCTAAAAAGCACATCTTTTCCCACAGCGTGAGGCCATTGGTGTTTTCCCCATGCCCCTCGGTTACAATCACGCGACATGCACCATGTGAAGATAGTCCTCTACCCGCTAAACATTTAGCACAGGCTGCTAATAAATTCACTCCCTTGATACCTTTGATATTTAATAGCTTTGCTGCTTCTCGTATCGTGGTACCTTCAGGTACAGTAACCTCTTGGTTTTCTTTCGAGAATTTAACTTTCGGCATCGGATTCGAACCCTGTATTTGTTCGAGGATATCATTAGTCCCCCTGCTAGTACCCATCGTATCGTTTGGGAGAGCTTATTTAACCTATATGCATTATTATGGCAATCGCGTTAGATTACGGAAGTAGACGCAGGAAAAGAAACAGCGGAAATTGTCTTTTGCCAGCGAAAACATAAGGGAATCGGAGAATTATGGCTGACCGTTCGAATTACCAAAATCGAGTGATCAAAAACTACTATGACAATCGTGAAAACATCGCTTTGCAACGGTGTCAGGAAATTGTCACAGAGTTGTATCTGGCGGAGGGAAAAAAACGAGAACGTCAATGGGATTTGTTAGCGACACATCTGGAGAAACTGGAAGTACCGCAGGTAACCATTGATCACCTAAGGTCTCAGAATAGCCCTGAAGTCGTTGCTAACTTTATTACCAGCCTGTCCAAAGGCAGATAGAGGAGGGCAGGTTTTGGCAAGGTCAACTTGGAGTTTTGGTTCGCCGGGACAACTCGTCTTTGGCCGCAACAGCGTGAACCAACTGGAATCGCTGGTACAGCGTCATGGTTGGAAGCAGGCGTTGGTAGTCACCGACTCGAATCTGCTTAACGCCGGTGTCGTCGAGCCGGTTACTCAGGCATTGGCTGCCGGTGGTGCCATTGTGTCAATTTTTAGCGAAGGCGAAGCAGAGCCATCGATTGCCGTTGCAGAAGCGAGTTTAGCCCGAGCCAATGAGAGTACTCCGGATGTCATTGTCGGTGTGGGAGGCGGGTCGAATCTGGATCTGTCGAAGAATACAGCTGCTGCCTACACTCATCAGGGACATCCCACAGACTACTTTGGTTTTGATAAAGTTCCCGGGCCAACCTGTCCACTGATCTGCATTCCCACCACTGCCGGCACAGGCAGTGAGGTTTCCAATTCCATGGTTTTGACCGATACCGTGGCGGAGATAAAGATTTCGGGGCAAAGTGAATTCTTTCGTCCCGATTGGGCGATCGTGGATCCTCAGTTGACCTACTCCTGTCCCCGCCAAATTGCTGCAGATAGTGGAATTGATGCACTCACTCACGCCATCGAAGCGATTACCACGGTGGAATTTGACGAACTGGAAATACCGCCTGGAGAAACCTGTGCCTATGACGGACGCTATGAATTGACCACGGCATTGGCCGAGCGAGCCATTCGCATTTGTGGAGAGCATTTGGAAGCTGCTGTCAATCAACCGGAGGATTTGCATGCGAAGGACCAGATGGCTCTGGCAGCGACGCTGGCTGGCATGGCATTTTCCAATAGTGGCGTGGCGTTAGTACATGCGATGGAGTATCCCATGGGCGGTGAACTTCACTGCTCTCATGGGCTGGGCAATGGCTTGCTGTTGCCATACGTCATGCGATTCAATCTGAGCACGAGGATAGAAACATTTGCCCAAATCGCTCAGTGGCTAGGTGAAGAATCAGTCGATTCGGAGATGGAAATGGCCGGGCGTGCGGTGAAAGCTGTGGAAAGAATTCGTGAGTCGATTGGCATACCCCATCGGATAAGGGATATTGGAGGTAACGAAAGTCAGCTGCAGTCGTTCACTGAAAAGGCAATCAGGATTCAGCGACTGTTCTGGCTGAATCCAAAATCGGCAAGTTATGACGACGTATACGAAATCTATCGTGCTGCGTATTAGCGCTAGTTTGATCCTACTGGTGTGCTCCGGCAGGAGTGTGTACGCGCAGGTTGAAATCTACCCTCCGTCAGACATTCGCAGCGTTGCACAGGATCTGGTTCCGCCACCGATGGTCAACGGTCTGGCGGCTGCGGGAACGCGAGTGCGTGAAGCGCATCCGGATTATTTGGATACAGAGGTTTATCATGCGACTTATTTGCCAACCGATTGGCGTACAGGTGGGAAATATCCAGTCATCGTGGAGTGGGCCGGTAATGGTCCCTACCGCAGTCCGTTTGGCGATGTCAGTACGGGCCTGGTTGAAGGAAGCCAACTAGGGTTTGGTATCAGTCGGGGACAAAAGTTCATCTGGGTTTGTCTGCCCTACCTTAATAACACCGGGACGAAAAATGTCACTCGGTGGTGGGGAAATCCCACTTCGTATGATCCCCGGCCAACCGTCGAATATTGTAAGCAAACCGTGAAGTGGATTTGCGAGACTTATGGAGGCGATGCGGATCGCGTGTTGCTCGTGGGTTTTTCGCGTGGTGCTATCGCTTGTAACTATCTGGGATTGTATGACGATCAAATCGCTCAACTTTGGAAAGCGATGATTCCGTACAGTCATTATGACGGAGTCCGAAAGTGGAGTTTTCCTCAAAGTGATCAGGCATCCGCTTTGAGGCGACTCAAGCGTCTTAACAATATACCCCAACTAATTTGCCATGAAGACAATGGAAGGTCGGCGTTGTCGGAAACACAATTGTATATTGAAAGGACGGCCGTTCCGGGAAACTTCACATTCATGTCTACAGGATTTCGAAATCACAATGATGCATGGATCCTCAGACCAAGTCCGGCACGCAATCAATTGCACGCCTGGGTCCGCCGGAATGTGCTGAATGACTGACAGCCAATACCTTGTTGAACCACCAAGAGTGACAGCCTAAACGAATTTGAAAGAACTATGTCCGAAAGAAAATTAATCATCCTGACCGAAGGTCATTCCGATCCCCATACAGCCAAGACCGGTTGTTGTATTATCCGTTATCGCCGCGAGGAAGTTGTCGGCGTATTGGACGGGACACTGGCAGGACAGCAAGTGTCTGACTATCTGGGCGTTGGTGACGACCTGAAATTCATCAGTAGCATCGATGATGCGTTGGAAGCGAATTGCCTGCTGATTGGAATAGCGCCTCCGGGTGGAAAGATCCCGGACAGCTGGCGGCCCATTGTGTTGCGAGCCATTGAGTGCGGAATGAATGTCGTTTCGGGATTACATGATTTTGTGACCGATGATGCTGAATTCGTGGCTGCAGCTCAGCAATATCAGGTGGAACTGGTCGATGTCAGGAAAAATGATTTTACCGCGATCGCCAGACGCCCCGGATTCCGCAAAGAATGCTTCCGGGTTCATACAGTTGGGCATGATTGCAGCATTGGAAAAATGGTGACAGCCGTTGAGATTACCGAAGGACTTAAAGAACGCGGTGTCGATGCTAAATTCTGTGCCACAGGGCAAACCGGAATCATGATCGAAGGATCCGGGTACCCGATGGATCGAGTGATCGCTGATTTTATCAGTGGGGCTGCAGAGCAACTGGTTCTGGAGAATGAACAACATGATGTCCTGCTGATTGAAGGGCAGGGAAGTCTCGTGCATCCGAGTTATTCGGCAGTGACACTCGGAATCCTCCATGGCTCCATGCCCCACGCACTCGTGCTCTGTTATGAAGTGTTGCGGGATAAAGTCACTGGTGTTGAACATGTGGCGATTGCCGAGCTGCCTGAGATCAGAAAAATTGTGGAAGTGATGTCGAATGTTCATCACCACTGTGACGTCATCGGCGTTTCGATGAACAGCCGCCGAGTGACAGAGGAAGAGGCGAAAGTTGAACAGCAACGCGTTTCCGAATTGTTGGGATTGCCCGTAACCGATGTCTTCCGCTTTGGACGTGAACCTCTGGTGGATGCTGTCATTGCAGCTCGCGATCGGTACTTAGAATCAGTTGCAGATGAGACGGAATAATGGAATTAAAAGTACACGATTACGAATTGCCATTGCTGCACCCGTTTACGATCTCCCGTGAAACGATTACCGTCCAACCCTCCGTCATTGTTGAACTGACCGATGGAGAGCATTCCGGTTATGGTGAAGCAACCACCAATAGCTATTACGGAGCAACCAAAGAACGATTGCGGGAATTGCTCGAAGGGTTTGCCAAAACGATTGAAAATATCCACTGGGATCATCCACAGGAATTATGGGAAGTTGCTCAGGCTCAAATGCAGGATTCCTTCGCCGTCTGTGCTCTCGATCTGGCCGCACATGATCTCTGGGGAAAACGCCAGGGCAAGAGCGTCCATAAACTGTGGGGGCTTTCGACACAACAGAACGTTGTTAGTAACTACACCATCGGGATAGACAAAATCGATGTGATGGTCAGCAAGATGGAGGAATTTGCTGACTGGCCGGTTTATAAAATTAAGCTGGGAACGGATCATGATTTAGAAATTGTTAAACAACTCCGTCAACATACCGATGCCACGTTCCGAGTGGATGCGAATTGTGCCTGGACGGCTCAGCAAACAATCGAGTTGTCAAAACCACTGGCAGATTTGGGAGTTGAATTTATTGAGCAGCCATTGCCAGCAGATCAGATAGAACAAATGGAAGACGTTTTCGATCTCTCAGCGTTACCCGTTATCGCGGATGAAAACTGTTTGGTACCGGAGGATGTGGATGCATGTATTGGCAGATTTCATGGCATCAATATCAAGCTGGTGAAATGCGGTGGTCTGACTCCGGCACGACGCATGATTGAGAAAGCGCGGGCTGCTGAATTGCGAGTGATGGTCGGTTGTATGACCGAATCGACAGTCGGGATCTCTGCCATCGGACAGCTGCTGCCATTGCTGGATTATGTCGATATGGACGGAGCGGCTTTACTGGCCAGTGATATCGCCAGCGGTTGTGAAGTCATCAATGGAGTCTGCCATTACCCGAGTGTCCCAGGCAACGGAGTGACGATGCTCAGCTAAGAGCGACAGTCCTTAATACACTGTTACTCGTTGGCCGCGTGATGACTTGCTTGAACTCCAACGTTGTCAAAGTCGATAAGAGTTTGCCGGTTGTAAGCTCGCCGGGAATTGGCAATAAGTCGATCAGTGTCGGAGAGTCCGGAATCAGCTCAAGCACAATTTGCTCTGTAGGAGATAGTTCGAGTGGCTTGCGCGTTTCAGTGACTGGAAGAGGCTGTGTGTAAAATGGGAGTGCGGCGAGAATATCTTCATAGGACTCGACCAGCTGAGCACCGTCTTTGATCAGCTTGTTGCAGCCACTGGCAACCGCCGTGTCGACCATGCCGGGCACAGCCAGGATTTCCCGGTTTTGTTCTGTGGCATGACGAGCTGTGATGAGCGCACCCGAACGCAGTGCTGCTTCGACGACTAGCGTGGCCAGGCTGAGCCCCGAGATAATTCTGTTGCGACGAGGGAAGAGGCGGCTGTGGGGTGGGGAAGATGGAAGTACTTCACTGATGAGCAGTCCGTCGGTTTGTATTTGCAGAGCAAGATCGCTATGGCTTGCCGGATAGATTTGCTCAAGACCCGAACCAAGCACGGCAATGGTGGGACCGAATTCCGATAAGGCCGCTTCGTGGGCAACACGATCAATTCCTCGGGCCAATCCGCTGACGATCGTATAGCCACGACTGCTTAGATTGCATGCGAGTTTGTGGGCGATGCGTTTACCGTAATGCGTGGGATGCCGGGTTCCCACGATGGCAATGCTACTGGAGTCCAGGTTGTTGAGTACTTGCAGGTTTCCTTTGCAAAAGAGCACAGGAGGAGGGGACGGAATTTGCTTTAGCAGAGAAGGGTATTGTTGGTCGTGATACAGGACGATGTGCGTCTCCTGCTGTTGGCACGCTTGGATCTCCTGTTGAAGAAGTTCCCGGGTTTGATGACTTGAGTGAATGATCGATACCAGTTTGTCACCGATACCATGGATCGCTCGGAGTTGCTTAGACGAAGCTTCCAGGATTTGACTCGCCTCAGATCTCGATTTGACCAGCTTGAGAAAAGTGGATGGACCGACTCCGTGGGCGTAGCTTAGCTGTAGGTAATCCAGTAGCTCAGATTCACTCAATTCCCGTGCCTCCTAATAGGCATTTTGTACCCCCCAGTGTTCATAGTGTTCCCAGTATCGTAGCGCCAATGTCCCAAATGGTAAATCAAAAAGATGTCACCAGAGCGACATAATGTTATCAAAATGATGTCACTTAAAGGTTCTTATAGTGCTCTTAAACAATGCTTCGACGAGTGTGATGAATATTGGTTAAACGCTGATATTACAGTCTAGATTGTGTATGATGGTGCTTGGGTGACAGATCTGATGGCATGGTAATTGCACCATAAAGACGTTGGGTACTAATAGGTCACACATTTACGGCATATTTGATAGGAGTTTTGCCATGGTTAGCGTGTCTCACGAATACACCACCTTCAAAACCATTCGACGCTTTTCACTCGGTAGCATACTCGTGCTGCTGTTTGCCTTGCCAGCGATTCAAGCTCAGGATACACCTCCCGCAGCACCGGGGGCCAACGGAAATTCGGATGAGGACGTTGAAGCACTAGCTCGCGGACCCGTACATGAAGCGTTTGCTTCTCAGGTAAATAATGACCCGCAGCCCGGGATGATTATCAATGAAGCCCCACCTGAAGTGGTGGATGAAGTTCCTCCGGATTACAAGCCGGATGGTGACAATGTGATCTGGATTCCCGGTTACTGGGGATTCGACGACGAACGAGAGGACTTCGTTTGGATCAGTGGCGTCTGGCGAACACCACCTGCCGGCCGACGATGGGTTCCAGGCTATTGGAATGAGTTGATGGACAATAACAAATATCAGTGGGTCTCCGGATTCTGGCAGATGATTGAGCGTCGCCGGGTTGATTACCGCGGCGCGCCTCCTGAATCACTTGAAGCCGGACCCTCCACCGCAGCGCCTAGTAGTAATTACTTCTGGTCACCAGGAGTCTGGGTCTATCGTGGCGCTGGCTATCGCTGGCGTCCCGGCTACTGGATTCGTTATCGCCCTGATTATGTTTATATCCCTTCGCATTGGATGTGGACTCCCGGCGGCCATGTATTCGTCAATGGATACTGGGATTATCAGATGGCAGCGCGCGGCGTGTTGTTCGCTCCGGTTGTTGTTCGCGCTCCCGTAGTACGATATCGTCCCAGTGTGGTTATCGACGTGGGCCGCTTCCATATGCACTGGTTCGTGCGTCCGAGTTACTGTCATTACTACTTCGGTGATTTCTATGACGCTCGTTATCACACGAGTTTTAGCATCTTCCCGCATCATCATTTCCACTTAAGGATGGGGTACGATCCGTTCTATGCTTATAACCACGTGCATTTCCATAATCACTTCGGGATCAGTTATCACCACCACGTTCACCACTGGCATAACTACTTCCACACGCATCACCTGCATCGTCCGGCTCGTACCTTTGGGATGCAGTTAAGCCTGGTTAACCAGGGCGGTAACAGGCATTTCGGATTGTCGATTTATGCTCATAGCCTCAATCGATATCGAGTGCAGGATGATGTGCATCAGCGATTTGTCAAAGTCGGTGTCGAGCATCGTAATGCGGCGACCGGGAACTCCACTAGTTACCATCGTCTGGGTTATGAACGAAGCAAACTGGAAGGACGAACCACGCCCGGAAGTCCCGGGACATCGGGCTCCAAGACAGGTAGTTGGACGTTGCCTCAGGTGCAGCGGGGAACCAATGTGACGTTGGCATCTGCTCATCGCCATGTACGTGAGTTGAACTCCCGGGTTCAGGTTTCCAGTGCGTTGCCTAAAGCAGCACCAGGTGTCACGAATCGAGTGGTTGCCAGGCCGTCAGCCTCGCTGCCACGGACTCCGGGAGCCTCGTCGTCGAATCCGCGTCCGGGGGTTTCAAGCTCGGTTCCGTCGCGAGTCACTGTCGGTAATGGACTCAATGTTCCTTCGCGACTGCCGACTCGACCAGGTACGGTTTCAGGAGCGAATCCAACGACGAGACCTGGAACGAGACCGAGCACGAAGCCGACTGTGCCGAGCCGAGTGAATCCAAACTCGCCCAGGCCGTCGGTTCCCAAGCCGGCTGTGACTCCGAGACCGTCGGCGCCTCGACCGAGTGTACCTAGTCCGCGGCCCTCGGTTGCACCACGACCTTCGGTAACTCCATCAGCACCACGGCCTAGTGTACCGACGCCCCGGCCATCGGCACCACGAC
>DEAW01000206.1 GCA_002348315.1 Planctomycetaceae bacterium UBA2972 | reverse complement strand
CGTGGACGAAAACCAGGACTATTTTGTTGAACTAGAGGACTCTCCTGGTACCTATGTAAGCCTAAAGGGAGAAGCCCAGCGTTTATTAGGCACGCTACCGGCATCGGCTCTGGAAATCTACGAACTACAATATGGTACCGAAGCAAAGCAGATTCTCAACGATTCGCTTGAGTCCGGAAAGATCTCCCAACTAACCGAAGTCACTCGGAAATACTTTCATACCGAAGCAGGGTACGAATCCGCCATCATTCTTGCCTATCGTGATCTGGATGATGGTCGACCGCTTGCTGCTGCTCTTAATTTCCAGCGGGTGCATGACACTCCCGGAGCACGTAAAAAGTACGATCCTGAATTATCGTTGGTTCTGGCAACCTGCTGGCTGCACGCTCAACTACCCAACAAAGCCTCTGAAACACTTTTAGAACTTAAGAACGGATTGCCTGGTGCGACGTTTGAAATCGGTGGAGAACGTCGTGAAATCTTCACCAAAGAAGAGAATCCCATTGACTGGCTTAACGCATTAGCAGGCAAGGGTGAAGTCATTTCTATCCACGACAACATTGAATGGGTACTATTCCGAGGTTCTCCGGATCGAAACGCTGTCAGTCAGGGAGGCATTCCTTTACCTTCCATACGCTGGCGTGTTCCCACCGGTGCCGACCGGATTGATGAAGGACATTTGAAGTCTTTGATTCAGGCGCAACAATTGCAACAGCGACACGCTATTTCGTCGGTACAACCACTCATTGTCGGCAGTACAGTGATTACGCGCAGTCCATCACGAGTCATTGCGATCGACTTCGAAACCGGGAAACGGCTGTGGGAATTCCCCTGGTTCGACACTGAAGATGAAGAGAGCCTTCTGGTAACATCGACACAAAACGTCGCTACTGCTGATGTAAGCCGTAAAAATGAGTTGCGTCAGCGTCTGATGCAGGACCACGCCTTTGGTCAAGTCTGCAGTGACGGAAAACAGATTTTCGCTCTGTGGGATCTCGAAATCGTAAAACAGACCAACAGTCGCAGCTTTGTCTTTAATCCTAGAAGTTCAAACGCCGGCGGGCCGAGTTCCTCTAACAAATTAATCTCGCTTGATCTGGAAACCGAAGGGTCATTGAACTGGATCGTTGGTGGAGAAACAGGTGAAGACGACCCGGATTTGGCCGGAGTCTTTTTCCTTGGGCCGCCATTGCCACTCTACGAAAAACTGTATGCGATCGGTGAAAAGAATGGGGAAATCCGCCTCTTAGTGCTTGATGCCGAGACCGGGCAGCTAGACTGGCAACAACAACTTGCTCACGTGGACAACCGCAAAATCACGCTCGACTCCAATCGCAGGCTCTCCAGTGCATCGCCATCTTTCGCAGACGGAGTGCTGGTTTGCCCAACCTCCGCCGGCGCCATTGTCGCAGTGGACATCTCATCGCGTACGTTGCTGTGGGGATTTACTTATGCCAACCGCAATTTAGGACAGACACGTCAGTTTAACGGCATTCCATACAACAGCGGTGACAACAAGAAGCAGCAATGGATTGACTCCACCATCACAATTTCTGATGGTACGGTTGTAGCCACACCTACCGAGAACAGTAACCTGATCTGCCTCAATCTCTTAACCGGGAAACCCCGTTTTAAGCCTGTTGCCCGAACCGGCGATCTTTACATTGGCTGCATCGTCGACCATGTCGCTTTAGTCGTCGGTCAATCCAAGATTTCGACGATCTCTCTGGAATCCGGAGAGCCTCAATGGGAAGAAGACCTTTTGATCGAACGTGGAGTGGTCAATGGACGTGGATTCCGGTCCGGCGACACTTATTTCGTTCCGATTTCCAACAAACGACTCATTCAGGTAGATCTCAACACCGGCAAGTTGATCAAAACAATCGAATTGAACGAATCCTTTGGCAATCTGGTTTGCTTCAATGATCAAGTCATTTCTCAAACGCCGGATGCCATCTCGGTCTATTATCAAATTGAACCGCTGAAAGAAGCCGTCGCAAAACGACTGGAAGAAAACGCAGACGATATCTGGGCCTTATCTCGACAATCTGAACTAGAGCTTCAGCGGGGTGACTATGATCGTGCTCTTAACACACTACGGCGAAGTGTGGAGCTAGCTCCTGATGATCTGGCGATCGAGCAACTTCTGATCCGCACGATGCTACGACTTTTACAACAGGATTATGCCACGTATCAGAATCTTGTTGGCGAACTCGAAGGCATGCCACTAACCAGTCAGCAAGTCGAACACTTATTGCAAACCAAAGCCGCCGGCCAACGCATGACGGGCGAAATTATCGCAGCATTTGACACTTACCTTCAACTCATCGACCACACGCGACAATCGGAAGATGCCGGTGCCAACGTAAACGAAGTCTTGAAACTAACAGAGCAGGGCGTGCATGTAAGAACAGATCGCTGGGTTCAGGGGCAAATGCGTTCTCTTCTGGAAGCAAGCAACGATCAGCAGCGTACTCAGATCGAATCTCGCATTAGTCAGTATCTGGACGCAGCAATCCAGCAGCAGGACGTCTTAAGACTACGCGACTTCACTCGCTTCTTCGGCACACATCCTCTAGCAGACACTGCAAGAATCGAACTGGCAACGACGCTGGTTGTTTCGGAAGCAAGTTACATCCAGGAAACGGTTGAAGCTGAAATGTTGCTGGTTTCCCTGCAACTAAACTCGACCGATGACCGCATTCAGCAACAAAGTCATATCCAATTAGCTCGACTCTATGAGAAACTCGAGCGTTTTGATGAAGCTCAGGACTACTACACCAGCATTGGTCAGCGTTGGAGTTCGGTCAAGGTGGACGGTGACGTCACGGGAAAACAATTTGCAGAGCAAAAACTCGCTGCGGAGCATTTTCAGGGAGTGAACGCCGGAGCGAACAGTTGGCCGCGAGGATTTACAACCGTCCGTAAAACCACCGATACGCAGGGGCGATTCCCGAGTTATCAACGGATTTACAATATCCCAATCAAAGAAATCCGTGGGCCGTGGCCAACCGGATATACCGTCGGCTACGATCAGCAAAAGAATGCCATTGCCATCCGATCCTCAAGCGGCACGATTGTACAGCAAGTTTCGCTAAATACAGGACGCCAGGTGTTTGGCACACAATACACCGTTGCATACGCAAAAATATACGGCCACTACATGTTTACGTTTATCGGCCGGGAAGTACTCGCCATCGACTTGCTCAATGCAAGCAATGATCCGAGTGAGGCGATTTTATGGCGTAAACCGATCCTGCCAACCAATACAACCAATTCAGTGTCCATCCCTTTGCGATCACGAGTCACCACGACTCCCTGGGGAACACGACGATATAACGCAGTCGATGCGGCTGGCAATAAATTAGGACTTTCGGGCGCCGTCAATATCAATGGAATTGTTTACCAGCAACAAGGCGATCTCAATTGCGTGGACCCGATCACAGGTGAAACCATTTGGATTCGCAATGGGATCCAGTCGGGAAGCGAAATCTATACTGAAGGCAACCGAATCATTGTGATTCCTCCAAATTCAGTTGTCGCCACAGAATACAGCCTGACCGACGGTGCTGAAATTCAGCAGATTGAAGGGATCAATCGTTCGGAACGCTGGCCTATCGAAGGCCTGAAGTCGTTGGTTTACCAGTTAACAGGTACCGATATCATGATCGGACTCCAGGATGTATCTAACGGCGAAATGCTTTGGCAACAAACGTATAACACCGGGCTACGAGGCCAAATGATGGGCACTCGACTGGCACTAATGCAGCCCACCGGAAAGTTCGAAATTCGGGATCTTCTCACCGGTGAGGCGGTCATCCAAAAGACGCTTCCTGAAGAACCTCAAATGACAAATCTCTATGTCATTCCCTACGCGGATCAATTTTTAGTCATTCCAAATCGCAGTGCCACATTACGAGGCATCACGATTCCTTCGATTGGAATGAAAACCCACTTAATCAACGGCAACATCTATGCATTAGACGCTGCCACCGGAGAGTTCATTTGGCAGACACCGGCAGCTGTCGAAGGCTGGGCCTTACCACTTGCTCAATCCACGACTTCTCCGGTCTTAGCTTTTATCAGACAGCTGAACCCCACCTCGACTCAAAACCGAACCAGTGGCAGTATTCGTTCGGAAGTATTCTGTATGGACAAGCGTGATGGACGCATGTTGATGCCACCACGGGAAATCCCCGGCTATATTCGAGTCTTCAACGTAATCTCAGACCTTGAAAACAAAATGGTGACAGTCGTTGCTGACAAAAACCACATCTTCGAATTTTCATTGTCCGATGAACCGACCTGGCCTGCTGCCCCGGTTCGCATGCATGCTCGGACGAACGCTGGTGCCGGAGGGTCTGCCAATGCCTTTGCGAAAGGATTCTTCGAAGCGTTCGGAGAAGTTGGCCGAGCTGTACAGCAACAAAATCAAGCAAAACAGATTAAACGTGTACCGGCCGAGCAAGTTCCTAAGAAACCTCCGGTAGAAAAGAAGCCATTGCCTGAACAGAATCCCAAGCCTGCTCCCGAGCCCGATCAGAAACCTCCCAAGTAGCCACGTTCGCCACCGGGTGGCTCTTGACCGATCCCGGCATCACAGGTGAATCACCCGGCCACGGCGCAGGTAATATGGCTCGCTGGTGAAAGATTGCCGAGCACAATTGAATAATAATCGCTTCCGGGCTAGCGCAATTATTATTAAAAAAGGCTATCTTGAAGGATCTATATAGGATTCGATATTATTTTTCGGTCTCATTTAGAGAACACCAAGGCTTTGCCTACCGAGTGTAAAGTTCGGAAACCACGAATTAATCAACTGGAAGGATACCGGAAACCATGGCCAGCGATGGAACCGATTCGCCCCCACAAGTCGACTCGAATGCCGTCAAGCAATTAGCGGACGCTCGAGAAAAGATCACCAGCCAACTGTCTCGCATCATTATCGGGCAGCAGGACGTAATCGAAGAAATTCTGATCTCCATTTTCAGTAAAGGTCATTGTTTGCTTGAAGGTGTCCCCGGGCTGGCAAAAACGTTGTTAGTCAGCACGCTCGCCAAGACGCTAAACCTATCTTTCAACCGTATCCAGTTCACTCCGGACCTCATGCCGGCGGATATCACTGGTACTGAAATCATTGAAGAAAACAAAACCACCGGTGCTCGTGAACGGCGATTCATGGAGGGGCCGATCTTCAGCAACATGATTTTGGCCGATGAAATCAACCGAACACCTCCCAAAACTCAGGCTGCTCTGCTCGAAGCGATGCAGGAAAAGCAAGTCACAGTCGGCCGAGTTCGTCATCCGCTGGCTGACCCGTTTTTTGTACTTGCTACTCAAAACCCGATCGAACAGGAGGGAACTTATCCGCTTCCGGAAGCGCAGCAGGACCGATTCATGTTCAAAATTTTTGTGGACTACCCAAGCTTCGATGAGGAATTTGACGTCGCTCGTCAGACCACAACCGGTTCCACCAACGAAGTCGAAACCGTTCTCACTGCTGAAGAAATCGTAGCCTTACAACAGGTGGTCCGGGAAGTGCCTGTGAGTGACCACGTCATTCGCTATGCGTTGTCGCTGGTTCGTCAAACACGTATCGGCCATCCCGGAATTCCTGAGTTTGTTTCGGACAGCATCGCTTGGGGGGCTGGTCCCCGAGCCGTTCAGTTCCTGATTCTCGGCGGTAAGGCCCGTGCTTTACTACACGGCAGAACGCATGTCTCCACGGAAGACATTCAGGCGCTAGCCAAGCCCGTTTTACGCCATCGAATCGTCGTTAACTTCGCTGCCGAAAGCGATGGTGTGACGTCGGATGATGTCATTCAACAATTAGTCGAAGTGACCCCCAGTAAAGAAGATGAGCTGACAAACGATGCCCGATTCCAAAAGATTTTTGCATCCTGAGGCAATCAAACGGATTGCCAGGCTGGATCTTCGGGCACGACATATTGTCGAGGGCTTTCTCTCCGGAATGCACCGAAGCCCTTACTTCGGCCAATCAGTGGAATTTCTGCAGCACCGTGAATATGTGCCCGGAGACGATCTGCGCCATGTTGACTGGAAAGTCTGGGCACGACAGGATCGCTTGTACGTAAAGCAATTTGAAGAAGACACGAATTTGCGGTGCACGATGGTGGTCGATGTTTCCAGGAGTATGCAATACGGCAATGGAACGCTCAATAAATACGAATACGCAGCGACCATCGCTTCCAGCCTCGCTTATCTGGTTCTGCAACAACAGGATGCGGTCGGCTGCATCACTTTTGATGAAAAAGTACGAATGCGAATCCCGATCCGCAGTAAACGAAACCACATCCATTCGGTCATCGAGAGTCTTAACGTGGAGACACCTCGGGACAAAACGGATGTCTACGACGTGCTCAGAACCATTACCGAAACAGTACCAAGGCGAGGAATGATCGTCCTGGTTTCCGATCTTCTGGGAGACGTCGACGGGATCCTCAAAGGCTTAAAACTACTGCGGCAGCGAGGGCATGACGTCCTTGTCTTCCATGTCATGGACGATGATGAATTAGATTTTGAATTCAACGGCCCCATGCGGTTCGATGGCCTCGAGTCAGACGACTTCCTCAATTGTAATCCCCGGGCTTTACGCGAAGGCTACCTCGAAGCCCTCAACGAATTTCTCGATCGGGTGCGTCGTCAATGTGCTCAAAATATTGTCGATTACGCCTTGATTCGCACGAGCGACCCACTTGATGCCGTGCTTGCCAAATACCTTTCAAGCAGGATGAGTGTACGCCATTAGGTAAACCAACTAAGACCAGATGAATTTTACTTTCCAAGCATTAACGTGGGGCTTTCTCTTAGCCCTGTTGCCATTGTTGATCCACCTGATCAACATGATGCGTCACAAACGTGTCGAATGGGCAGCCATGGAGTTTTTGCTGGCAAGCTATAAAAAACACCGACGCTGGGTTTGGCTCAAACAGTTACTATTGCTGCTTCTACGAGTCTTCATCATTGGATTGATCGTCGCCATGCTGGCCCAGTGGGACCCGGGAAAGAGCTGGCTGACGCGATTCGGCGGCAAAGAAACGCATCACTTCATACTGCTCGATGACAGCTACTCCATGGGAGAACTGGCCAATGGCAATACGGCGTTCGACCGCGCATTAACCATCGTCGGTCGTATTGGTGCTCAGGCCAGCGAACGCAGCAACCAGCGATTTACACTGGTACGCTTCTCCAAAGCGGACGGCACAGCGGCTACTGTCAGCGATGTGGATGAGATCCGGGCAGACACGATTGCTGACTTGCAAGCCGCCTTTGTCGACGGCGATTTTGCCGAACGACTATCAGACCGACAAAAAGATATGATCCTGACCCAATCTGATATTGGCCCGCTGTCAGCATTAAAAATCCTACAACAGCTGGTCACCAGGAATCCGGAGCAACATCGCAACGTCTATATGATCTCTGACTTCCGACAAAATGACTGGGAAAATCCGGCGGAAATCAAGGAAGCTCTGGCAAGTCTCAGTGCCGAGTGTGAAGAAATTCATCTCGTGGACTGTGTCGAATCTGGAAATTCGAATCTGGCGATTACCGAACTCGTTCCTGCTGATGACACGCGAGCTGCTGGTGTCCCGCTGTTTATGCATCTGCGAGTGAAGAACTTTGGTACCGAACCGGCTACCAACGTGCAGGTTAAGATGCGTTCTATCTTCCACGCCAAAGGGACGGTTCAGGCAGCTGAACCGGCTGAAGTCACCGGACAAATCGAAGAGCTACCGGTGGTCGTGTTTGAGAACATAGAACCTGGTGTTACGGCTACCAAACGCGTTCAGGTCTTCTTTCCGGAAGCGGGTCAGCATGTTGTCGATGCTCAGCTACCGGAAGACTCGATTTTGACTGACAACTCGAGGTTTACCGTACTCGACTTTCCGGAGGGTGATCAGGTGCTGTTGATCGATGGTACGTCGGATCAGCGAAATCAATATTTTCTGACCAGTGTTTTTCGGCCCAGCCAACTAACCAACACCGGAATTATCCCTGATGTACAACCGACCGAATTCCTCAGAGACACACCGGCCGAAACCTTATCGAAATACAGCGCCATTTACCTCATGGATATTGGCCGATTGGATGGTGACGCCATCACGAATCTGGAACAATATGTCAGCCGGGGCGGAGGACTAGCCTGGTTCGCAGGAGAACAGGTAGACGTCAATTTCTTTAATGAAAACCTTTACCGCAACGGTGAAGGCCTGATGCCTGCCGAGTTTGCCGGAGCGGCCATATTGGTTCCTCCTCTGGACGAAGCGACTCCGCATCTGGATATCATCGACCATCCGGTTTTTGACTTCTTTCTGGCCGAACGCAACCCGTTAATCAGACGGGTCACGATTGATCAGTACATGCAGGTTTCGCCACAATGGGCACCTGCCGATGATTCCACCGCCCGTGTCATTTGTAGACTTCACAACCGGCAACCTTTTGCCATTGAACAACAAATTGGCAATGGACGAGTCGTCTGCTTCACGTCGACACTCAACCCGGAATGGAATAACTGGGGGCAGGACCCCAGTTTTGTGGTAGTCCTGCTCAAACTGCATGCTCACCTGACTTCAAGCCAACGCATTCTCGATCGCTGGCCGGTAGGCGCTGAACTAAACATCGCTCTGGATTTACAGCAGTACAATAACAACGTGACCATCTTCACACCAGGTGACGATCCTTTAACTCGTCCTATTGAAGAACTGGAAGCTGTTCAGTCTGATCCTCAGTCGCCCGTGATCAATGCCATTTTTGGAGGAGACGCAACTCCTTCCACCACCACGACCGGGACAACCACCAGCGGCATTTATGATGTGATTACTCAGCGTACTGATGGCTCTTTCGAAGATGCACGGTACGCGCTCAACGTCAACGCGGTTGAAGGCGACACTGCCAGAATTGACAAAGAGCAGCTTATTGCATCGCTCGAACCTATTCCACTGCAACTCTCTGACCTCGATGCGTTTCAGGGAAGTGCGTCACAAAACATTGGAGGAACGGCTAGTTTCTGGTTAATGTTACTGCTACTCGCCGGCTTAATCGGCGAGCAATTCCTTGCCTACTTATTGAGTTATCATACTCCCCGGGGAGGCGCCACCACATGATGGGAATGATCGCTCAGATTCAGCAAACACATTTTCAATTCACTCGAGTCAATTCGCTGACCGAGGCCTGGCATTGGCTATTGTTGCTAGTCATTTGCATCGCTTTCGGTGCCTACGTTGTCTGGATTTACCGACGCGATGCCGGTGAACTGCGTAAATCCACTTCCATCACGCTGGTCGCCCTGCGATGCTTTGCCTTACTGGGAATTCTCTTCTATTTCTTCAATCTGGAACGAATCACCGAAGAGACCATCACTAAGGATTCTCGAGTTCATCTGTTAATTGATACGAGTCAAAGCATGGGCCTGACCGACGATTCGGACGAACAGCGACTGGCTCGTATTACTCACATCGTGAACGAATTCAACGACGGCCCGACGCTCGAAGAACTACGGCAAAACCATGACGTCATTGTGCATCGGTTCAGCGAAGACAGCCGTCCCTTGGAAATTGCCACGTTTCCACGAGTGGCACGAGTGAATTCGAGTAATGAGTCTAAACTTTCGGACACGGCGATCCAGTCCGTTCGTGATCTGGTCAATATAGGATTCGCACTGGTGATCGCTGCTGTTGTGGCTCTCCTCTTTTACCTGGTTAAGGGGCGTAGGAAAGATCAACCCGAAGCATCCTCCTGGTCGCTTTTGGCAAGTATGGTTTTTGTTTTGGCTGGAGTGATTGTTATCGCTGTTGGAAATCTTCGACACCCACAACTCTCGTTCACCGACACACTCGGCATTACCACGCCAAACTTCACTTCGGCTGAAGCCGCTGATGATACAGAAATCGAGTTACCCGAAGTGGACTGGAATACCGCTCTGATTCCCCGTGGCAGCAAAACCAGAATTGGAGATGCCGTTCAATTCCTTGTGAATAAAGAACGTGGCGGCCCCATTGCCGGACTGGTGATCTACACTGACGGTCGTAGTAATTCCGGCGAAGATCTGGAAGTCGCTGTACGAGCAGCACGAACTTACAATATCCCCATTTACCCGGTTGGGATCGGAAGCGATGAGCAGGCCAAAAACGTTCGCGTCGTGGACATCGAAGCTCCGGAACGTGTCTATCCAGGAGATAGCTTTAAGATCACCGGGTATATCCAGGCGTACGGTTCGGAAAATCGCAGTGTGACCGTTGACCTGATCAGCCGACCTGTCAACACGCCTTCGGATGATGCCTCGCAGGACAAAGTAGAAGACCAAGTCCAGCTCAACTTAGCCGATGACGGTGAAACCCGGCCCGTTGAATTTGAACTGGAACCGGATGAAAACATCCAGGGGAAACGCGATTATGTCATTCGAATCCAGCCACCTGCTGATGACAAAAACGACCGGGACAATCAACGCTCAGCGACCGTGGAGATTGTCGACCGACGTACTCGCGTTTTACTCGTGGCGGGAGGTCCTACACGTGAATACCGATTCCTCAGAAACATGCTGTATCGGGACGAGGAAGTCGAAGTTCATGTGCACTTACAAACAGCTGAAGACACCATTAGCCAGGAAGCCGATGAGGTCATCTACGACTTTCCTCAGCTTGACGAGGAATTATTCGAGTATGATGCCATCGTCGCCTTTGACCCGGACTGGGAAGCGTTAGATGATGGGCAAATTGAGTTAGTGGAACGTTGGGTTTCGGAAGAAGCCGGAGGGTTATTTGTTGTAGCCGGACCGGTATTCACTCCGGAATGGTCACGCATGCGTCGTGGACGACGACGTGGAATCGACCTAATTAAAAATCTGTATCCGGTCGTCTTCTACAATCAGGGAGGTGTCACACTTAGCCTGGGAAGGTTTGGCGGGGACACTGCCTGGCCCATTCAGTTTTCCGATGATGGACTTAGCGCAGAATTCCTCTGGTTGGACAATAGTCAGCTTGGGAGCGAACAGGCCTGGGCCTCCTTTGATGGCGTATACGGGTACTATAAAGCCAAGGATCCAAAGCCCGGAGCAAAAGTGTACAGTCGTTTCTCAGATCCTGACACGGCGATTGATGACGAACTCCCGATCTACATGGCCGGCCATTTCTACGGGGCGGGCCGAGTGTTCTTTCAGGCCAGCGGTGAAATGTGGCGATTACGCAGTATCGAAGAGGCGTACTTTGAAAAGTATTACACCAAGCTGATTCGCTGGGTTTCTCAGGGTCGGTTACTAAGAGACTCAAGCCGAGGTGTCCTGTTAGTCGACAAAGACCGGACATTTCTTGGAGAACATATCACAATTCAGGCCGTGCTTACCGATGCCCAGCACGACCCACTTTCGGCAGATGCCGTCGATGCCGCTCTGGTGCAACCCGACGGAACTCGCGATGCCATTGAGCTAAAATTACTTCAGGATGGTAGCCGGGAAGGGATGTATACAGGGCAGTTTATTGCCACTCAGGAAGGCGATTATCGTGTCGAAGTTCCTTTACCAGGTTCCGCCGATCTACTGACTCGAGATGTGCGAGTACGCGTGCCGCAACTGGAGATTGAAAATCCCCGTAGAAACGACGCTTTGCTCTCTCATGCGGCAGAACAGACCAATGGCACGTATTTTGTGGGAATTTCCAGCACGTCAACTGCGTCTAATAATGGAAAAGGGAAAACACTTTCCGACACCATTGTCGTTCGCGATCAGGAAACCGAACTTCCCGGAACTCCGGACAAAGAATTTGAAGAAATGTTGATGGGATGGCTGATCGCAGTGATCAGTGGCATCCTCTGCATTGAATGGATCATCCGCAGACTTTGTAAACTTGCCTAACGGGCGATTGAGATCATGGATCAGCAAAACCCAAAACTCGACCCTCAAATTCGCAGGACCTTACAGCGATTGCGAACTCGAATTCGGTTGTATGTCTGGCTGGAAGGCCTGAGTCTGGCGGTTGTCTGGGTCGGTTTGATGTTCTGGTTTGGACTGGCCATCGACTATTTGCCTGTCCTGGTCGGCGCGAATGAACTCGCTCAGGGAGCTCGGGCAGTGCTCCTGGCGATCGTGGGCGGAGTGCTGGTCTACATTCTTTATCGTTTTGTCGGTCGACGGGCATTTGTGCAATTCAATGACCGTTCTCTGGCCTTACTGCTGGAACGACGATTTGATGATCTGCAGGATGCGTTGGTAACGACCGTCACGTTGCAAGACCGAAAGCCTGATTACTCCTCGGACGAATTCAGTGAAGACATGCTTTCTGAGACTTCGCAACTCGCTCTTCAATCCATGGATTCCATCAATGTCAACGAGGTCTTCAACACCAAATTACTGACCAAACGAATCTTACTAGCTGGGGTACTATTTCTATCCATTGTGATTTTCGGGGCCAGCAATTCAGTGATGGCAAATCTGGCACTGAAACGCTTATACATGCTCTCACCCGACAAATGGGAGCGTAACACGCAGATCGAGTTAGTTGGTTTAACCGTCATACGAGAGAATTTTAACGGTTACACTTTTGGCGTCGACGAGCAAAAAGTGTTTAGCGACGATCGTGTCAAAGTGGCTGCCGGAGCGACGCTACGTTTACTGGTCAATGCCAACGGCGAGAAAGAGATCCCGAGCTCATGCGTGCTGTACTACGAAACTGCCGATGGCGTGACCGGCCGCAGAAATCTAAATAAAGAAGGTGGAGCGACAGCTAACGATCAATACTATGTCCTGGACGATAACCCACTCAATGGAATTACCGGAAGCCTTGAATTTGAAGTGGTGGGCAACGATCACCGTATCGGCCCCTTCTATATTGACGTTGTAGACAGTCCCAAAATTCAGGATGTCTCACTCGACTATCAGTATCCCGATTACACCGAAAAGCTCCCTTTTAATGATCAACCCTGGATTGCTGGTCGCACCTCGCTTCCTTTTGGCACGCACCTAACGATCAATCTGCAAGCCAATAAGTCTCTGGAACAAGTACATATCCGGGATCCTTTAACTTCCCAGTACCGTTCAGCCTTTCTCTCCCATCAGGACATTCGCACGGGAAACACACTTAACCTTACAGTGACGATCGCTTCGGCTGATCCGGACACAGAACCTGACAGTATCGAAGCGGGAATTCTTAATGACCTGACGAACCTGGATGGAAAAAATCTGACATTTTCAATTGAGGATGGCGTCCTTTGCAGTGTGGACGAGCAGGGTGAAATCCTAGACTCGGGACCGGTGATGGAGGGCTTCACCAGTACCGGCGGCCGCACTTTTGTAAGTCTGGCTGAATCAGATCGCCAACTCACGTTTGCGGTCACGCCGCTCTACAACGATGTCGATCTGACCGTATCACTTTACGATCAGGATGCCATCATTTCGACCGAGCCGTTCGTCGTGTCGATCGGCTCAGTAACGGATCAGCCGCCGAATCTGGATATCAGTCTTGAAGGTATCGGTTCGGCCATCACGCCGGATGCGATTATTCCTATTAAGGGCAAAGTAACCGACGACTACGGCGTGGCGACGAGTTGGTTTGATATCAAACCTCAAGAGGGCGAATCGATGACCTTTCCACTTCCTATCCAAAACGGTGAGGAATTAAAAACTCCGCTGGACTTACGTGCTCAGCGAGCTAACGATGAAACCACTGAATTAAAACCTGAATCAACCATCACGCTTTCGATTCAAGCCAGTGATAAATACAATCTTGAAGGGGACCCGAACATCGGTATGAGCAGTCAGTTTTCACTGGATGTTGTCACCGACCAACAGCTGCTCGCCATCCTGGAACGTCAGGAATTATCGTTACGACAACGGTACGAATTGATTTTGGCGGAAGTCCAGGCAATGAGAGATTCATTGGCTCAGGTCCTTGAAAGTACTCAGGGGAATGATCCAACTGATGCAGGCAGTGATCCCGAAGATGGTCAGGACGATCAACAGGAACTTAGTGCCGAGGAAAAACAAAAGCGGGAAGAGAGTCTGCGATTGCTACGTATTCAGCGGGCGATCGTACAAAGCCAAAAATCTAATCAGGAGTCACTCGGAGTCGCCGTTTCCTTCGACGATATTCGCTTGCAGTTAATCAATAATCGCGTCGATACTCAGGAACGCAAAGACCGCCTCAAAGAACTCATTTCAGACCCCTTAAAACACGTCTGTGAAGTGGCATTCCCAGTGCTCGACGAACGTCTGTTGGTGATGGAAAACGCCATTGAACAGGGTACGGCGAACGAAGCACATGCTGTCGAAGTATTAACTCAGGCTGATGTTATTCTCGATCAAATGAACGCAGTACTGGACAATATGCTTGAATTGGAAACCTATAACGAATTAATTGATTTAATTCGCGATTTAATCAACGATCAGGAAGAAATCGGCGAAAAGACCAAAGACGAAAGGAAGAAGCAGGTTCTTGATCTGTTAAAATAAAGTAAAACTGTACCCAGCACGAAAAGCACTCGCTGGTGGGGTACCAAAGACTGAATTAAAATGGACTAATCGTCCATCATTTCGTAACGTTACGAGATTTTTTGTCGCAAAGCAAATCCCGCACTTGGCCTGACAACACACAAATGAATTAGGGTTGGTTGCTGTCCCGATGCATGAAATAAGACTTAAACACGAGGCGAACTCATGAGCCGAATTCTTAAGCATACTTCCATTGCGTTTTCTGCATTGCTTGTAATCACAGCATTTCTAATCCCACATTACGTTTCTGCTCAGGAAGCTACTGAAACGGATCCAGCGCCGTCCGACACGTCCGAAGCAGCGCCGTCAGGGACGACTGAGTTAGCGTTGCAACAAAGTAAGATTGCAGAGAAATACAAACGTATTGAAGAGCTGATTCTGCGTATGGCTGAATTCGAAGCGGCCAACAATCCCAAGCGTGCCGCTTTGCTGCGTGACGCCTATAAGCAATCCAAAGACAACCTCACCACGACCCAAATGCAATCCATTGTCAGATTGCTCAGTCAGGACCAGCTTAAGCGAGCTGTTGATGAACAAGCCGACGTTCAGGTTCAACTGGCGAAGATTCTTGAACTCTTGATTACCGAAGATGATGGAGACCGTCTTAAAACGGAAAAGGCTCGTTATCGCGAATACATCCGTGACGTGGAACGATTACTGCGTCAACAACGTGCCATTCAGGGACAAAACGAAGGTGGAGCAGACGCGGACAGGATCGCCAAAGAACAGGATCGACTCTCTGAAGAAACTGGTGATCTGGCAGACAAGATCAAAGAGAACGAGGAAGGTGGTCAGCAGTCAGGAGATCCTCAGAATTCGTCCGACAACAA
>DEAW01000180.1:7290-51355 GCA_002348315.1 Planctomycetaceae bacterium UBA2972 | reverse complement strand
GGCGGCGGTATGGGCGGCTTCCAAAACATCGAGCCCGGAAAAGTCCGAAAATTCAAAGTCACCACGGTTTGTCTGGAACACGGTAAGAAAGAGCCAAACCCACGAGTGAAGTACGATATCGTTCCGATCGAATCGTTTACCAAAAAACAGGAAGTGATCGAACTCTGCCGAATGCTGGGTTCCGGACAGCTAAATCAAAGTGCAGCTCAGGCTGCAGCCTGGCACTTCACTGACGACCTGTCATGGCAGCAACTGGTTAATAAAATCGGAGCTCGCCATCTCAACGGAACTGTGGATCGTTACTTCCACCCTAATCAGGTTCGACTGGGAATGCGTTACGCTCAAGTCGCAGCACACCGAGCTAAACTACAACCTACCAAGGTCGATGAAGTGGAGTCACTCTCCAACAAATAAGAGACCCAACTAAAAAAGAAGCCCGGATATTTTTCCGGGTTTTTTTCTGCGCAGATGACTCAGCCTGTCACGAAATCAACAACTTGTGATTTCTAAAGGATCTAATCTGCTCGATGACTTCGCTGATATCCTGCTGGCGGTCAGCAGGTTTCTTGGACATCGCACGCATCGCAATCGACTCGAGTTCCGACGGGATAAAGCGTTTGGGGCGACCTGAATTCCGCTTACTCGGCAAAACAGGATCCTCATGGATGATCTGATCAAACGTTTGATGCACGGTCCGTCCTTTAAAAGGTACTTCGAGACAGAGTAATTCATAAAGCATCACTCCAATCGCCCATACGTCCGCACGATTGTCGACGTAAAAATTCCCTATGATCTGTTCAGGAGACATATACAACGGTGTGCCGGGACGCTGCCCTGTTCCCGTAAGACTCTCCGCTCGCTCTTTCTGATCCGGTGTCCGATCTTCATTGGGCATGCCCCAGATTTTGGCGACGCCCCAATCCACCAATGACACCTCGCCGAATTGACCAATCAAAATATTCTCGGGCTTTAGGTCCCGATGTAAGACTCCATGAGCATGCGCATTGGACAACGCATAACAGGCCTGTAACAAAATCTCCAGTAACCGATCCAAATTGAAATCCGCTTCGGCACTGGGAAATCCCCACTTCAAACGATCCATGACTTGATACAGATTCAAGCCGGCAATCCGCTTCATCGTGAAATACAGATTATCGTCCGGAGTTCTACCAATCTCATAGATTGGGATCGTATTGGGATGTTGTAACTGAGCAGAAATCCTGGCTTCTCGCATGAAGCGACGACGTTCTCGTATATTGTCCTGCAGATGAGGGTGAATCGATTTATGGACCACGATTCGCCCTAGTGCCTGATCCATGCAAGTCTGAAGAATCGCTTTGCCCCCTTTGGCCAACGGTTTGAATTCTATGTACTTGCTGTAATCATTGGTAAACCCAACGGGCAAATCGACGTCCGTCAGCGAAAGAAAGACACTTGGATAGGCATCTTTTAAGCTTGTCATGAAAGTACTCCTATGCCGGAAAGCAAATCACGAGTATCGATTCGAACTCGCCACGATTATTCGCTAGTTGGCCAGGTAATTCAAGAGGCTTTGAAGAGCAAAGGATTGGTTCTTTGCTTGGCTAACCCTTCCAACCTACAGCTGGCTGGATTCTCGGGAAAAATTAAGACCGACTTAAAATCCACAGCAGCACCGCGATCCAAAGCAAAAACAGAGACACAGCAGCTTTAAGAAGTACTGCATTACGAGTGGATTTCACCGGTGCGATAAAATCCTTATTCTCTTCGTCCTGATTTACCATGTTGGGTCAACTCGCCGCTGGAAAAACACTCAATCAAATCACCAGATCGTCTTGTTTATTGATATCAAAATCATCGACGAAAACACGATCAAAATCGTAGACTTCTGCAAAATCATCTTTGGAATCCGAATCTGATTTACGCATCATCTCGATATCAATCAGATTGTATACAACCTCTCCGAAGTCCAAAGTCTCCTTCAATCCCCAACTGTTTAACACTGTCTTCGCCATATAGCCAAACTGGGCCAGGCTGTATTGACGGATCGCTTCACATAACTGCTGACCGGTCAGATGGGCTTCCTCGGGCAGGTCGCCTTCAGCTTCTAATGCCGATTTCAATGCTTCAGCATCAACGTTACCTAACCCCAGTTCGTCATGGGCAAAATTCAAGGCATTCCGAATAAACTCGTACGCCTCGGCGGTGTAACGAGTATCTTTGGCCAATAAATCCATCAATGGATTCGAAAACTCACTCATCATGATTGGCTATTACCCTCAGATTCATTTCCCGGTTTACGATTTCGACCACGTCGGCGACGCTTACGACGTTGCGTGGATGTGGCGGCGTTTTCAGACGAGCGTTGATTCGCTGGGTCCGAAACCTCCTTTGTAGTCACTGAATCAGATTCTGACTACCCGTCTTTGGCTTTTCCTGAGCTCCGCCGATTCCCGCGACCACGACGACGGCGTTTACGCTTACCTTTTTGCTCGGGATCTGCCTCAGTCGACTCTTCCAAGAAAGGCTCAGCAGGCATCGTCCTCAGCGTGGCGTCGATTTCGTCTGCCCGTGCCTCAGCCAGCAAACGCTCTCCTTCGGAAACCTGCCGGTCATAGTCCGGAGATTTACGGTCCAGAACGGTGAGAATTTCAGAAACATGTAACATCAGCCGGCGACCACTCTCTAGTTGAATCAGGAGTTGCTGACTGATGATCTCCTGATTCAAAACTTTTCCTCGACCGGAATTGGTGATCACTTCGGTCCCTGCTCGAGGTAATTCGTCCTGCAGTGACAGGTAGGTATCGTATTCATATCGCAAGCAACATTTCAAACGTCCACAGCGACCTGAAATCTTCGTCGGATCGAGCGTTGCTTTTTGCAACTTCGCCATCTTCATTGAAACAGGCGGCATTTGCAGAAGGTGCGTATTGCAACAGACCGGTTTTCCACAATCGCCATAATCCGCCAACAACTTTGCTTCATCCCGAACACCAATCTGACGCATCTCGATCCGCATCTGGAATTCTGCTGCCAGGTCTTTTACAAGCTGCCGAAAATCCACTCGATCCTCAGAAATGTAATAGATGATCAGTCGTTCACCACCGAATAGCTTTTCGACTTCTGCCAATTCCATGTCGAGTTGATGCTTTTCAACAATCTTCTGACTACGTTGGAAGTAATCACGCTGTTGCGTACGTAAACGATCCAACTCCTGATCATCGTCTGCCGACATCCGGCGAATGATCTGACCGTTCGACGGATTTTTCATCTGAGCGATCGCATTTTCAGTGGCTTCACAGAGAACTTCCCCGGTCTCTAAACCCCGGTTAGTCCGCACCACGACCTGATCTCCCCGAGCAAACTCGTCATTTCCACGAGTCGCCAGGACGCCCAATAATCGCATGGAACCATAACGCGTGATGTATTTAGACATACCCGGACAGAGACCTTTTGCACTGCGAGCACATCGACGGCATTGTTGTTACGACGAAGAAAAGCGATTGCTTAGATGATGCTAATCCCGACAATACGACAGGGAGAGCAGAAGATATCCTGTTACCAGGTTCTCATCTGCTTCCAGCCAACGAGTACTCTTGTTGTTTATCCACGATCCATTACGTTTCTGTCGACGAGCGAGTTCGGCAATAAGCTCTGACCGCCAATGATGCGTCTTGCCTTTAGCATCCTCAATTTCATCCACTCCTAATGCCTTCAGAGTTTTGGCAAAGGTATGGATGTAATAGAAATGACCTTCCGCTCCCATCCCGGGATTCTCGGATAAGTCATAATTCTTTTGAATCCAGGAGACTGCCGCCTTCACGCGTTGGTCATCGTCATCCACTCCGGCATAAATCATGCTCTTCAAACCAGCATAGGTCATCGATGCATAACTACGTAATCCACCATTAGCCGTCTTGCCAGCCTGGCTTGTACCGCCTGCAGCTGGAGTGTAGTAAAAGCCACCATCTTCAATCTTAGTGGCAAACTCGGTGGTATTATGTTCCGACTCCAGGTTTTGAGTACGGGAAACAAATACTAATGCCGCCTGAATCGCCGCATCATCTGCAGAAGCTCCACTTGCCACTAAGGCATCAATAAAAAATGACGTGTTGCTCAAGTCCGGTCGTTTGTGCTTGCCATACCCCTGACCACCCCACTCCGGAGCATTCCTGGCTACCTTCCCATCAGCACCCACCTGAATACCTCGGACAAATTGATTGGCCTTACCAAGTACTTCGTCGTAACGACCATCCTGATTAGCTTCCACTAAGGCAAGAATAGCCAGACAGGTTTCGTAATTTCTATAGAGCGATCCATCCTGATGGATACCGCCGTCTTCACGCACAAACCCTTCAATGAATTTTAATGCTTTGGCAACCATTGGATCTTCCAGTGGTCTGCCACTTTTGATCAACGCTGCAGTCACAAGGGAAGTAATGGCCGGACTCGCTTCTTTTGAAAAAGAACCATCTTCGGCCTGACCTGTCGTCCGCAAATACTGAATCGCCCGATTCACCATTTCATCGACCGTTTGCTGCTCTTTTTCACTCAAATCAGCGGCCTGTAACTGAGGTAAACCCACCATCAATGCACACACAGCAAATGCCAGAAGTCGACTCAACATACTACGTTTCCAATACTCTATTGATTGTTTTTGGTTTCTCTGTTCTATATCCCCGATTCGACTCCACCCAGGGCTCGTAATCTTTCCCCTGAAGATGCGAAGAGGCTTTGCGGAGAGCTTTCTCTTGCGTCGTTAATTATATAGCAACAAACAAAGCGCAGGAAATCACCTACACGATGAAGTGTTAAACTGCGTAAGCAAGAATTAATTCGCAACGAGACAGTTAGTCAAGAACCGCAAGGATGTCGTTGACTGACATAATTAGAAGCTCTTCTTCCATCACCTGAATTTCCGTTCCGGCATAGGAATTAAAGAGGACTCGGTCACCTTCATTTACTTCAGGAGCAGACCGCGATCCATCGGGTAGCATCACGCCATCGCCAATAGACAGGACTCGACCCTGTTGAGGTTTTTCTTTTGCCGAGTCAGGAAGCACGATGCCTCCGGCTGTAACATCTTCAGCCTCAACTCGTTTCACTACAACCTTGTCGCCAAGAGGCACAACGTTCATGCAATATAGCCTTCAAATAGACCTAGAATCAAATAATTCAATATCGCCATTCTGCAACGCCCATCGACCAGATGCAACCATTGCCGAACTTTGTTCTCTCAGTTTTTATTCGCCGGCAATCGCAGCTTTGGCCTGAGCAACCACGTTTTCAGCGTTAATGCCAAAGTGGTCATAGAGAATGCCAGCCGGTGCGGATGCTCCAAACCCAGTCATCCCTACAAATTTTCCTTCCGAACCGATGTAACGATCCCACCCCATTCTCAATCCTGCTTCACATCCAACTCGAGCTGTCACAGCCGGAGGAAAGACTGAGTCGCGGTATTCTTTTGACTGCTGATCAAACAACTCCCAACAAGGCATACTGACCACTCTCGCGGAAATACCTTCCGCAGCCAATTGCGTCTGGGCTTCCAGACAAATATGTACTTCACTTCCCGTGCCAGCTAAGATCACCTGAGCTTCCCCGTCACTATCTTTCAGCACATAAGCTCCCTTCGATGTGCCACAGGCCGGAGCATATTGTTCGCGACACAATGTAGGTAAACCCTGTCGAGTTAATACGAGCATCGAAGGTTGCGATTGTTGTTTCGTCAGTGTTTTATACGCCTGAGCAACTTCATTCGCATCGGCCGGGCGATAAACATTGACACCCGGAATCGATCGGCACGATGCCAAATGAGAAACCGGTTGATGGGTAGGACCATCTTCGCCTAAGCCAATGGAATCGTGCGTCATAATGTACAACACATCCTGATGCATGATACTGCTCAATCGAAGAGCAGGTCGCAAATAGTCGGTGAAGACAAAGAACGTCGCACAGTAAGATCGCAATCCGGATAACGACATACCATTACTAATGGCGGCCATGGAATGTTCACGAATGCCAAAGTGGAAATTTCTTCCTCCATAGTTTTGAGGGCTAAAATCGCCAGTATCCTCAAAGTTCAGATTCGTCATGTTCGACGGTGCCAGGTCTGCACTGCCGCCTAACATCCAGGGATATTTTTCGGCGAGTGCATTGAGTACTTTACCGGAAGATACCCGAGTCGCCAGTCCTTTTTCATCTGCTTCAAACGTTGGAATTCCATCTTCCCAATCTGCAGGCAGGCCGCCACTCCAAATCGTCTCCAATTCCTTAGCAGCAGCTGGTTTCGCAGCTTGATAGGCTTCGTAAGACGACTGCCAGGTTGCCCGTGCACTAGCTCCGCGTTTACCAATACCCGCCTGAAAATGCTCGGCAACACCTTCCGGCACGAGGAATTGTTGATCCGCAGGCCAGCCGTAATACTCTTTGGTTAGCGCAACTTCGTCCGGGCCTAATGGTGAGCCGTGAGCTGCATGAGAATTCGCCTTATTGGGTGAGCCGTACCCAATAACACTCTTGAGAATTATCAAAGTCGGTTTGTCATCTGTATTTTGGAATTCAGCAAAAGCTGAACGAATGGCATCCAGATCATTGGCATCGTCCACCGTGACAGTGTGCCAACCAAGCCCCTGATATTTCGTCGCGACATCTTCGGTATAAGCCAGATCACATTCGCCTTCGATCGTGATGTTGTTGTCGTCATAGATCCAACAGAGGTTGGAAAGCTTAAGGTGACCGGCAACCGAAGCCGCTTCACAGCCAATCCCTTCCATTAAGTCTCCATCACTACAAATCACATACGTGTCAAATCCAAACAGACTCGTCTCGGCCGAATCGTAACGAGCGTTGTACCACTTACCGGCAATCGCCATGCCGACACTCGTACCAACTCCTTGCCCAAGCGGTCCGGTGGTCATCTCAATTCCTGCAGCTTCACCAAACTCCGGGTGCCCGGCACATGGACTGTGCAATTGACGAAAATTGCGGATGCTATCGAGTGAAATAGACAACTCGTCCAAAACACTACCTTCTTCATCCACAGCTTTGATGCCTGCTAAGTGCATAATCGAGTACTGCAGCATGGAGGCATGGCCACATGACAGCACAAATCGATCGCGCGCTGGCCAGTTTGGATCTGCAGGATCATAATTCATGACCTCGTTCCAAAGCACATAAGTAACCGGAGCAAGTGCCATCGGTGTGCCTGGATGGCCACTGTTGGCTGCCTGAACGCCATCCATAGATAACGTACGAATAGTGTTAATGGCTAACCGTTCAATATTTGCAGGTGTTTCTGACATGGATCTATCGTTTTTAGTGTAAAAAACTGCTCATTCAGCATAAAAAAAGTGTCTGCCCCTTAAGCTAAAAGAGACAAACAAGGCTGATTTCCAAAGTTTACCACTCAAATCCGGTCTTGGGTAGTTACGCCGCCAGCTAGCACACTTTTAACCTTTTTTTCTAGCGTTTATTGGTTATTACCAATTCATTCACTAGAATAAACGCTCGTAAAACTCGTCTAATCGGAACAACCAAACCATGGTCACAGCTCACCTGTGTATCGCTTTGGGCCCACTTACGGTTTACCTGCTGCTAATGGGCCTTATCAATGCTTCACGACAACCGTTCGTGACTAGTGGTGCACGTGATTCGTTCACTCTGGCACTGGGTGTTGCCGGCCTGGTAATGATTGGACCATTACGGCTATTTGTACCGGAACAGGCACTTTCAGCATTCGGTCCGTGGACCTGGGTACTGCTGGGTTCGTTTTACATTCTCAGTGTTCTTCTGGTGGGAATGATTAGTAAACCCCGATTAGTCGTCTACAACATCACTGCAACACAATTGCGGACCACACTGGGAAGTCTGGTTGCTGAAATGGACAAATCAGCAAAATGGGCCGGCGACAGTGTTGAATTGCCCGAACTAGGTATTCAGCTCAGTATCGAATCAAAAAACACAATGCGTAGCTGCCAAATCGTGGCCGTTGGACACAATCAAAACCTGGCTAACTGGGCTCGGTTAAGAGTCGAGCTGTCAGCGAAGCTGAACAAAGTCAATGTCACTGCAAACCCATACGCGCTTTCTATGATCGGCTTTGCTCTGGTACTGGGAACGGTCATTGCCTTACAGATCATTCAAAATCCTCAAATCGTGATGGATGACCTGCGAAACTTCCTGCGGCTTTAAGACAACCTTGTCCCCAATCTGCTCCATCGAGTACAGTTCCGATGTGGTTATTGTACTCAAGAGAACTCGGGGAAAACTCTGAACATGTCTGAACCAAATACAAATCGAGACAAACTCGATCAACGCGTTACTAATCTGGAATCCCTGTTTACCCACCTCGAACAGACTGTTTCGGATCTCGATGGCGTGGTTGTCGATGGACACAAGAAAATTGTCGAACTCTCCGACAAAGTGGATAACCTCGAGAAAAAGATCGAATCTCAAAAACATGATTTCCCTGATGAGATTCGGGATTTGCTATAAACAAACCTGACAACATTCACTCAGGTTTCAGGCAACCATCCCATGTCGCAAGAAGAATTACTTAATAACAGTTCCTCACCATCGCTATCCAAAGTGTTGGGGAAATGGTCAGCAATGGCCATGGTGGTTGGAGCTGTCATCGGTTCAGGTATCTTTGCCAAACCCGCTGCCAATGCAACAGCCAGCGATAGTGTTTCACTCATTATGATTGGCTGGATCGCCGGTGGTGTCATCACACTCATTAGTGCAGTTTGTATGGCCGAACTCAGCTTGATGATGCCCAAAGCCGGCGGAACCTATGTATACATCCGCCAGGCCTACGGTCGACTTCCAGCCTTTCTTTCAGGCTGGAACGAGACCATATTCTTCCAGTCAACTGCCTGCGCTGCCTTAGCAGTCTATTTCACGATGACTCTGGGGACAACTATCGGAGTTGAGTTT
Organism: Planctomycetaceae bacterium UBA2972; assembly: GCA_002348315.1. GTDB lineage: Bacteria > Planctomycetota > Planctomycetia > Pirellulales > Pirellulaceae > UBA721. Next base: position 42,439 of record DEAW01000180.1, on the reverse strand, counting down.
TCCTCACTGGAAATTGTTTTCATTGTCCTCGGCTTGCAGGCCAGTCTGGTCACCATCAATTGCCTCGGCGTAGTCTGGGGTGGAATTATCCAAAACATCACCACCGTGATTAAAGTCTCAGTGCTGGTCGCTATCGCCTGCCTTCCATTTTTAGCTGTCATTGTTGAAGGTGATTCCTTTTCAACAACTAATCTGGCGAGCACGCCATTAGGCGGAGAACGCCCTGACTCAGTCATCGAGATGTTCACCCTGATTATGTTGAGTGTGATGTGGGCCTATTCAGGAGGCTGGATGGTGACGAGTGTCGCGGAAGAGATTAAACAGCCTGAAAAAAACCTCTCCTTCGCGCTCATTGGCGGAGCGATCGTATTAATGGCAGTTTACATCGCCGTCAACGTCTCCTTTCACGGCGCCTTATCACTTGACGAGATGGTCGAGATCAAAGAGGATCCGCTACGAGATGTTCCGCAGGAGGCTGTTGGGAAATATCTGGCTTTTGGAAGTGCGGGGTTGGCTAAATTCGGCAAAGCACTGATTAATGCTGTCATCATGGTCAGTGCATTAAGTGCCTTAAATACCGGGTTTTTGACTCCTCCCCGAGTCCTCTTTGCGATGGCTCGGGATAACATGTTCATCCGCTCGTTTGCTAAGGTACATCCCAAAACCAGAGCGCCTTATATGGCGATTATCGGGCAGGGCATCGCCAGCATGTCCATCTTCTTGATCGTCACCGGTCTGGTACTGTTCACCGGATTAGGTACCGATGGTACGCAAGAAGCTCGTAATCTAAATACTGCCGGTGACATCTTTGACCAACTCACTAACACGGCTGTCTTCAGTTCGACCGTTTTCACCGTCCTGACGTTAGGAGCCGTGTTTGTTTTACGAAAGCGAGAGCCTGACACACCGCGACCTTACCTCGTACCGGGTTATCCGGTCGTCCCCGCTTTGGCCCTACTCGTCAACGGACTCTTTCTCATTCTCGTTGCCACAGACGATCTTAAACTAAGTGCCTTTAGCATCGGCTTTCTGATTATCAGCATACCTATCTACTATGCCTTTAGTCGTTCTGACGCTGAAGACTCTCCTGCTGACAACGAATGAAGAACACTTTGCAGAAGACTACTTGAATACTATTTCTTCTCATCCAATTTCAATAGCTCATTCAACAGAATGGCCATGCGAGGCGAAGCGGATGGGGACGAGGACATGATGCCTGAAACGCTATCGAGTGTCTTGCGAGCATAGTCCAGATAGTTTTCGTCTTTAGTCACTTGATAGAGATAAAAGAGATTTTGTGCAGAGACTGAATTACCTGAAGGCCGCACACTATCCACCGGATTTTTCGCTCGAGCAATCAATCTCTCATGATCACTAGCCGTAAAGAAAAAACCGCCTCCCGATCGATCCCAAAATCGTTCAAGTTGTTGCTTCATTAAGGCCTCGGAATGCTTCAACCACTTCTCGTCACCGGTTGCCTGATGCAACGCATTTAAGCCTTCAATCAGATAAGCATAGTCAGCCAGGTAAGCGTTAAACCGTGCTTGCCCTTTGTTATAGCTATGTAGTAAATGACCTTGCTCATCTCGCATTTGCTCAACAACAAATTCAGCCGCTTTCGCAGCTGCAGCAGTATATTCGTCATTCTCCAGATACCTCCCGGCATCTGCAAAACCCCGAATCATCAGGCCATTCCAGCTGGCAAGAATCTTCGTGTCGAGTAACGGTCGGATACGTTTTCCACGTACAGACAATAACTTATCACGTATGGGCTGCAGCTTGCTTTCCAGTTCCTTTCGATCAATCGCTTGATCTCTGGCCGTCTGTGAAAGCGAAGATTTCAATAACAGCGTATAGAAGTGTTCTTCAAAATTGGGGTCATCGGTCACTCCATAGATATCAGCAAAGTCCCGATACTCCTGCGCTGTCAGCTCAGCTTTGATTTCATCACGTGACCAGCGGTAGAATTTTCCTTCCTCGCCCTCACTATCAGCATCCAATGCCGAATAGAATCCTCCGGACTCGTCAGTCATTTCTCGTAATACAAATTGCAGTAACTCTTCAGTCACCTGCTTGTACTCAATGTTTTTCGTCAGTTTATAGGTTGCTGAATAAATGGATGCGAGTTGCCCATTGTCGTAAAGCATCTTCTCAAAATGAGGGATGTGCCAGAATCGATCGACGCTATAGCGATGGAAGCCGCCGCCTAAGTGATCCCGAATTCCACCGAGTGCCATCTGATCCAATTGAGTCGTGAGCATTTCCAATTCAGTTTCTCCCGCTTCACCCTGCGCTCGCAATTCAAGCACACGATAAAGCAGAAATTCTAAATTGCCGGGCGTCGGAAACTTGGGCACATTGGGATTAGCAATGCTGTAGCCAAATCCACCCCACTGTTTATCAAACTCATCTGAAAGTGTTTCCGTTGTTTTACCCAGAACTTCTGTGGTAAGCGGCACTAAGGACCTGGGAATTCTAGCCTCCAGTTCAGACTTCACTGCCCGAGTGACCTGATCAGCCTGCTGCTCCACCAATTCCGGCTGATCTGTCCAGATCTTCTCGAGGCGTTTGATGATGGTAAGAAACCCAGGTAATCCTTCCCGGTCTCCGTCACGAGCTGGAAAATAAGAGCCTCCGGTAAACGGCCTCCCATCCGGATGTAGAAAAACACTCATGGGCCAACCACCACGTTGCGTCAACGCCTGCACGGCAGTCATATAGACCTGATCCACATCGGGACGTTCTTCCCGGTCGACTTTGACACAGATGTAATGCTCGTTTAGATAATCTGCAATCTCTTCATCTTCAAAAGACTCTCGTTCCATCACATGGCACCAATGACAACTGGAATAGCCGACGGAAAGGAAAATCATTTTGTTTTCCTTCTTGGCTTTCGCAAAGGCCTCTTCACCCCAGGGATACCAATCCACCGGGTTATGTGCATGCGTTAACAGATAAGGACTTGTTTCATTAACAAGATGATTGGAATGTTTCTTTTGCTGAGCATCAACTTGTACGGAAACAAGGCTGAATAAAATCAGGATTAGAAAATGAAGGATTCTCATCGTGAAGGCTCTTGGCTTATGCTTTCTGGTGTTACAGGGGACATTACGGCAGGGGAGGTCCTGCTTTTGATTGTACCCTCTGTTGAGCGTCGACATAGAGATTGTGTGGTACGCAGATACAGTTCGTACGTATCCAATCGTACGCATCAGACTCGTTAGAGATTCTGCTTGGTATCAGCGGCATCAACGCACGACATTCGAATGCGAGGTAGAGTACGAGAGAAAGAAGCTTAGCCTAGATCGGCGAGAAACGCATCCAGGTCATCATCGTCCGTGTTGACCTGTTCTTCGGCAGGCGGAGCCCAGGGGTCATCAACGGCCGGTGCTTCCGTTGAAGTCTCAGCAGCAGAAGCCTCCGCTGGCGTCTCCGCAGCCAGTTCAGCCACTTCTTCATCAAGACCGCTGGCTAAATCCATCAACGAGGGTAACTCAACCTGAGCTTCTGGTCCGTCGGATTGAGCAGCGGGCGTTGCGACTTCAAATTCGCCTAAGTCCAACATTTCATCGGAAGGAGCTGCTTCCGGTTCACTCACTTCAAAATCGCTAAGATCGAGACTCTCAGCTTTCGCAATGGCATCGCCGGCAATTTCTTCAGCCTGATCAGGCGAATCGTTTACTTCAAAGCTCCCTAAATCAAATTCAGCATCTTCGACAGCCTGTGCAGCTGATTCGTTAACTTCAAAATCTCCTAAGTCGAAAGATGCTTCTTCGCTTGCGGCTGGAGCTTCAGAAACAACTGGCATTGTTTCCGTTTCAGCTGCTGCCACAGCACCCATATCGAAATCAGCTTCAGAAGATTCATTCGTAGAGCCGCCAGCAAAATTAACCTGCATTTCGACCGAACCCAGTTTCAATTGAGAACCATTGGAAATTGGCAGAGCGGTTTCCACTCGAGCTTCATTAATAAAGGTACCGTTGAGAGAAGCGAGGTCTTTGATGTAGACCTGACCACCTTCTTCATAAATTTCACAATGGCGACGACTTAAAAGCGGATGCTTAATCGTCAACGTGGAGTCTGTACCCCGGCCAATGACAACAGGTAAGCCTACACTAATTGTCTTTAGTGGCTGGCTATCTTTGAATACAGTGAAATCAACGTTCATAGCAATGGTTGTCAGGTGTTGAGTTGATGAAGACAAGTAAGCTGGATAATCTGTGGCAATTCGACGAACCTAATCCACAGCAACGACGAAGCGACAAACTAGCTCAGCAAGAAAAATACATATCAACGATTATTTATGCAATCGTTCACAATGGCGCAATACTGCATAGAAACAAACGTAAAAACTAAGTTTAGCCATGGATTATCGACTCTACAATTAATAAAAACGGCTTTTTCTTAGCCCCTGGCCAATGTCAAACGGGGCTCGTTTCATATGACTAGGGTGTTCTAAACGTGTTCAGCCGGACAGACAGCTAAAGCCAATCAGCAATTCAACACTGGTAGACTCCCGCATGGATCGTTTTGTATTTCGATGCTTCCACCAAAACCACAAACAGCCAGCTTGTTGATACTTGTCCCACTAACGTCGAAATTCGCTCGAGTTTGCTGACTTTTGAGCAACGAAATACCGATAGTGGCAAGGTGGAATTACCGCTGAAAAAACTTGAGTTTCAGAGGTTAGTCCCCCTTTAGCCTGTAGGGTTGCTGAGTTAAACTAACAGAACCTGTTAAGGGTAATTACGTGTTTAAGGGGTTTTCCCCCTAAAACATGCCAATTAAGCGGCTGTAGCTCAGTTGGCAGAGCACAACGTTGCCAACGTTGTTGTCGTGGGTTCGAATCCCATCAGCCGCTCTTTTATTCCTCATTTGGTCATAAGCTACAGGATGTCCAAATCGCCGGATGAGGATGTTTCGAGGCTCACCCCTCGGATGATTTTACAACCTGGATCAGGTAAATGGCACGTTAAGAGGACGTGTCATTCGTCTTTTATAGGTATCACAGATTTCCGTCAAAACTCGGAACGACCATTAAGAAACAGGTTTGGAAAATGTCAGACCAAGACACCAATCAAGACACAAATGACACTCCGGAAGAGGAAATTCTGGACGCCGTAGCAACCGACGATGCAGCTGAAGATCAGGTCGAGGAAACTGCAACCGAAGCTGATGATGATAATGATCGTCTCGACGTCCAGGTTGAAGTCAACGAAGTCGGAGCATGCGAACGTCACGTGATTGTGACTGTTAGTGCAGCGGACATCGATAAGTACAAAGACGAAGCCTATAGTGACTTGATGCCTAAGGCTCAAATCCCTGGTTTCCGTATTGGACGCGCTCCACGAAAACTTGTCGAATCCCGATTTAAGAGTGATGTGATCGATCAGGTCAAAGGTTCACTGATCATGGATGCCATGACTCAGGTTACCGACGAGCAGGATTTCTCTGCAATTAGCGAACCGGACTTCAATTTCGAAGCCGTGCAAATGCCTGAAGACGGCGATCTAACCTTTGAATTCAACGTGGAAGTTCGTCCTGAATTCGATATGCCCGAATGGAAGGGACTCGACCTCGAAAAAGTTGTTCACGAATACAGCGATGAAGAAGTCGATAACCGAGCCACGGAATTACTACAACGATATGGCGATGTCGAAGATGTGGACGGCGCGATTGAAGCTGGCGACACCGTCAATGTCTCGATCGAGTTCAAAGATGGTGACGAGGTTGCCTCCACCTTCAGTGACCAAAACGTCATCGTCCGTGGAAATCTCTCATTCGCTGACGGCTCCATTGACGGCTTTGGGGATCTGGTCATAGGTGCTTCAACAGGAGATGTCAAAGAAACGACCGCAAAACTCAGTGACTCACTTGATGATGAAGACCTTTCCGGCAAAGAGTACGCGGCTGCGGTTACCATTAATAGCGTCAAACGAACAACCTCCCCGGAACTCACGCCTGAGTTCCTGGAAGAAGTCGGTGGATTCGAGAGCGAAGAGGATCTGAAAAATGCTGTCCGTGAAGAATTAGAACGACAGCTCAACTACCACCAACAGCAACGTACTCGCAGTCAGATTACAGAACTACTCACAGCAGAAGCTAATTGGGAATTACCTCCCCAACTACTTCGCCGTCAGTCACAGCGAGAGTTGCAACGATCCATTCTGGAATTGCAGGCCAGTGGATTCCCCGACGAAGAAATTCGACGCCATATTAATCGCCTCCAGCAAAACCTACTCGGTAGTACAGAGAAGGCTCTCAAGGAACACTTCATTCTGGAACGAATCGCTGAAGATAACGATCTGGATGCCACTCCGGAGGATATCGAACGAGAGATCCTGATCATTGCGATGCAACAGCAAACTTCGCCTCGTCGAGTTCGAGCTCAGCTCGAAAAACGTGGCGATATGGATGCTCTGCGAAATCAGATCATTGAGCGTCAGGCGATCGAATTGATCACGGAAGAGGCGAATTTCACTGAAACGGATCTTCCTGAAGATGAAAATAGTGACACATTTGCACTGTCCGGAGCCATCAGTGGCGTAGAACCTGGTAGCCGACCGACTGAAGAAGAATCGGGCGATGCATCGGACGAAGCTACAGAAAAAGCCGTAGCCGCCGGAGAAACTCCACTCGAAGAAACCGAAACGGAAGAACCTACTGAAGAAGCAGAAGCGTCAGAAGACGCCAGTGAACAAGAGTAGATTACGACGACTGGTCAATTTCGCGGCACAGCCGGATCCAACGTCAGCAGGGTTTTCCCTGCTGACGTTTTTTTTATTCTCTGAATATGTTCGCATCGAACAGGATTTGACCTCAATCCTACCTCCCCAAAAATCCTCACATGTGGCATAATTGACGCCAAGTAACAACCTTAGATTAACTGGACAGGATTTATGAAGTTCAAGCCATTCACAGATAATCAGATTGCTGCAGGTCAGGCCTCCTTACCCGGCGATCATTCAGCACCTCATTATCTGGACGAATCGAATGCATACAGTTACCAAAATGTACAGCGTCAGCGTCAGCTTACTCTGGGCGACTTATTGCTGGAGAATCGCATTGTCTTTCTGCAAGGTGAAATCCATACCGGGAACGCAAACGAAGTCGTGATGAAGCTGCTTTATTTGCAAAGTGAAAACCGTAATAAGGACATTCACTTTTACATCAACTCCCCGGGAGGTAGTGTCGTTGCCACTTTGGCTATTTTAGATACGATGCAAATCCTGAGCTGCCCTATTGCCACTTATTGTGTTGGACAGGCTGCCAGCGGAGCGGCTGTATTGCTGGCCGGAGGAACCAAAGGGAAACGCTTTGCACTTCCACACTCCCGCGTCATGATGCATCAACCTTATGGCGGAGTGAGTGGTCAAATCAGTGACATTAACATTCAGGCTGACGAAATCCTTCGAAACCGGGACGTCCTTAACCAAATCCTCGCCGATGCCTGTGGCAAGTCAAAAGAAGATATTGCCAAGGACACCGATCGTGACTTTTTCTTAACTGCTCAGGAAGCCGTCGAGTATGGCGTTGTAGATGACCTGCTTCGTAAACCTGCTGAAAATAGCAGCAGCACTGAAGAAGAAAAGTCCGAGTAACACTCAATTAGTAATCAACTACGGAGAACGCATCCATGCCTCCAATTCCCTATGTCGTCGAATCTAACGGACGCGATGAACGTGTCTATGATATTTACAGCCGACTGCTTAAAGACCGAATCGTATTCCTCGGGTCCGGTGTCAATGATGAAGTCGCCAACGCGATTGTTGCCCAAATGCTGTTTTTGCAGTCCGATGATCCAAAGGCCGACATTCACTTCTATATCAATTCGCCCGGCGGAAGTGTTAGTGCTGGATTGGCGATCTACGATACCATGCAATTTATAACATGTGATGTGGCAACCTACTGTATTGGCCAGGCTGCATCCATGGGAGCGCTGCTGCTTACCGCTGGTCACGAGAAAAAACGCTATGCTCTGCCAAACTCACGTATCATGATCCACCAACCCTTAGCAGGCATGCAGGGTACAGCCGAGGAAATCCTTATCCATTCCAAGGAATTCCAAAAGACAAAAGACAAGCTCAATGAAATCCTCATTAAGCACACCGGTAAAGATCTGGCTACCATCGAAGCAGATACGGACCGCGACAATTTCATGTCCGCCGAAGAAGCTCAGGAATATGGATTAATCGATCACGTGGTGACCACCATGGGTGAAGCATAAAACTAACAAACACCCGTTTGGAGAATCCGACTTACACGAAGAGCTGAACCTTTACCGCTTCAGCTCTTTTTTTATTCACCTTACCGAAAAGGCGACCATTCGCTTCGTGAAGTACTGATCCCCCTCGACGTGAGGACACCTGACTTTCGAGCTCCCGATGTGCCATAACGAACATCCAGAAAAAACTCGGTTGCCAAGTCAAATTGAGAGGTTAAATCCAATTCCAACGGAACCGTTTTCTTATACATAGAATTCGAAAGGATGCGTTCCATCTCCCGCTTAGCAATCTTCCATTGACCCACCAATGGCCCCGCAGCACTTCGCTCACGAATCACTACATCGACGTAATCAGCATGCGTAATGAATTCTCCAGCGGCATTTCGCGGAGTCAAATGTAAAACCACAGTATCGATCAACCCATTACCATCAGCATCACGCAAGACAGATCTCAACTTGTTGATCTCCAGGTTCTGCACATCTGTCGAGGACGGCCGCGGCTTGTCAGAAAAACTGGCCTGACTGACCGGTAGGATTCGTTCCGGTCTGACCGGCTCTATACGCATATTCTGATTACCGGCACTCAGATCGATCAACGCCGGACCACCATCATCCATCTCAGGGACCGTCGGTGACAAAGTCGCTGCTTCGAGCTGTGATTTTAACCGAGTGTTCTCTGTCTTTAACCGTTTCACCTCATCGGCTTGCTTGTCAAATTCATATTGAAGATCATATACCTGATCCTCTAATGCTCGACGCTGACTCCCCATTTGCTCAATTTCACGAGCCACACGCGGATTATTCCTACAGCCTGTTAAACACAGGAGCAAAGCAAGCAAGATCAAGAAGTGGCAACTACGCATTTCGATTCTGTACGCCTGAAGGAACGCGCCAGCGACAATAAATAGACGAACGTAGAGTACGGTGATTAATTCTTCAGGACAAGACCAGTCGGCTTAAAGACTCTTTAAGAATTCGACTAAGTCACGTATCTGATTAGCCTTCAGACCATTTCCACCGAAGTCGCCTGCCGGATGCCCATGTTTGCTGAACACACTCTCTAGCGTCTTGGCTGAGTTGTCATGGAAGTAATGAACTCGTTGTCCCACTCCAATCAAACTGGGCGGGTTGAATTCCGTATTTCCTTCTTTGTCGGTTAACCCCACGTCAAAGACGTCGGTCACTGTATAAAGGGGTGGAGTATGACATTGCTGACAATTATTGGCCATAAAGACTTCTTTACCACGAGCAATAGCCTGCGGATCTACCTGATTTCGAGCGACATCAATTGACGGAGGCCTCTTCAGAGTAGAAACAAAGGTCGCCAGCTGTTTAAGCTGTTCCGGCGTCGGTTCGTCGTCCATCTGCATCGTGATTCTGAGCGAATTATGAATCTGCTTTTCCAGACTCTGAGCCTGTCCATTCCAGGCAAAAGGCTCGGTCCCACTCTTGCCAAGCAGTGAGAAGACGCGTTTCGGAGCACCAAATGATTTGTCACTAAAGTTGTCGTTTACCATCCCATTGGTATGACCTTCGGTATGGCAACTATTGCAGCTCATCCACCCGTCATGCGATAACTTCGCGTTGAAGAAGAGTAACTCCCCTTTATCGGCTTCTGACAACTCGGCCTGTTTACCAAGTGGGATCTCTTTCGCCGTCTGGGCTTCCAGATCCACAATAGAAACTGAATCTCCAAACATATTCGCGACATAAACCAATCCCCGGGCATCATCGATTTTAAGATCCATCGGGCGTAATCCCACTTGAAGACGCTGCAGGCTAAAATCATCTTCCTTACCATAAGCAATTTCCCCAACGCCGCCGAGTGTCACGACGACCATCCCGTCTTTGGCAACCGCGACCTGAGAAGGATCTCCTGTCGCATTACCCGCTTCGCCCAACGGATGCATATGGGCGCCGGTATATAAATCGTCTCCCCCTTTGAGCACACTTTCGACTTTCAGCCACCGTAGATCATTCGACATGAGCAATCCCCAGTGAACATCATTACGAACCGTATGGGCCAGTTCATTGAGCATTTGATGAGCGACGATCAGCATCTGACCGTCCGCACTGATCTGTAAGCCACGTACGTTATGACCGGGAAAGACGCGTTTCCCCAACGACTTCAGTTTCCCCTGAGACGCATTGGTCATATCGAACAGCATTAGGTTTCCACCGTGGCAATCTCCGACCACCATATGTTTATGATCAGGAAGAAACACAATATTGTGAGGAGTGAAAGCCATATCCACGGTTTGTACCAGCGAAGAGCCACTCGGATCTTGCCGATCTAATTTAACGACAGCAAGCTGTTGCGACCACATTCCACTGACAAATAACAGACCTTGTTCGGGCTCATACTGAACATGCCGTGGATAAGTACAAACCTTGATATCGGCAAGTGCCGACAGGCCGTTGTTGAGGACTTGATACAAGCTGATGAGATGCGTTTCTTCATTGGTAATGGCCAGGATATTCGTTCCGTCCACCAATTCCATATCGGTCGGCTTTCCTCCAATTGCCACTTCATTCACCACTTGCTGCGTGGTCAAATCCAGAAAGGAAAGCGATGCGCTACGTTGGTTCAACACAACTAGCTGATTGAAATCAGAAACGTGTTCAATCGCGACCGGACGGCGCAACGCTTGCACTTCCATAAGTTGATCGGCTGCCTGTAAGGATGTGCCGAAGCAGATCACTGTCAAAAGCACGATGGAAAGTATGCGTTTCATAGGTTTCCTTTTTCAATCAACGTCCACAGTTCCGGTAAACAAACCGTCACCTGGTTTCATCTATTATCTCGTAATTCTCATTACGGGAAAAGCGATATTCTGACTTCTTGCTAAGCCAAAATCTTTTGTACAGGGTTTCCGGCAACATCCGTCAAGCGAAACTGCCGACCCTGATATTTGTAGGTTAATGCTGTGTGGTCCATACCAAGCAGGTGTAATACCGTGGCATGGAAATCATGTACAGAGACCGGATCCTTCGTTATCGAGAACCCCAGATCATCTGATTCACCCACTCGCACTCCACCACGGATTCCTCCCCCGGCCATCCAGATTGAGAAACAATCTTTATGGTGGTCACGTCCAGCGTTTTCCAGGCCTCCCTGAACCATTGGCGTACGTCCAAATTCGCTGCCACAAATCACTAAAGTCTCGTCCAGTAAGCCTCGCTGCTTTAAGTCTTTCAATAACGCTGCTATCGGCTTATCCACTGATTTCGTCTTGTTGCGTATCGATTTTTCGATGCCGCTGTGATGATCCCACCCCTGATCAAACAGTTGTACAAACCGCACTCCCCGTTCAACCAACCGCCGGGCTAACAAACAATTGTTAGCAAACCCTGCTTTACCCGGGGTTGTTCCGTACAGAGCATGAGTCGATTCCGTTTCGCCACTGGTGTCCATCAGATTCGGAACAGAAGACTGCATCTTGTAGGCCATTTCGTATTGCCCGATCCTAGTGGCAATCTCGGGGTCGCCCAGATCCACTAATTGCTCCCGATTTAACTGATTGATTGTATCAACGATTCGCCGTCTATCAGCTCTTCGAATTCCTTTGGGGTTAGAGAGGAACAGCACGGGATCACCATTGGCCCGAAATTCAACCCCCTGGTAAATCGAAGGTAGAAATCCGCTACCCCACATACTGTTACCGGCACCACCCACGCTGCCCGTCACCATGACTACAAAGGACGGTAGATTTTCATTTTCACTTCCTAAACCGTAGGTAACCCAGGACCCCATGCTGGGTCGACCAAATCGGCCAAACCCGGTTTGCATGAATAACTGAGCAGGAGAGTGATTAATCTGCTCGCCATGCATAGTTTCAATCAATGCGATCTCATCGGCCATGGAACCAATTTCCGGAAGCAATTCGGAGAACTTCTGGCCGCTCTCACCGAATCGACGGAACTTAAACTGAGACCCATACATTTTGGGACGATTGCGAATGAAAGCAAACTGTTGGCTGTTAAATAATTCCTCAGGACACAACTCGCCCGTCATGTCTCTCAGCTTTGGCTTATCAACATAGAGATCCAGCTGGCTGGGAGCTCCAATCATATGGATATAAATGACGCTCTTTGCTCCAGCTGGATAGTTGCTTTGACGAGCCTGTAAAGGATTCCGAAAGGAGGGATCGGCTGTCGCTTCTTGCCCCAGCAAACTCATTAATGCCGAGGCCCCCAGTCCCATTCCTCCTGTACGAAAGAGTTCGCGACGAGTCAGTTCCAGATTTAAATCCCGATCCATCTTTAGTTCCTCGTTATCGTTTCATCTAAATTCAATAAAACGTTGGCCAGGTAATACCAGGCACCTAACTCGGGTGAAGCCGCCAAATCTTTCTGTCCAATCAACTCCTGCAGATCCTGAGGACGGTCTTTTAACTGTAACACCGTTTCTGTGTACAACTCACTAAGGATATCAATCTCACGTTCACTCGGCGATCGTGACACCGTACGTGTAAAGGCATAGGCCACTTTTTCTCGCAAACCTTCTATGTCGACAGCATGTAACCGTTGTCCCAATGCTTTTGTCATCTCCCAATACATCGGGTCATTAAGCAGCGTAAGTGCCTGAAGTGGAGTATTAGTACGACTACGACTGACCACACAGGATGTTCGATCCGGAGCATCGAAGTTAATGAACGCCGGGTAAGGAGCACTACGACGCCAAATCACGTAAATACCTCGCCGGTATCTATCCGTCTCAGTGCTTGTCTTATAGCTCGGTGCATTGCGACCAACGTGTCTCCAGATTCCTGCTGGTTGAGGAGGATAAATCGGAGCGCCACCCATTTGCAGTTCCAGCAAGCCGCTGATTTGTAACATGGTATCGCGTATCCCCTCAGCACTCATCCTGAGCCGTGGCATGCGGGCCAGCAATCGATTCGTGGGATCTATTTCCTGTAACTCAGGCCGAGATTTCGCATCCTGTTGATAAGTGGATGAAGTCACAATCAACTTGTGAATATGCTTCATTGACCAATCCTGTTCCATAAACTCAACAGCCAGCCAATCCAACAGTTGCGGATGCGTCGGAGCGTCCCCCTGACTGCCAAAATCCTCTTCGGTCTTCACAAGTCCTTTCCCAAAGAACTCGGCCCACCAACGGTTCACCGTCACTCGAGCCACCAAAGGGTTATTCGGCGAGACTAACCATTGAGCAAGATCCAGTCGATTATTGGCATCACTCGTTTCTGACGGATGAAGAATGGATGGTGTCGCAGCCGAAACCAGATCACCATTGTTCTTATACTCACCACGAATCAACATGTGCGTTTCACGTGGCTTGTCCAGCTCCTTCATCACTAACGCTGTCGGGGCACGCAGTGCCGTTATTTTTTTATTCACTGCTGCGATGTCCGCTTGAGCTTTGGCATACTTAGCGTGCGATTTAAGGAAAATCTCCTTAAGTTCTTTTTCTTCTTGTGCAGAACGTTGTTGTTTGGCAACAAGTTTCTGTGCTCGCTTCGAGTAAGCATCTGTCATGCGTTGCCCTGTCATTGCCGACAGTCGGATTCTGCCAATCACGCGGCTGCCACCATAGTTCATTACCAATCTGGCTGTTAGTTTAATAGGCCCTTCTGACTGAAGCGGTTCTGCAACCAAAAACTCTGCCCAGTGCGATTTGAAAAATTGAGGAGCGATAGCCCAGGCTGTCTGCGGGTCGCCATCAACCGCTTTATTGACGCCATAATTGGCTTGTGAAAAATCAGCAATACCATCTGTTAATTGCAGTTGAGAATCACCGTGATGCAAAGTGAATTCCTGCAATACAAAATTTGGGCGTTCAGCGGTGTAGCGGCCCGGGCCTTTCCCAGGAAGCTCATCGTGTGTCAACGCTTCTAATTTAAATCCGGTCACCATTGGCTGCTCAACCAAAAACGAAATCTCATAGATATCCTTGTCCGGATTTTTTCCCGTCGACAAGATCGAGTTATCTTCAAGAATTCGTAACGTGGCTCCGTTTACGGAAACCGGATCACTTGGCACCATCACATGCCACTCAGACTCATCTTGTGACGTCTCCATCACTTTCTGAATCCACTGAGGATATTCAGCATCCAGGTTTGCCACGAGTGCATCCAAAGCAGCCTGTTTACCGGTCTGCTCTTTATGCAAAGCCGCTAATGCACGTCGATCTTTCAAGGATCGATCGACATCAACTGTCGGCCCATAGAATTTGAACGAAGAACTAGTCCCATTCACTTCCAGGGGCGTGTTATTGAAATAGGCCAGTAGCTCATAGTACTCCTTCTGACTAAACGGATCGTACTTGTGATTGTGGCACTGAGAGCATTCAATTGTGGAACCCAACCACACCGTAGCCGTCGTATTAACCCGGTCAATAACCTGATTCAAACGACTCAGCTCGGGATCCGTACCACCTTCCACGTTAAGCGTCGTTAAGCGATGAAACCCCGTGGCAATCTGTTGGCTGATCGTTGGCGACTCCAACAAATCACCCGCAATCTGTTCGATCGTAAACTGATCAAATGGCATGTCATGATTCAAAGCATTAATAACCCAATCACGATAAGGCCAAACGTTTCGATACTGGTCCGCCTGATACCCATTGCTGTCTGCATAACGAGCAAGGTCGAGCCACGGTCGGGCCCATCGCACACCATACTGAGGGGAAGCCAGCAGCTGCTCGATCAAAGCTTCATAAGCATTCGGAGTTTGATCACTGACAAACGCTTCCACTTGCTCAACTGTCGGCGGATAGCCGAGAAGGTCAAGATAAACCCGGCGAACCAATCGGCGTCTTTCGACGGGACTCGATGGCTGAATCTCATTTTCCTCAAGCTTTGCCAGTACGAAGTAATCGATTGCGTTAGCAGGCCACATTGAATGCTGTACGGCTGGAATCACAGGACGCACAGGGGCTACATACGCCCAATGACGACTGACCTCTGTAGCTGCCGAACCGATGCCGTCAGGCCATTTCGCTCCTTGTTCAATCCAACGACGAACTGCTTCTATTTGTTCGGCCGGAAGTGGCTCTTCATCTGCCGGCATCCGTTCACCTTCATCATCAGAAATGAGTCTTAGGTAAACAGAACTTTCCTCGGGCTTACCAGGCACTATCCCAACTCCCGTAATGCCTCCCTGAAAGGCAATTGCCTTGGCATCCAGTCTAAGATTGCCTTCATGGGTTTCTGCACCATGACAGCCAACACAACTTGTTTGCAATACCGGCCAAATATCCACTTCAAAATCCACGGTCTGCGCAGAAAGGTTACTAGCTACGAGGAGTAACCCAAGGGACACGGAGATGAATCGGGACATTTTACCCATACGGCACTGGTGGTTTTCACTGAATTAGGATGCAAAGCCTATAATTCACATTCTAATTAAAGCTGAGTGATTCGACGAGTTGATAGTTTAAGACAACCGTTAGATGGCAATCAACAAAAAGAGCTTGAGAGTTGCCCTCCAAACTTCTGAGTTCTTTCTAATTGCCTTGAATTGCCGTCACTAGTTTCCGCTTGGGCGCTTGGATACTTCGTCGGCCGTCGGAAAGTCCTTGGGGATTTTTTGAGTGACTTTTCCGGTCGCTGCCCATTCAGCTCCACGCTGCAGGATCGTGATAAACCCAACACATTCCTGTGAATAAATCGCATGTCCCATCGGTGTGTGAAATACGCGTCCTTTGCCGTAGTCGACCGTGAAAATCATGGGCTCATGACGGCCCGTACCACCGAAATCTTTAGAACCGTAAGCGGTTGCCAGAACCGTCATATTTTCGGCTGGCCCACGGAGTAAATCGTAAAGTTCATCCTTTTCGTGCAACCATTGACCGGGCATGCCCTTCGTGACTGGATGGTCACTGTTACGAATCGTTACTACGAAGGGATGCTGCGAACCGTGATTACCACCACGTCCCGGGGTCGTATCACGAATGAGCTTACCGTCTGCATTGACGTAGACATAGGGCCCAGACTTTTCATTGCGGCCTCCCCAGCCACCTAAACCAATGGCTTCATTGTATTCTTTCCATTTTCCAAAAGCGTTGTTCGCTGCGTGTACCACGACAAACCCACCGCCACGCTTGATGTAATCAATAAACGCTTTTTGAGTTGCTTCTGGCCAGGGAGCTCCGTTGTAGTTAGAAACGACAACGTCATAATCTGAAAACGTCGGTGAAAAGTCCGGATCAATTCCGCTTTTAGCAGTGGTCGCAACATCGACCTTGAACAGACCGGTCTCTTCCAAATACCCCTTCATCATCTGAGTCGTTTTCGGCCAGACGCCGTGGTTGTTTTGCCCTTCAATAATGAGGGCATTCATTTTTGCTTCAGCAACAACCGTCATTGTTAAACCAAACAATAACGCAAGTAAGTTAACTCGTCGAAACATTCTGTTCTCCGGAGGAATTCTAAACGTAAGTGGAATGAGTGAAAATCAAAAACTCAGCATTCAATCTACCGAGTGGGATTCACTGGGATTCTATTGATCTACGCCTTTGGCCTGTTCAAGCAATTCCAGTAATTCATACTTGATCAACGGTTCGGCATACACTCCCAGGCAACTGCTTCGTGCCCGCCAGGTTGTATAACCTCCCAAAGCGTGTTGTTCGGGCGGCGCGATATAGCCAAAAGCGCCATTGGCCAGTGAGATGGTATAGGTCATTTCAAAGGGACTGTATTTTTTAATGTTCAGACCAGTTTCAGCAAACACCTCGTTAGGGATTGCTCCGATTCCCAGAGTGCCAATCTTGATGGCCTGTAAAGTAATCAAACGGCTCTTGGGCATCTTGCTAAGAATCAGCGTTTCCATAGCATACACCTCGTCTCTGGTTTTAGGTTTGCGTTCACCGATCCATTCGGACACGAATTGCTGAGCGTCCTTTATTTCCTTGTCGGTCGGAAAACGTACGGGAACATCAAGCTCCTTTTCGACCATCGACAGTGGCAGCCATTGATGATATTCAATGGTTTCAAAAGCTTTGAGCGCTGCGGCAGAGACATCGTTAGCTACACTGAATCGATCGAAGGTACGCCTCTCACTCCGCTTATAATCAGCCAACCAGGTATCCCCGCTCGTTCCATTGGCAATCATGGCGACCGTAGGGCGTTTTTCATCACCGGACGGTAACTTCTCTTCAATCAACCCCGCAAACAAGCCGAAGTAATCTGCTGAGATATTGGGAGCTCCGGCGTAATGCATCGAATAGGCAGACATAAAGGCGATCTGTTTTCCAGCCAACGTCTGCAGTGAAATCACGGGAACATCCGGATCGACTAATCCTGTCTCCCGAATCGCATCCGGATTGTTATAGCCCGGATGCATTCGAGCTCGATCGTTTCTCGTCCCACCAAATGGATTAGTCGGAGCAACACCTTCCTTCATCAACCATCGTCTGGTCGCAACATTCACTTCGTCTTTGCCCATCGCAAATCCAATCTGAGCAGGCTGTAAATTGTCATTCGCCTGCTGGATGGCCTTCGCAATCCGACCTGGTAGGAAGGCGACATAACGAGCATCCACTCCGCTTCCTAAGACGGAAATAACCGAAGGGGCACTGTGGCAATGTGTTGCAGAGACCAGAATGTTTGAAGCAGGTATGCCTGTTTGGGCGGCGGCCATTTCTTTTGCTTTATCGAGCAAATCACGAGGCATCATGCAGTTGTCCACCAACACCATTGCAATCTTGTTTTCACCATCATCCATAACGACCGCACGCACATGCAGAGGGTCGTTCACTTCCTCAACGAGCCTTTCAATCATCGACCCGTTCACAACGGCAGGCAAATGTTGTGGTGTAGCATCCACACGAGCCGCACCAGCCTGAAAGACTTTATCCGCGGCAAGCCCTGGCACAGCTGAGAGTAGAATGAGTAACAGTATTGAAACGAGCGAGTAGCGATGAAACGTTTGATTTAGCATGGTATGTCCCAGATGATTTTAGTTGGATTTTGCTTTGGCCGGAGTCGGTTCGCCCTGAGCTTCTGTTTCAAAGCTAAACTTTGAAATGCCAGTACCTTCATAGCCCTTGTTAACACTTCCATCTTTTTCCAGTAGTCCGAGTGTCCAGAGAGCACCACGAGAGACTGTCTCCAGCCATTCTGATGCCTGCATGGTCTCGTTATGATGGCCCAACGTCGTGGCAAACACTTTGACGCCTTTATATTCATTCGTCCAAATGACCAGATGATTGAGTTTGGTGTCTTCGCCATAGGCTGTTGCGAGTGGCTTCACAGTCGGCCAGATATTTTCGATTACATAAAGTTCTCCGTTGGGTGTAGTCCATGATTCAGGAAACTTTGTCATGATCGGGTTAACGGCATCTTTATTCGTCACTTCCAGCATCCGGCCACCTTTTTCGTGACGCATGGACTTCACTCCCAGGAGTTTTCGCCATTCATCGGTTTGGGCATGTCGATAGGAGTGAGCTGAACAGTGAATAAATAATGCCGGGATTTTGTTGTCGATATGTCCATTGACGATATTCTTAACCCAGTCGACATCGGTCACACCACCGTAACACTCGTTATGTACAACCAGATCGTACCCCTTGGCCCAATCTTTGTTGTTGTAGATATCAATTTTCGTGTTCCGGTCAGAACTGGCATGCACGATGTCCCATTGAATACTAAAGCGTTGGCTAAATCCTTCGCTGATAATCACCTTCTGTTTTTCATAGTCATGACAACAGCCTCCGGTGACAAGCAAACCTTTCAGTTTCGCTTTTTCCGCGGCAGAAACTGTACCAACCATCAGTATCAGTAGTAGTAAGACACACGTCTTTGAAGTCCGCAACATCGTTGAATTCTCTTTGTTGAAAATGAATAACGAGCTACCGGTATTGAAAGCCGATAGCTCGTTGTTGGATTAGCTCATACTTTTTCGGGGACAACGTAAGGAGCTCGGTACGGGCGGCTGAGCAAAGCATCAGCTTGTTTGTCGCCGATGAATTTTTCACCAACCGGATCGAAATTCAAATCACGACCAATCGCATAGGTATTCTCTGCCAGATCGATATTAACCGCTTTGAGATTGTACTTAAGCATGGCCAGCGAATCTTTGATCGTCTTGTTGTCGTTATAAGGATTTTCATCCTTAAGCAACGAATCCTGCTTGCCAAGTCGATAAGAAATGTTTGCCAGATGACAAAGAGCACTGGAATAGTGAGCCACTTCCGCGTCACAGTTGATATCTTCATGTTTGCGACTGCGAACTGCCTGAATGAAACTGCCAAACGCTCCGCCCGGTGTGACCGGCTTGGCTTCCACGTCCAGTCCCACTCCCTTATCGCTGCCGTTTTCATAGAATTGGCCCCCCTTAATCACACCTTCGGTGGTGTAATATTCGTTGGTCACCATGCGATCAGGCGTTCCGTCTTTTCCTACGAGGCCGCGCGTTTCAAATAGCAGGATGGCGTCTTTGTATTCGTAAACGCTGACCTGCATATTCGGTGTTTCACCCTGGTCTTTTTCTCCCGGAACATAACGTCCACCAACACTCCAAATTCGCTTGGGCAGTGTTGAATCTTTAATAGCCCAACGAGCGATATCCATTTCATGGACACCCTGATTACCAGTGTCACCGTTACCGGTATCCCAGAACCAGTGCCAGTTATAAGTGTGTAAATTACCGTGGTAATCCTGCATCGGAGCGGGGCCTAGCCAGAGGTCCCAGTCCAGTTCCTTTGGCGGCGCGGTTACCGGTTTATGACCGATCGACCAGCGAGGTTTACAGCAATAGCCTTTAGAAACGAGAAGCTTTCCATACTTGCCGGATTGCACTGCGGCGATCTCGTTTGCTTTCCCCTGGCTTGAACGGTTCTGCGTACCGTGTTGTACGATTCGATTGTACTTAGCAGCCGCTTCAACACATTTGCGACCTTCAAATACGTTGTGTGAAATTGGTTTTTCAACATAGACATCTTTACCGGCCTGACAGGCCCAGATGGTGATGAGCGAGTGCCAGTGGTTACAGGTTGCCACCGTAATCACATCCAGGTTTTTGTCTTCCAATGCTTCACGAATATCCTGAACACAGGTCGGAGTATTACCACCCCGGTCGCGTACCATCTTACTGCGTGGATCAAATAATCGTGTATCCGGATCAATCAGATAGCTTACTTCCACTCCATCCATCGGAGCAAAGCCACCAATATGTGAAGTCCCTCGCCCGTTGATGCCGGCAACACCTACCCGGATTCTGTCATTGGCTCCCAAAACCTGACGAGAGGATTTAGTACCTGCCACTGTGAATAAGGCAAAAGCTGATGAGGCAGCTCCTGTCTTCTTTACAAACTCACGTCGGTTTAAATTCGACATAACCCGGATCTCCTATAGGGGTTTTGATAGATTGTGTGTCTGCTGGTATTAGACAAGATTTACGCCTCAATTTCCAGTTTTGCAAAACCGGCAATCTGCCACGGCAGATCTCAGAGGGTTTACATTGCCAAAAGGCATCTTACGCCAAAACATCCATGATGACTCGGCCTCCAATCGGCAGAGGCCGGTTGTCTTTATTGAGGATTTCAGTTTCCGGGGAGATCCCGAGCAAATAATAGATTGTGGCGGCCAGATCCTCTGGTTTTACCGGATCCTCATCCGGTGCCATCGTGTATTTATCCGAGGCCCCATATATATGACCTCGTTTGACTCCACCTCCGGCCAGCATCACCGTGTAACAATGGGGCCAGTGATCACGGCTTTCATTCTTATTGATTTTTGGAGTCCGGCCAAACTCACCCATCCACACGACCAGGGTTTCGTCCAGCAAGCCGCGTTCTTCTAATTCCAACAGCAGCGTAGGATACGTCTGTTCGGTCACCGGGAAGTGATATTTATCGACGATCTTGTACATCCGTGAATCATCGAAACCATGTGTATCCCAACCCCCTGTACCAATCTTTCGACCACCAATACTATTGGAAAAATAAACGGTTGTGAATTTCACTCCGGACTCTGCCAAACGTCTGGCAAGTAGTACACTTTGACCATATGTCGTCCGACCATATTTCTCACGAACATCGTCCTTCTCCTGACTCAGATCAAATGCCTTGCGGACTTTGCTACTGGTCAGCATGTTCAATGCTTTGTCGTAATACTGATCAAAGCCACGTATCGTTTCGTTGTCGTCAAGCAAACGGCTTTGATTATCAATGAACTTCTGTAAATCGCGACGGCGGGTGAGGCGATCAGAATCCAAATCTGCCGGCACGCTGAGTTGAGGCAACTTGAAGTCATCACTATTTGGATCCTCCTTAAAGAAGAGAGGATCATGGGCTTTCCCCAAAAAACTGGCGTGTTGGCCGGGCGTAATGGATCCGTCACGCAAAACGTGCGGAAAGGAAACAAAGGTTGGAATCGAACCGCGACTCGGCGACAGACGATCCACCACACTCCCATAGGCCGGATAAAGCTCAGGTAAATCTCGCAAACGTTGATCATCGCTGGGGGGTTCATGACCACTCAAAGCATAATAGCCCGCCGAATTGTGATGCTTCATCGAATGATGCACACTGCGAATCAATGTCACTCGATCCATAATCTTTGCCATCCGCGGCAAATGCTCACAAACCGGTAAGCCAGACACGACCGATTGGATCGGTTGATAAGGACTGCGGATATCCGCCGGTGCATCCGGTTTCATATCAAACATGTCAATCGGGCTGGGGCCACCCCATTGAAACAGAAAGATCACTCGCTTGGCACGAGGCTTAATGAGCGATGGCTTTTCACTCGCTCGCAGCAAACCCGGCATATTTAATCCCAGCATTCCGGCGCCGCCCACCTTAAGAGCCTGACGTCGAGACGCTCGTAAATCATGCTGTAGTTGATACGGTGATGTCTGTTTAATCGGCATGATTACTTTTTGACGGTTTTATAAGTGGCTTTGTGATCGTTGACCGGAATCATCACATCGTATGACTTTCCATTCGGAGCCACCGACAATTTGATGAAGTTTGCTTCACACTCTTCGGCCTTGCGGTTTGCGATGTATTCATCAGGAGCGTTATTCACCCGACCGTCGGGACGCATATTCTTATGAACCTGATACATCGCTTTGATGGACGGCGTTCCAGTCAGTGTGGCAAACACCTCCGGTGCACAACCTTTGGTAACGCCATTGTTCATGACAGTCACCGTGGGCAGAACGGATCGCAGAACAAGTGGGTTATTGCTGCTATCCAGACCATGATGTGTTACCTGATACACATCCACTCGGCCGATTAGATTCACCGGGCAAACGAGTTTTGCTTCCTGATTCCAGGTCACATCGCCGCCATCATAAAACCGGAAATCTCCGAACTGCAGTAGCATGACGACACTGTTCGCGTTATCGCTGCCGTCGCGATCTTTCGGTCGCCCGTCTTTACAAATGGCTTTGTTGGATCGTGCGCCTTGCGGAGCGGGGATGAACGTCTTACGCGTACCCAGGCAGGTAAATGTGAGCGGAATCACCCGGTTGCGAGCTTCGGCTTGCCTGAGTTTGAACGGTAATGTCGTACCCGGATTAATCACTTGGCGACCTTCTGCCTTGAAGGTGAAGTATTCTTCGCCCGGATCATCCGGCATATCTTCAAACTTGCCATTGTCCCACACTGTACCAATCGGAATCAGCTTGGATAACTGAGCGGCCCCGCCATAATGATCCCGGTGATAGTGCGTCGTAATGAGATGATCAATTTTGGTGAGTCGTGCTTCACGCGTAGCCACATTGAATATCCGCTGAGGATCGCGAATACCGGGGTTGCCAGTATCGATCAAAACCGACTCACCCTGTGGAGTTACAATCAAAGTGGCTGCGCCTCCTTCGACATCGACCCAATAAATATCCAGACGACCGTCCGTAATACCGGCCTCAGCCTGAGGCGTATTCATGACCACCAACAGGCTCAATGTAAATAAAGCTAGAATCGCTTTCATGGTTCTCCCCCAGTTTGATTTTCTAATGTCTGAAGACGAATTCCTTGGCATTCAATAACGCCCAGGTTAAATCCTGCACGTTTTCCAAACGCTGCTCGGTACGAATCGTACGATCGATCACTTCCTCTGTTGATGTATTCCTGAGCAAGCGTCTTGGTTCCGGTATTTGATCTTCTGCGCCCTTTTCCGCATTGGCTAAGTACTTCATAGCAAATCCCAGTTCCCGTGCATTGGGCGCACGACTCAATGCACTCCAGTATATCAATTCCACAACCTCTGCATCCGGAAGATCGGATTCAGCTAATTGACGTACCCGGCTTTCAGATTGCTCCATCCGTTCACCGATCCCTTTGTCACTGACAAGGAAGAACACCTGATTCAGAGTGGTTTCATTGGACCGCTCACATTCACAGGCCATCAACCTGTCCGGTTTGCCAAACGTCGCTAAAAACAGATCTCCTGAGGATGGCGTTTCCTTTCGCCATTTGATCTTACGGACTCCCGGTATCTGTCCCGCTCTTATGCCCAGCTCATAGCCGTTGAATTTGGCCGGCACGCCAATAGCCTGATTTTGAGCGTCCAGTAATACTTCCGCATCAAGTCGTTTGACGATGGCCCGTGAATAGTTTTGTTGGTCCTCCGCATTGGTGGCATTGGGAGTGGAGCTAAGCTGGTAGGTCGTTGAACGCATGATTTTTCCGACTAACGTTCGCACGTCAAACTTAGCTTCAATGAAGTCGTTGGCCAGTGCCTCCAGCAATTCCGGATTGACCGGAGGATTCGTAACTCGCAGATCATCGACCGGTTCCACTAACCCACGGCCCATAATGTGGTACCAAATACGATTCACCTGACTCTTAACAAACCACGGATTCTCGACCGAGGTCATCCATGTAGCCAGCGAATCGAGTCGTGCCTGTTCGACACCGAGCTCCCCTCCATGCGTCCCTAAAAACCGTGGCGACGCGGGTTGTTTTGTCCGGGCATTGGTGAATTCCTGTTTGAATTCCAGTTTGACAAGTTGCTCACCAACGAACTCATTCTTGTCAAACCTGTCTGATCGTTCCTTCTCTTCTAAGTCTTCATATTGGATACCACTAAACACCGTTGCCCAGTCGTAATAGTCATCCTGAGTCCAGCGGTCAAAAGGATGATTGTGACATTTGGCGCATTGCAACCGAATACCCAGAAAAGTTCTGGCCGTCGTTTCAGCGCGGACATCAGGAGCGCGATTTGCCCGCCAGTAATTCGCACTGGGCACATCGTACGTACTGCCTGTGGCAATAATTAATTCTCTGACGAATTGATCCAGCGGCTTTCGTTGCTCAAAAGATTCTCGTATCCAACCGTGATAAACCTCAACCCCATGGGAATCCAGTACCTTCTCTTCATTACGTAACAGATCTGACCAGATCAGTGCCCAGCGATCGCTAAATTCAGGCCGTACGAGTAAACTCTCTATCAGCAATGCCCGTTTGTCAGGCGTCGGATCGTTTACAAAGGACCGAGCTTCTTCTGCTGTCGGTAGAATCCCTAAGGAATCTAAATACGCCCGGCGAACAAACTCTGAATCCGAAGTTAACTCCGAAGGCTGGATGCCAAGTTTTGCAAGCTTGGCAAAAATCAAATCATCAATGTAATTATTGGCGACTGGAAACTTAATGCGTTTCCGACTGGTGCGAGGCATGAAAGCGACGCGAACTGCCAGCTGTTTTTCCAGGAACCGAACTCCGATAGTTGATTCACCATCTTTAAGCCGCTGTACTAACCCCGAATTGGAGACTTCTGCGACCAGATTGGAGGGTTCATAGACAGCTAATGAAGTAACGTCGGCAGTGGAACCATCTGAAAACTCAGCAAGCACTTGCAATTGCACAGTGTCGTGTGGGAATCTGATCACACTGTCGTTTGGCGATGCCACCAGATTCGTCAATGTTGGAACGTCGTCTGAGGGACCCGGAGCACCGGCTTGTAGCCAGCGATGCAGAATCGAGTATTCCAGTGAATCCAGACGGAACCTGGTGCCACCCTGATGAGAAACACCACTGGTAGGCTTTTGAAGAATCAGGCTTTGAGTCGGAGTAATAAGATCCAGGCGACGACTACCATGCTGTTTCAATAACCATTGATAGTCTTCCTCAGGGGATTGCCCTCGCAAGGATAACTTGAAGCCACCTTTGCCATTAAGATTTCCATGGCAAGCACCCATATTGCAACCCGCTTTTGCCAAAACAGCTTCGACTTCAATCTGGAAGCGGATTTTTGTAAATGCTGATTCGTGTTGGCGAGTGTCAGCGGCATGAGCCACAAGCACGCAAGTCATGCAGAGAATGCATGACACAATGTTACACGGATACATAGCGAAACGGTTAGACACGAACCAATCCTTCAGGGTTCAATTGTGAGGGGGGACTGATTGATCTAAGAACTAATCTTTATATTAGTTCATCCAGCGGCTTCGTGCCCGGTGGAATGAGGTATTGAGGCCGACCACGGAAATCGAACAGGCGATCGGAATTTAGATTGATTCCTAGGTTCCTATATAACGTCGCATAGACTTCTTCGAATCTGACCGGACGCTCGACAGCCTCGCCCGCCTGACGGTCCGTCTGACCAATCACTTGCCCCGTCTTCATTCCGCCACATGCCAGTAAGGCACTTGAGACACGCGGCCAGTGATCCCGACCAGCGTTCTTGTTGATTTTTGGAGTACGACCAAATTCACCCCAGGCAACGACAGATACGTCATCTGCCATTCCACGGTCATGTAGGTCCTGAACTAAAGCTGAGATTCCCTGATCGAAAATCGGTAGTTCTTCCTTAGCATTTTTGAAGTTATTGCCGTGCCAATCCCAGAAACTATAGTTGACCGTGACGACTCGCACGCCCGCTTCTACAAGACGTCGCGCTAATAGTAGATTCTGTGGAACACGAGGTGCGCCATCACCCTTGGGTTGATTGGGATTTCCCTGCCCGTAAAGTTCGATCGTCTCCGGAGATTCTTCATTAATGTCCAAAGCTTTGAAGAGATCAGACGAAGTTAGAATGCCCATAGCTCGTTCTGAGAATGAATCCATACCATCCATTTGGCCCGAATTATCCCAGTTACGTCGGAAGCGATCTACCGATGCGAGTAATGATTTGCGATCGCCCAGACGGTCGGTCGTAATGTCTTTTAAAACCAGATCGTCTTTACCAGGCCCACTAGGTCGGAAACTACTATGCCCGAGACCTAAGAAGCCAGCTTTCGGCTCGTTGTAAGGCTTGTGCTGAGTGGTGTAACACAGGCTTACAAACGGCGGTACACCATCATGAACAGGCCCTTGGAACTTGGAAGCAACACTTCCGATATGTGGCCAGCCACCTGCCGGTTCGTTGTTGGGAATATTCCCTGTGAAACACTGAAATCCGGTGTGTCCACCCTGGCAGTTCGCCATCGTTCGAATCGGAACAAACTTGTCCATCATCGATGCCATTTTGGGCATTAATTCACAGATCTCAACACCGGATACGTTTGTTTTGATCGGTGAGAATTCGCCTCGAACTTCAGCCGGAGCGTCGGGCTTGAGGTCGTACATATCCTGATGAGGAGGGCCACCACACAGGTAAACCATAATCACGGCTTTGTGCGAGTTGGTAACGCCACTGGCTGCTTCAGCTTGAAGTAACTGTGGCAGAGTGAGACTGCCCATCGCGCCGATTTGAAGAAACGTACGACGGTTATGGCCATCGCAAAACTTACTTCCCGACGTCTGACAATCGAAAATCTTAAGCACGAATGATAACTCCCTTTAACTCGTGAAAACCGAGTTTAGATTTCAACGTATGTGAATGAACGAACTTTACAGTAGCTCACTTAGAGGCTCAACGCCTGGTTCAACCGGGTAGTAAGGGCGTCCACGAAGATCGAATTCACGTACTGCTCTTAGATTCAAACCGATTTGCTGATACAACGTTGCTGCAACTTCCTGGAAAGTCACCGGACGATCAACCGCGTATTCACCAAGCCGATTGGTTTCCCCAATGACTTGCCCGTGGTTCATGCCACCTCCGGCCAGAACTGCTGTACTCACACGAGGCCAGTGATCCCGACCTGCACTAGGATTGATTTTTGGAGTCCGTCCGAATTCACCCCAGACTACGACTGATACGTCCCGGTCTAAACCACGATCGTGAAGATCCTGAACGAGCGAAGCAAGTGCGCCGTCTAACATCGGCATGTCTTGACGAGCACGCTTGAAGTTTCCACTGTGCCAGTCCCAGCGACTGAAGTTGAGCGAGACGACCCGAGCACCGGCTTCGACGAGTCGGCGAGCAATCAGGAAGTTTTCGGTCATTTTAGGAGCACCATCGGCACGGAATACTGGATCTCCTTTTCCATATCGCTCAAGTGTTTCCTGGGATTCTTTGGAGATATCCATCGCATCAACTAATTGAGACGATGTGAGGATACCGAGTGCCTGCTGAGTGAAAGCATCCATACCATCCATGGACCCGGTAAGATCCACTTCTCTTTTAATTCGATCTACCGATGCCAGTAACGCATTGCGATCCTGCAGGCGTTCAAGCGAGATACCTTTCAGTACCATGTTATCTGTTTTGCTGGTTTCACCTTTGCCGCCCACTAAGCGGAACGGGCCGTGAGCCATTCCCAGAAATCCGCCTGCACCCGGGTCTCCCCAGGGATTGTGGCCAGTCTTGTAGAACATACTGACATGAGCTGGCACGCTGGGGTTTACCTGCCCCTGAACTTTGGAAACCCAGGCTCCGATCGAGGGCCAGCCGCCGGTTGGTTCATTGCCTGGAGCAAAGCCTGTCATTGCCTGAAACGCATTATGACCGCCTGCAGCACCTTCGAGCGAGCGAATGACGGTAAACTTATCCATCATCTGAGCCATTTTCGGGAATAATTCACCGATTTGGATGCCCGAGACATTGGTTGAAATAGGGTCAAATTCTCCGCGAATCTCAGACGGAGCGTCAGGTTTGATATCCCACATATCCTGGTGAGGAGGACCACCTGGCAAGAAGATATTAATGATCGCTTTATGCTGGCGGCCTGAGCTTTGTTGAGCCTCGGCACGCAGTAATTGAGGAAGTGTCATCCCTCCGACAGCAGCAGCTGATCCAATCGTTAAGAAATCACGACGGCTATAGCCATCACAAAACTTGTCACTCTTTGACCGACGCCCGAAAATCGTAAGCATATGTGAAATCCTTTATTAGTTTGGTTCCTATTAATATTATCACATACTGAAACCCCGCCCAATAAATGTTTCTTACAGGGATTCCCCCCATCCTAGTGGATTTAAACCCGTGCCACCCACATTTTCCATCAATTCCGGCTCCCAATAGGTGCCACCCACTCTTTACAGCGTTCAAACTGGCCAATTTCCGCCCGAATCATGAACTCAATAAGTGGGTGTGACTTATTCGAATCAGTGGGTGCGACGGATTAGCCCCGGGCTTTTTACGATCAAATCCCAGATTAAGCCTAACTGTTTAACTGTCTAATTGCCTAACTGTCACACTGTCACAGCCAGTTTTTTTGGCGGTACCAATCGAGAGTTTGTTTGAGACGTTCACTCAGGCGAATCGGGAATTCATAATTCAGATCGTTGATGACGTTTTCGACAGAGCATTCCCAGCATTCGGCCTGAGCCTCACGGATCTTGTCCAGATTGAATGACATCGGCGTGCCACGGGTACGGGAAACCAATTCCGCCAACATTCCGGCCAACCATGAAATCGGACTAGGGATCGTCGCTTGGCGAGCCCCCCGCTTATCCAGAATTCGTTTCAACATGGCTCCCAATCTGGCATAGGTCGGTGCCTCATCACAGACTCCAAAATAGACACCATCACCTGAAGGCGTACGTAGTTTGTCATCCGGTGTCACTCGTTTCCCCTGTTCAGCAACACGCACTACAATCTCACAAAGATCTGCCACATGAATCAATGACACGCGCGGACTGGCCGTTCCTATCACTGCATGCGACCCCATTAGAGCCATCGATCTAAAAATCGGAAACATCTCTGTATTACGTTCACCAAACACCATCCCGGGACGCACAATGGAAATCGGTATTTGATTCGCAAACAACAAGGCTGCACATTCACCTGCGCGTTTGCTGTGTCCGTAGTTGGAAACAGGCCGAGCATCATCAAATTCCATCCGTACTTGCCCTCTAGCAACTGCACCAGATGCCGAAATGGATGAAATCAGCAACAGGACAGGGGGACGCTTTTGTTGCGCACATGCCTGCGCCAAATAGAAGGTGCCATCACGATTAACTCGCATCAATTCCGGCAATGAAAAGGCACTCGTTAATCCTGCCAAATGGACAACGAAATCAGCATCTTCGACAACCTGAACCAGCCTGTCCCGATCATCCAACTCGCCTTCCACCAATTCTGTATCAAGCGTTTCAAGCAGAGTCGTCTCTGAGTTTTTGCGAACCAAACAGCGTACGTGATCCCCGCGGCTGATTAAGAATTCAGCCAAATGCCCGCCAATAAACCCCGTCGCTCCTGTAATTAAATACCGGCTCATCTATTCCCCCTCAGATGAAGGCTCCACAAACACTTTGTCATAAATTCGATACGTCTTGTCCACTGTACATCCGGCTCGTTCCAGAGACTTATACGAAAGATGATTGCTCTCAAGCACCCAGGACACTTCGAGATGCTTTGCCGTCCAGACTTTCCAGAGGTCCTTCAAACGCGAAACAAGCACGACTCCCAAACCCCATTTCTGGTACTCGGGAAGCACATTGGCACTGATCAAACGCATCTTGGTAATCTTCCGACGTTTGGTAAACAACTTGTATCCAAACGGGAACAGCTTGCCCCCAATTTCCTTGATGACTTCGTTGTAATCCAACAGCACGACACTCGCTCCGATGACTTTTCCATCGGCTTCGATGAACGTTGTCAATTCCGGCACGATTAACAATCGTAAGCCTTTTGCAATATGCTCCAATTCTTCGTCACTCATCGGGACAAAGCCCCAGGTTCCAACCAGCGACTTGTTATAGATATCCAGGAAGGTACGAACATCTTCTTTGAATCGTTTCGTGTCGAGTGTCCTCAACTTCAGATCAAATTTTTCTTTGGCGATGTCCACGATTCGAAACATCTTGGGATCGAGCCGATCCACGATGTCAGTAGGGGCATAAAACGCCACAAGATCTTCGACTTTGGCCAGCCCATAATTCTCAAACAGCAGTGGGTAGTATGGAGGGTTGTACGTCATCATGAAACAGGGAGGGCTATGCCACCCATCGATCAACAATCCGACTTCGTAATTGAGCCCGGGATTAACCGGCCCCCGCATATGATGAATATCACGTTCGGCCAGCCAGTCTCGCACTGTATCAAACAAGGCATTGGCAACTTCCTGGTCATCGATGGATTCGAACAATCCAAAAAACCCTAACTGTTCGTCATAGCGTTCGATGTGTCCGCGATTCACAATTGCCTGAATGCGTCCGACAACTTTTCCATCCCGCAAGGCGATAAACGTCTGCGTTTCATTGATGTCATGAAAGGGGTGCTTCGAGAACCCAGCTCGTTCCTTGAGATCGATCAGTAGCGGAGGGCACCACATCTCATCTCCGGCATAGATCTCGTTAGCCAGATTGATAAATTGTTTCTTTTCCCGCCGTGATTCGACTGGTTTGACTGTAATCGTCGACATTGGAACACTCGCTGGTAGATGGCCTACAATCGCTAGTTCTCTAATTGTGGGAGCGCAGCGGTAAGTAGGTCGCAAGTTTTTTTGAACGAACAATCAGGCGTGTAAAATGAAAACGGTATTACCGTCACAACCTGCAGAATAAGCCTGATTCCGGACAAATCAGAGCGCGCAGCGACGCATTATCTAGTCATCAAACTTATGACCTTTATCGTGCCGAATGATTCGCTCTAGATTAGATTCTGCAGCCAAATGGTCATGAGGTCCGCCTAACGAAGTTGTTTGTTCCACAACCTTATCGAGCGATTGAGTCAGCTCATCACTTTTTTGTTGCAGTACGTCTTTCGAGGCAAAGTACTTGCCCAGTGGGCTACTAAGGATGGCCGGCAGGAATAACAGGTCACCTAGCAGTGCGGCGGCAAGCAGTGTGAGCATCAGCACGCCGAATCGCTGAGTCGGAGTAAAGGAACTTAATGCAAAGACGCTTAGACCCAAACCACCAATCAACGTCGTTTGTGTCATGGCCGCTCCGCATCGCTGATAAGCCAGCATCAACGCTCCTCTGCGAGCCAACCCTTTATTTAGCCCTTTTCTAAACCAGGTTAGAAAATGGATCGTATCATCCACGGCAACACCCATCGCAACGCTGGCCGTCATCATGGAGCCGATGTCCAATGCCGCTCCGATGTGTCCCATCAAACCGAACACCAGGATGACAGGAAAGACGTTCGGAATCATGGAGACCATGCCCCCACGAATGTTGACAAAATTCTTCCTACTGAGATTTCCATTACGCATCATCACCATCATGACAATCGCAATCATCACAAAGGCCAACCCAATACTTTCAATCAAGCTATTGAGCAACTCGTTCTGAGCCTTATACACAATGGGCACAACGCCGGTGTACACAATGTCGAATCCTGAATCGGTATGGTCCGGCGTCTTCAGAACAGTCGCTAGTCCCTGTTGGTCGAATCCACTTATGTCAATGAAGTTCGTGGAATTGGCGGCGATCAGTTTGGTATCAAAGACCGAGTGATCGGCAACGGAAATAACATAGTCATAATTCGCCAAACGCGACTTCCATTGCTCTTCGGAGAGCTGGCTTAGCATTTCGGCAGTACGCTCGTTTTCGGGATCCAACCACCATAACTGATTGGGGTGCCGCGGATGGTTGTAAAACCCTTTAACCAGCAGCAGTGAGTTTAGCGTCTTGGAAAACAATCCAACGCTATCGACAGAGGCACTGGTCGATTTATTACCAGACGACTGGTCAGTACTATCGATTGCCTGAGGTCTTAAAATAGGCCGGGTTGGATCCGCTCCGATCATCAGGACTTTGTTTTTATCAAAGAAGACGTTTTCAGGATTGTACTCTCCACTACCTGTTCCGCGATCGGCTTCGAACCGGTGCAACAGATAGTTGCGAAACTGATAAGCCATCTCAATCGGCTCAACCACTGATTTCAGGCTAGTTACAAACTCGCCGTAATCCACATCGTTCAACGCCCCGAGCCGGAGACTGATTCGCCAAAGCTCATTCTTTTCCGTTTCTGAAAGTGACTCATACGCGAGATAATCTTCATCCATCAACTGCTGTACACTTTGTTCGAGCAGAGAATTGGTTGTGGAACGAACTGTCCTGGAACCCGCCGGCGGTAGTTCCGGAGCAAATGTAATCGCCGACATCCCCTGTCCAATCACATCCTGACCGGCATCTCCGAACACTTCTTCAACGGCAAGCTGAATACTCTCCACCAATTCAACTCGTTCCAGCAAAGTGAGCTGGTACTTCTGATGATTGCGTTCCGCCACTGATTCCGGCGGATGTTCAATCCGTTGCTGCCGGTCCGGCAAAGCGGTCTCCGGGGCCACTTTAACCACCATTTCCATCGGAGTCAGTTTGCCAAAATTCTCTTCCATCCATTCATAATCACGGATGATCTTCGCTTGTCCGTCAAACAACTTAAGCAGTTGTACAGACATATTGACTTTGGTCAGGCCCCAGATGGAAAACCCAAGTACACAGAAACCAAGACAAATAACCAGCTTGTAGTGGTCCATGACGTTTGTTCC
Organism: Planctomycetaceae bacterium UBA2972; assembly: GCA_002348315.1. Taxonomy (GTDB): domain Bacteria; phylum Planctomycetota; class Planctomycetia; order Pirellulales; family Pirellulaceae; genus UBA721. The sequence continues at coordinate 9,540 of DEAW01000180.1, read as the reverse complement.
AACTCGCATCCAAAAACGAGTTAGCAATGACTCTTCGTTGGCCTTTTTCTTGTTTGATTTGGGTTTATCGAATTTTGGAACCCAAAGTTTGAGCGCTGCCGGGAGGTAGGTAAACAAAAGCACGAGCGTTGCCAGGACACCCAACCCCGAGTACAAACCGAAGTTTTTGATCGGCGTAAGATTACTGATATAGAGTGAAAATAATCCTAACGCGGTCGTAAACGATGCGATCGTACATGGCCATGCTCCGTGAGACAACGCGCTCTCACTCGCACGCAATTCCCCTTCTTCAAACACCGCATCGCGATAGTAGTTGACGATATGGACTGCGCCGGATATCCCCAACACATAGACCAGGGAGGGCATCGACAATAATACTGAGTCAACAATTCCACCGGCGTATCCAACGATAGCCATACTCATCAAAGCACCAACGCCACCGACAAAGAATACCATCAGCGTGACATTAATGCTGCGGAAGCTGAGATAGGACAGCGAGACACCCAGAATGATGGAAAGTCCGACCAGACGCCCAAGTGTAATCTGACCCTCTTCATCGATCGAAGCGTTATCCACAGGTGGTCCGCCCATTCGGATGACTTTGCCTTCCAGCCTGGCTTCGGTCGCCCATGGGGCCATCGAGGGTTTGGGAGGTGCCACGACACCGGACTCTTCCGCCAACGCAACCAGTTTCCCTCGTGGTTCCTGACCGATCCCACGACCGACCACTTTTTTCAGATGAGCTTCCCCAATATCACTCAGAGTGACCACGATGCATGTTTGACGAGCAGGTGCCGTAACATCCAATACTTCAAAAAACTCGTACCAGAGTGCAGCTCGTTCTGTTGCTGTTGCCTGATTTAGCGCCTGCCTGTCTCCGGCGAATCTTTCTGTGACTGCCTGCTCTACAAACTGCTCTAATGCGGCTTCCCAGCCTGCAGGCAACTCAGCCAGTTTTTCGGCCGACAACGCTTCTACAAAAGCTGGTGGAGTCCAGTCAAAACCCGGCAGATTAACCGGCGCAAAAAGCGTCCCAGTCAGACGACTATATGCGAGTTGCTGAGCATACTTATGTCGGTTTTCATCCGACATGTTTTGCCCCCGCGGCAAGAGCACTCCGTTGGCTCCCGCTAATTCTTCAATCGCATCCGGCCCGGAGCGGACGGACGTAAAGTATCTGGAAGTCAGTTTGCGTGGGTCATCATAAAAGTCATTAGACTCGCCTGTCTGACGAAATTCCTCACCAAATTGATCAATCGGATCAGCATCGACTGAGATATTTTTCAACACACCACGACGGAATGACCGCTTGAGATTGGCGATGACGTCATCCGTCTCATTGGAGCGCCAGAGCGTCCCGTCTTCGGTGATGAAGTAAGATTTATTGTCATTCCCTTTAAGCCATTTTTCACCACGGCCGGCAAAGTCATAGTTGTAATGGTCCAGGTCAAAAACATATAACCCTAACTCATCGGCAACTTCCCGGGCACGAAACAGTTCGGCAGCATAACGTCGATTGGCTAGTACTTTTTCGAGCTCATCACCTTCCAACTTGGGATCAACCGCTGGCAGCAAGGCCGGGTCGGTGACAATTTCATTTTTGAGCTTCTCAATAAGCAGTTGAAAACTCTCGTCGTCCTCGTTACACCCTTCCCAGGTGACGACAATAAACTGCTCACCCAAAAAATGCTTTCCGAACCAATTCAATTCCTGAGTCTCCGGGTAATCCGAGGGGAGCCAGTTCTTCACATCGTTTTGCATATTCTCCATGGCGGTACGGGAGCCACGTAGTGCAAACGGCACGAGAAAGCAGACAATCATCAACACTAATAATGCGTTGGAAACTCCGAGAATCGGAGCTTTACGATTGAGCAGAGGTAGTTTTTCGTTCTCGGACAAAGTTAAAACCTGGATACCGGAGGGATCATCAGTAGGTTAAACGCGCATAGGTTGCCTGTCGGTAAGTATAAAAGAGTACCCGTGCGTACCTTACGCGTCTACGTCAATGTAGTTTATGGATTCCACGAAGCAGATCGAATCCGGATGAGCAGATCCCCTCTCTTACCCAAACCTCCAAAAACCGGCTAAAAACTTGAGCGGAATATATCAATTGAGCCTGTTGGGGGTTTATTCCCAGCAATTCTCGAACGTGGTACCATCAAAGGACGAACCAGGCGAAGAGACATCCAGCCTCGACCAGTTGCCCGTTCATTCCACTGAAATCGCGTATCTATATATAAGCATCGTATA
>DEAW01000180.1:0-6981 GCA_002348315.1 Planctomycetaceae bacterium UBA2972 | reverse complement strand
TATATATAAGCATCGTATAAATATAAGTATCGTATAAGCATGGTATAGACTTCTAATACAGATACATGAAATCAACCTGAATGCACGGCCTCGACGGCAGTCTTTTCAAATCATGAACACGCATCCCCCGAGAAATCTCCGGAACTTACTCAATGGCACTCACTACAAATGATTTCTGTCCTTGCGGCAGCGGCGATAAGATTCGATTTTGCTGCGGTAAGGAAGTCGCAAAAGAGCTCGATAAGATCTCCAATGCTATCGAAGGCGAGCAGTACATCGCCACGCTAAAGCAAATCGAAACTCTAGTTGAAGAAAAAGGAAACCTCGGCTGCCTACTCGCACTGCGGGGCATCGCCCTAATGGCAACCGGCCAAATTGATGCCGCTCAGGAAAACGCTTTGGAGTTTCTCGACATCGAGCCGGAAAACTCAACGGCCTGGGCACAACGAGCAATCACTAGTGCTGACGAACCACACAAGGTGATGGAGTACGTGCAGAAGTGTCTGGAGTACTCGTCCACCGAACAAATTCCACAGTTGATCTTACCAGCAATCCAACGAGTCACCGACGCTCTGTTTTCAACCGGCAACCTGTTCGCAGCGTTCTCTCATCTCACGTTGGGCTCTGCGATTTCACGCGGGAATCAGCAAGCTGTGATGAGAATGTTTCAGTTTGTTCAGAATCCAGACTATCCTCTGCTACTTAAGCAACGCTTGCCGCTTCCACCTAAATCTGAAGAGGCGGTTTATGCCGACACTTATGAAGAAATCTTCGAGCTCTCACGACGGGGCGCTTGGTTTTTGGCCTTGGACAAAGTCGAAGACCTGCTTGATGAACATCCTAACGACACGCACCTACTCAAAGCGGCCGCAGTCTTGAATACCTATCTGGGGCAGGATGAGGGAGCCGATGTCTGGCGGCAATACATCGCTTGTCTAGATTCAGCTTCGGATGAAGCCATCGAAGCAGAGGCTTATGCCCAAATGCTCGAAAACCAATCCAATCCGGATGTGCAACCCATTCATCGAATCACCTACTCGGTCACCGATCTGGATTTGATTCAGGAAATGCTTGTTGCCAGCGACCAGGCTCGTCTCGTGCCTTCGCCCGGTTTTTCCAACGACGACCCGGACAATCCGCCTCCACGTGCGATTTTTGTTTTGACCGATCGTGCCCAACCGGAAAGCGGCGTCGAGCTGTCATTGGAAGACGTCCCTACCGGGATCGCTTCGGTCTATCTGTTTGGTAAACAAACCGACCGTGATGCCCGCATTGAATTGGTTCCCAGTTCCATCGGAGGTGAAGAAGGAGCTGGCAATATCCTGGTCGACATTACCGACGGAAACCTTGGTAAGCAGGAAGCCTCGGATGAAATTTCGCAAGTTCCCGTTTTGACCGACACGATGGCCTGGAATCCTGTCTTTCCGGAAGACACACCTCAGGAAACAATCCAGGAACTCTCGCTTGAACACCGGACACACAGCCTGCAAACAGTCTTCCCAAAAATCAAGCTGGCGGCACTTGGTGGAGTGACACCCGAGGAGGCATCTGTCGACTTTGAAGCTCGTATCAAACTAGACGCATGTCTATTAATCCTCGAGTCCAATCTACAGTGCAGGGACCACCAGGCGACACTGGACGACGTCCGTACATCGCTTGGGCTCTCCCCCATTGAAACGGCTGATCCCTCGGAGATTGATCTCAATCAGGTCCCGGATATCCGCCTCGCTCGCTACGATGTGACCAAACTATCCACAGAACAGCTCGGGGACGTTTATCAGCGGTGTTTCTTTGTTGGTTTCCGACGCGGCTTCATTCAGGCTGCCGAAGAGATCTTAGCTCGAGACGAAAAGCCGGAACACGTCAACCTTCCTGACGTCTATGCGGCATTGCTGGATACACGCGAGACGATAGAAGATCGTCTGGCACTTGTCGAAGAGGCCAAAGCGGCAGCGATCGCACAGGATGAATCACCGGCCGCATGGTTACTTCGCGAAGTCCCGCTAAGACTGATTAACCAGGAGGCTCAGGCCGCATCAGATATTATCCGAAAGCTGGAAACCGATCACATCAATGAACCCGGTATCGCCGAGCAATTATACGGACTGCTTGTCCAAATGGGCGTCATGAATCCGGATGGCTCACGAGCCGTACCCGGAGCGGCACCTGCTGCCGGAAACGATGGCGGCGTTTGGACGCCTGGTTCAGAATCTCCCTCTGGCGGAGAGTCTGAAGGCTCCGGACTCTGGATTCCCGATTAGAAACCTCAACAAGGTAATTTCCCATGACCAGCGAAATCGATCTGCGATGGATGCAATACGCTCTGGAAATTGCGCATCGAGGACAGGGAGCCGTTGAACCCAATCCTATGGTGGGGTGTGTCATTGTTAAGGATGAGCAAATCATCGCCGAAGGTTGGCATGAGCAATACGGTCAGGCACATGCCGAAGTAAACGCTCTTACACAAATAGATTCTCAAGACCTTACCGATGCGACTTTATATGTAACCCTCGAACCCTGCAGTCACCACGGCAAAACTCCACCCTGTAGCCAAGCCGTCATCGAATCGGGAATAAAACGAGTGGTCGTTGCCATGCGTGATCCGTTTCCTGAAGTAGATGGACGAGGAATTTCCCAACTTGAAGACGCTGGAATCGAAGTGACCGTCGGCGTTGCCGAAGATAATGCCAAGCAACTTAACGCTCCCTACCTTCTCAGCCAAACTGAAAAGCGACCGTGGGTTATTGGCAAATGGGCCATGACGCTCGATGGGAAAATCGCTACACACAAAGGCTCGAGTCAATGGATCTCGAGCAAACGCTCGCGTGAAATTGTGCACCAGATTCGTGGGCGAGTTGATGGAATCGTCGTCGGACATCAGACTGCCTTAGTGGACAACCCCCTACTGACCGCTCGTCCGACTGGTATTCGGAAGGCGACTCGAATCGTTGTGGCTCGTAATCCCAATCTCAGTATGGACTCACAGCTTGTTCAGTCTGCTGCAGATCAGCCCGTCATCGTTACAGCAGGCCCCGATGCAAACCCCGGCTATCTACAGGAGTTACGCCAACACGATGTCGAAGTTCTTACATTTAGCAGTAATGACTCAATTTTAACCGAGCTGTTAGGTGAACTTGGCCGACGCCATTACACTAACCTTCTGGTCGAAGGTGGTGCCGGGTTACTCGGCACCTGCTTCGATCAACACTTACTCGATGAAGCTCACATTTTTATCGCACCTAAATTTGTCGGTTCGGCTGACGCGCCGACTCCTATTGGTGGTCAGGGAATCGAGCAAATGAGCGATGCCATCGAGTTAACCCAACGTAAAGTCGAATCCATCGATGACGACATCTATATCTCTGGAATTGTCAGCCGCCGCAATTCGCTCGACGTATAATAAAGTTATGTGCCGTTCGAGATTTCTACCCTTAGTCGCACTGATCCTGACCAGTGCCGCCGTCAATGCTCAATCAACTTCGTCGACCAATCCGAATCAGGATGCGTCACTACGGAATTTTGTGCAGCGGGCTGTCCAGTTTTTAGATAGTGCTCAACTCCAGCAACGACAGCAGGCAGAAAAGGCGCTGATTGATCGAGGCCCCAAAGTACTGGACTTGCTGCCAACGGATTTAGAACCTTATTCATCGGAAGTTCGCACGCGTCTCGACCGAATTCGCCAAAAACTCTATGAAGACGTGGCGATTCAAACGGCTTCCGGTTCCCTGGTCTCGCTGACCGGCACCTTTCGGTTGCATGACGTGCTTCAAGAGCTCGAGCAACAAACCGGCAATCTGATCGTGACTTCGCGAGAATTTGGAAACACACTCGAACTCGATTTAGAAAAAGTCCCGTTCCATCAGGCACTGGATCAGATTCTGGATCAATCCGGTCTGGAACCGGAGCCTTACTTCGCACCTCATCCAAATCAAATTCTCATCAAACCTGCACTCGCTGGTGCCGTTGCACGCACTAATCAGGCAGACTACACCGGTCCGTTCCGGATCGCTGTGGTCAAAGTTAATTCGAGTAAGGATCTACGGTTTCCCAATGCCAGTGCGTGCACGTTGACCCTACACGTTGGTTGGGAGCCACGTGTACGCCCGCTCTATCTCACGATGACCGCTGAGAAGCTGAAGGCTGTGGATGATGCCGGCAATGAAATCACTCCGTTAATCGACGGTGAAAAAACACTCAATGTAGAAGGGACGGCGCCGTTGGTTGAATTAGAGATCCCTTTCACTCTGCCTCGAACAACTGCCAGGCAACTGCAAACTGTCACCGGTACAATCTCAGCCATGGTGCCTGGTCGCAAAGAGCATTTTGAATTCTCCAAATTAGAAGCCAGCTCTTCATTTCCAAAGCAACAACGACGGGCAGGAGTGACGGTGACCGTACAAAGCGTTCGACAAACCGACCAACAGACAATTGTTGAATTAGATATCCATTACAGAGATGCTGGCAATGCATTCGAATCACATCGGGGTTGGACCAATCGTAATCTGGTTTACTTAACCCGTGACGGAAATAAACTTGCGCTCAAGCCTCGTCGGGAAACCATCGCTCAAAAGAAGCAGGCTGTTACTTACCGTTACACCTTCGATACGCAGGCGGAGCTCGCCCGTATGACCTTTAATTACCACACACCTGCACTGTTACTAAACAAAGAAGTGGAGTTCGAACTCAATGCTATTCCACTTCCATAATCTTCAGTCGTATCTTCGAGTCGCCGGGATGCTAACAGTGCTGGTCACAGTTTATGCGATTCAGTATGAGATCCAGGCCCAGGCTGAAAGCAACAATGAGGTCGTGGTAGCAAGCGTCAACGATGATCGTATTTTTGAACAACCGTTACTTGAAGAGCTCAATTTACTTGCCGGTGATCTGGCCATGAACTCGCCCGAATACCAGCGACTGCGAAAACAGGTGTTAACAAGTGCGATCCAAAGACGGCTGGCATTGGCGTACCTGACGCAGATTGATCAGGCTGCCAGTGCTGATGATATTCAACTGGGAGTCATCCAACTGGAAAAACGACTCGCTTTAAAACAACAGTCCATCGAGGAATACTTACAGGAAAAACACATCAACCGCGAAGAATTGCACCATCGTATTGCCTGGCAGATCTCCTGGCCTAAGTACTCCAATCAATTTCTCAACGACAAGAATTACGAGAATTTTTATCTTCGCAATCGGTCACAGTTCGATGGAACACAACTCCAGGTTTCGCAGATTCTATTGCATACGAATCAACAGCAAGACAGAACACTCGTTCAAACTCGGGAATTGGCAGAAAATGTATTACAGCAGTTAAGTAAAGGTACCATCGAATTCCCGGATGCCGCGCGGAAATACTCCGACAGCCCGACCGGGAAGACGGGAGGAGCAGTCGGTTGGATTAAGTTTGGAGGTGCTATGCCACGCACTTTTAACGAAGCAGCATTCGCACTCAAGCCCGGACAGATCAGCCCGCTTGTAGAAACTCCGTTCGGAATACATATCATTCGGGTTGAGCAAGAGAAAGCGGGAGCCATTAGCTGGCAGATGGCACGCCCGGCGATACGCGATGCCATGATTAAGTATCTGCTAACATTTCTCAGCGTAAACGGCAGGAAAATGGCAACCGTCGAAATCTCCGAGGGCTGGAAATGACCAACAAGCCCGATGTTTCGTATGAGTTTCCGGAAGCCGCATGGCGTCAAAAACTACGAACCAATATTTTACGTTGGTATCGAAAACACGCTCGGGATCTTCCCTGGCGGCACCAGCTACACCCTTATCGCAGCTGGATCAGTGAAATCATGCTCCAGCAAACTCAGGTAGCCACCGTGATCGATTACTTTAATCGATTTCTTGAACGCTTCCCGGATGTTACAACGCTGGCCAATGCTCCACAGCAAGAGGTGCTGCGGTACTGGGAAGGGTTGGGATATTATCGCCGAGCTCGGCAATTACACGCAGCAGCTCAAATCATCCGAGATGAACATGACGGTGAATTCCCTACGAATTTCGATGCTGTGCTGGCCTTACCTGGAGTGGGTCGGTATACAGCAGGAGCGATCCTATCCATTTCAACAAATCAACGGTTACCGATCGTCGAAGCCAACACAAACCGTCTGTTCGCTCGGCTGTTACAACACCCGGACGACGTCATGGGATCCGATTCTCAAAAACGTTTTTGGGCGTTTGCCGAGAGGATTCTTCCACGCAAACACATCTCCGATTTCAATCAGGCACTCATGGAAGTCGGAGCACTCCTTTGTACTCCACAAAAACCTCACTGTACCGCCTGTCCACTCAAATCCATTTGCCCAACAAGAGACATTGGAAATTGGGACGAAATTCCGAAACCTAAGAAGAAAACGAAGTACGAGCAACTGCATGAAATCGCAATTGTTCTGCGGGATGAATCCTCGAATGCCATTCTAATTCGACAATGCGCCCCGGGCGAACGTTGGGAAGGTCTGTGGGACTTCCCTCGCTTTGAATATCAAATTCAAAAACCTGCCCGGCCGAATCAAACAGAAGCGAAAGAGATTTCCGGGCAGCTAAAGAAATTGACCCGCTGTAAAGGATCGGAATTTCAATGGCTCACTCGAATTAAACATGGTGTTACCAAGTACCGCATTTCACTGAACTGTTATCAAGCTAGCGTAGCGGGACGTCGTCCAAAATCGTCCGTTAGTCAAAAATGGGTTCAACCTCACGAGTTAACTGAATATCCCCTTAGCGTGACAGGACGCAAAATCGCCAAAACGATACACTGAAACACGTAGCTTCCATTGATTACGTGAATCAATTCCTTCTATAATTTTGACGCCCCCTTACTGAATTCAATTGTGAACGGAATCACAACATGAAAGTTACAGTTACTATTCTGATCGCGTTGGTTACATTTGGTTTCTTTACCCTGGTTCAAGGTGAAGAGCAGCCGCAGGCTGTTGTGCCAACTCAAACTCCCGGACCGCAAGCTGAGAATCC
>DEAW01000155.1 GCA_002348315.1 Planctomycetaceae bacterium UBA2972 | reverse complement strand
CGAAGATCTATAGATAGTCATAATGGGTGGAGTTAAACACAGAACTGTAAATGCCAATATGGCATATTAAAATGCCTAAATGGCGTATTTGATAAGTGCCACCCACTCGCTGAGATTCACTCTTGCCGGGAATTTCTTTCGATCGGCAGTCATTTTTGAGTTGTAACAGGGTGAGGAGTATTAAACGAAATCACTTGTTTTATAGATTTTAAAAAGAAATAGGAGAAACCGAATGAGTGGGTGGCACTCATCGGAGGAGGGAATGGAGGAATTTCGAGTGGGTGGCACGGGTTTTGGCATGGGGTGTGCATTATTGGGTGGTAGTAAATATTCAATGCCGAATCAAAGGAGGCTACTACTATGTTGATTACACGCAAAAGTCCTTTTCACGCTGAATTAAATTGGCTGCAGGACGAAATGAATCGAGTCTTTGGTTTAGAAACTCGTGGCAATCAAGCCAGCCAGCCCACCCTGGAACCGAATGTTTCGATTTGGGAGCAGGATGCCGGATTTGTTCTGGAAATGGAACTACCCGGATTCGCTCAGGAAGATATTTCGATCGAAGTTCTCCCGACGGGCACTCTGTCAGTTAAAGGAGAGCGGTCAGTGCCGGACGATCGTGAAGGCAATCTTGTCTCTGGATGTCAGCGACATGGTACGATCCGGAAAGAATACAAGTTGCCAAACTCGATCGATGCAGATTCGATTGATGCCAAGCTGATCAATGGCCTGTTAACGATCACTTTGGGGAAGAAAGCAAAGGCTAAACCGCGTAAGATAGATTTAGCTTAACCAACCTTCCATTTCCTCAATTGGACGAACATACCGTGTTTTACGATTACCAGTACATAATTTACGTTTTACTGCCATCGATCCTGATCTCGGGATTTTTCAGCATGCGAGTGAAAGCTGCTTTTAATAAGTACTCGCGCGTTGGATCTATGAATGGATACTCCGGAGCTCAGGCAGCACGAATGTTATTGGACCGAGCAGGTTTGCATCACGTTGATGTGGTGCAAACCGCCGGTTTACTTTCAGACCATTACAACCCCGTAAGCAAACAGCTTGCACTGTCTGAAAAGGTGTATCACGGAACTTCCGTGGCCTCGATTGGAATTGCTGCTCATGAAGCCGGACACGCTTTACAGGACGCAACCAACTACGGTCCCCTGCGACTTCGTTCAAAAATGGTGCCGCTCTGTTCTATCGGAAACACGCTTGGCTACTTCGTCATGGTCCTCGGTATCATCCTGTTATCCGCTTCGGGCGGTGTCGGTATCGGCAAGACCGTAGTCTATGTGGGTGCAGGTCTCTTTAGCTTAGTACTGTTATTTCAGTTGGTGACACTTCCGGTTGAATTTGATGCGACCAAGCGAGCGAAACAGATCGTTGTTGACGCCGGAATCATTTACCCTGAAGAGCGTCATGGCATGGACAAAGTGTTGGGGGCAGCCGCCATGACCTATGTTGCCGCCCTGGTAACAACGCTCCTGACGCTGGCCTACTATTTAATGCGTGTGGCACTAGCCTCGCGCGATTAGCATCATTAAAAGCGTTCGCCCGGATTTCAAGCATTTCTCGCTGTGGTACACTGATTGAAGTTAAATCTTCAATCCTCCATCCAGCGAGACCATCATGCGTCGCTTTTTGATTTTACTCGTCGTAGCAGCCTGGACGCTGCCAGCCATTGCCAAAGATGGCCAACCAAACGTTATTGTGGTCATCACAGACGATCAGGGGTACGGCGATGTTGGAGCACACGGCAACACCATGTTGCAGACTCCTAATCTGGATGTTTTGCATTCTCAGAGCGTACGTCTAACCGATTACCATGTGGATCCCACCTGCTCGCCCACTCGCAGCGCGTTAATGACCGGGCGTTATTCAACGCGTACCGGTGTTTGGCATACCATTATGGGCCGTAGCCTGATGAATACTCAGGAATACACGATCGCCGAAGTATTTCGTGATGGTGGTTATCATACCGGCATGTTTGGGAAGTGGCATTTGGGAGACAACTATCCTGTTCGCCCTCAGGATCAGGGATTTGATTACACCTTCATTCATGGCGGCGGTGGAGTGGGGCAGGGCCCGGACTATTGGGGCAATGATTACTTCGATGATACTTATTGGCGCAATGGAAAACCGGAAGCACAACAAGGTTACTGTACCGACGTTTGGTTCGACGATGCCTTAAAGTTCATAGAACGAAATCGCAGAAAGCCGTTTTTTGCATACATTTCCACCAATGCTCCTCACGGCCCTTATCTGGTCGATGAAAAATACTCAGCACCCTACAAAGAGAAAGGTGTTGGTTCACCACAAAGTGAATTCTACGGCATGGTCGAGAATATCGACGAGAACATGGGCCGGTTGATGGCCAAACTCGACGAGCTCAATCTGGTGGACAACACGATTCTGATTTTCACAACAGATAATGGTAGTGCTGCAGGTTGGCGTCCGACCAAGACCGGAACCTGGAAGGGATTCAATGCTGGCATGCGAGCTGGTAAGGGCTCTAACTTTGATGGTGGCCATCGAGTCCCTATGTTCATTCGCTGGCCCAACGGAAAACTCACAGGCGGCCGCGATGTGAACACTCTGTGTGCCCATATCGACATCCTCCCAACACTCGCAGAATTCTGCAATCTGGAAGATGTACGTGCGAGTGAACGAGATGGTGAAAGTCTCAAATCGATTCTTTACGGAGATCAGGAGGCATTACGAGATAGAATTCTGACCGTTCATTCTCAGCGAGTTGAAAACGTGGAGAAATATCGCAACTATGCTGTGATGACAGAACGCTGGCGACTGCTGAACAAGAACCAGCTTTATGACATCAAAGCGGATCCGGCACAGCAAAACAATATCTTCGATCAGCATCCGGACGTAGCAAAGAAACTTTCAGATGCCTACGAATCCTGGTGGAAGAGTTTGTCCCCGTCTTTCGATATGACGGTACGAATCGGAATAGGTTATAAAGCTCAGCCCGAATCTCTATTGCACTCTCATGACTGGCACACAAACAACACCAACACTCCGTGGCATCAAAATCATGTTCGCAATGGATCTGTTGGCAATGGCTACTGGGCATTGGAAGTTGCCGAGGATGGTAAGTATCGTGTCGAACTACGTCGTTGGCCTCGTCAGGAAGACAAGCAGATGGACGCAGTCAAGGCTACGATTGAGATAGGTGGCCAACAGGTCTCTCAGCAGATTCCTGCCGGAGCTAAATCTGTTGTTTTTGAAGTCGAGTTGAAAGCGGGCGCCAATGACCTGCTAACTAAAATGGAATTGGAGAATGGAAAGGTGAGGGGTAGTTACTTCGCCTACCTGAAACGAATCGGTAAGTAGTCAATCCTGCTGAAATACAAGACTTAAATGCTGTCTGGTAATATATTTCGGGTTGTATCGATTAATCGTTGTAAATAACGCATCTTTTCTATATTTACCGATCGTTACATTTTCACAGCGGAAAATGTGAACTATCCTAGAGGGAAATCTAAATTGCGCAGTGTCTGCGTGTATTGATTAACTCGTTGGAAAAGGTCCTATGAAATACTTATCCTCTCTGCCCATGCTTCTCATGGTTACTTTGCTGGTAGAACCGTTGCTCGCACAGGACGCACCTGCCGCTCCCAAACCTGAGTATCCACCTCACAGTCAAGTACTCAACGGATATGAGAAAGTTGTTTCCACTGCTGACGGTGCCAAGAGCATGTACACATTGTATGTCCGCTCGAAGGATGGAAACGTCTACGCGGAACTCCCTCCCAACTATGCAACCAAGCGATACTTCTTCGCTTTGACCGTTGCCAGTGGAGATAAATATGCCGGATTACAGTCGGGTGAAATGTATGTGTACTGGCGACGATACAACAATCGTCTGGCACTGATCGCTCCGGATCTCGAAACGCGAGCTTCGGGTGACCCGGAATCGTCCGCTTCAGTAAATCGTTTATTCACGGACAGTATGATTCTCAACGTTCCCATCGTGACCATTGGTCCCGGCGGTGGACCTGTCGTCGACCTTGACTATCTGCTCGTCGGAAAGGCCACGAAATTCTTTGGCCCACAATTCCGCAACCAGGAATTGACTGGCTTGTACAAACTGCAAAAAGCAAAAGCCTTCCCTCTTAATGTAGAACTGGCATTTGAGTTGCCAACCTCATCCGGCAAACTCTCTTCGATCCACTACAGCATTTCAGAATTGAATTCTAAGACAGGCTATCGTCCCCGCATGGCGGATGATCGGGTGGGATACTTTACAACCTCGTTTAGCGATTTGGGACAATACGATGATGACAAGACAAAGGTCCGATTCGTCAATCGCTGGCACCTTGAAAAACGTGATCCACGCCTGAAGATTAGTCCTCCCAAGAATCCGATTATTTTCTACATCGAACACACCACACCGGTACGATACCGCCGCTGGGTGCGTGATGGCGTGCTGGCATGGAATGATGCTTTCGAGAAGATTGGTATTACCGACGCTCTTGAAGTCTATTATCAGGACGCTCAAACCGGTGCTCATATGGATAAAGACCCGGAAGACGTACGATATAACTTTGTACGTTGGTTGAATAACGACGTTGGGACAGCAATCGGCCCCAGTCGCGTTGATCCCAACACAGGGCAAATACTTGATGCCGACATCATTCTTACAGACGGTTGGATTCGACACTTCCGATATGAATTCGATAGCCTGTTGCCTCGCATCATGATGGAAGGCTACAGTGCCGAAACGCTTGGTTGGATTGCAAAAAATCCTAAATGGGATCCACGAGTTTCGTTTGCACATCCTTCTCATCGTGCTCATTTGATGAATAAGCATGCAGCGATGAGTAGTGAGCCTTTCAGTGGTCATCCGCTTACAAAAGTAGACAGTACCTTACTTGGTGATGACGAATACGATGGATTGATCGGTCGCACCTCTCAGGTGAATGGGGCCTGTCTGGCCGCTCGCGGTATGGCCTTTGATGTCGCCGTCATGCGAATGGCTCATCAGATTGCAGCTCTGGATGACAAAGAAGGTGAAGAAGGTGAAGAAGGCGGAGAAGATGGCGACAAGCCGGCCGAGAAAAAAGATGATGTCATTCTTGACGGTATGCCTGAATCCTTCATCGGACCTCAACTCTATCACCTGGTTGCTCATGAAGTGGGACATACGCTTGGCCTGCGTCATAACTTTAAAGCTTCCGCAGCCTACACACTGGATGAAATCAATACAGCAGCCAATCAGGGAAAACCCATTGTTGGCTCAGTGATGGATTACACCCCGACTAACATTCGATTCGATGCTGGCGATGCTCAGGGCGACTACGCCATGCTCGGCGTTGGTCCTTATGACTACTGGGCCATCGAATATGGTTATTCCTTTACTTCAGACCTCAAGCCGATTTTGGCTCGGGTTACTGATCCGAAATTGCAATTTGCAACGGATGAAGATACCAGCGGACCGGACCCACTTGCGCGACGTTACGACTACGGTAAAGATCCATTGAATTTTGCTCAGGAGCAAATCCAGTTGGCAACGCATCACCGCAGTCAGATTCTGGAAAAATTCGTCAAAGATGGCGATAGCTGGACAAAGGCTCGCCGAGGATATGAAATCACCTTGTCCATGCAGGCTCGTGCGATCAGTATGATGGCAAACTGGATTGGTGGTGTTCATGTGCTGCGTGATAAAAAGGGTGATGAAGGCAATCGCGCTCCTCTGCAGGTTGTTCCTGTTGAGCAGCAGCGAGCGGCCTTGAAGTTTGTTGTGGAAACTGCTTTTCGCGATGAAATCTACGCGCTTACTCCGGAGCTGTTGGAACGCATGACGACGACCAAGTCGTTAGACGGTTCGGTAAGCCGTGCTATGCGTGATTACGACTGGCCGATTCATGACCGGGTTGGTGCGATCCAGGCCAGCACGCTGACCTCCGTACTTAATCCCACGACACTACGTCGCGTTTATGACAACGAATTCCGCATTCCCGCCGATCAGGATGCTTTGACGATTCCAGAAGTTCTGGATACCGTCACCGGAGCGATTTGGGGAGAATTAGGGGCGCCATTGGAAGCTGCCACGAATGTGCGTAAGCCTGCTATTTCCAGCCTGCGTCGCAACCTGCAGCGGGAACATGTCAATCGTCTAATCGATCTGGCCATGACCAACGATGGTACCAACGAGTCGTTCAAGCCGATTTCCAACCTGTCGCGTGCTCAGTTACGTGCTCTGGCTGACCGAATCGCAGCTTTCCAGGAAGCCAATCAGGATAAGCTTGACGCTTATAGTGGCGCCCATCTTGAAGAAGTCCAAACGGCGATTACCAAAGCGATGGAAGCTGATTTTGTTATTACTAAATAACAGCCCATCCGACAGCACAAAAAAAGAGCGAGGCTTTAACACCTCGCTCTTTTTTATGTAGTTAAAAATGACTAAGCTGCGAATTCTGCGCGGCGATTACGCAACTGCTTTTGCAATCGCTGCACCAGACTGCTGTGCATCTGGCTCACCCGGCTTTCACTGAGATCCAGAGTGGCTCCGATCTCTTTCATGGTCATTTCTTCATAGTAATAGAGAATGATAATGAGTCTTTCGTTGCGGCTAAGACCTTTGGTGACCAGTCTCAACAGGTCATATTTTTGACCTCGCTGAGTGGGATCTTCACCTTTCTTATCATCCAGGATGTCGATTTCACTGACATCCTTTTCGCTATCGGTTTGATACCATTTTTTGTTCAAACTGATAAGCGATACAGCATTGGCATCTCGCATCATTTTTTCGAGTTCCGGAACAGTGAGTTCCATGTGCTCGGCCAATTCTGTTTCAGTTGGTGAGCGACCCAACTTGTCTTCCATACGCTTAGTAGCGGCTGAAAGCTTGGTCGCTTTGGATCTGACCAGTCGAGGTACCCAGTCCATGCTGCGTAGTTCGTCAAGCATTGCACCTCGAATACGTGGTACGCAGTAAGTTTCAAACTTAACGCCACGATACAGGTCGTATGCTTCAATTGCATCCATTAGACCGAATGTTCCTGCACTAATCAGGTCATCCAATTCTACTCCGTCAGGTAGACGTGACCAGACTCGTTCGGCATGATACCTCACCAATGAGAAGTACCGTTCCATTAGCCGGTTTCTGAGTTCTTCCTGGGAAGTATCCTCTTTGAAATCGAGCCAGAGTTGGACAACATCTTCGGAGACTTTTAGTTTTTCCATACAATCCTCCATGATTGTGAGGAGACCACGGCGCACCGGCGGCGTCCATGTTTCCCATGTGCGCAAAACTGCCACATAGAATCCATGCGTACAGAGACTCCGTCCTCTGTAAGGTCTCAGGGGGGTAAAGGCCCACGAAAGAAAGACGAGATGATTGCCCTTTGTGTTTCTTCCGTTGCCGGAAGAGTTCGTCTATCCTTCGTAGTTTAACACCCACATGCAGCGGGTAATTACATTGCCTGTCATCGGTTGTAAACTGCGCAATAGTTGAGGATTACTCCGGTTTTTCCGGAAAAAGAGATTTTCAACAACGCGATATACATGATGCATTTATAATGAGAGGTATGACCAATTTACTACGATACACCATCGCTTTAATCCTGCTTTCAGGTTTCCTGACCGGCATTCAGGCCCAGGAGATTGGTGAAAAGAAATCCTATTCTGCCGACTTCTATCCCAAGCTGGTAATGCAGGATCAGCCGATCGCGTATTGGCGAATGAACCTTGATGCTCAGAAGTTCATAAAAAACTCTGTGGCTCAACACGCCGAACTCAAAGGGAAACTGATCGGCGAAATCGAAGCTTCGATAGGCCCCCGGGCCCCTGAACATCCAAAGTTTGGCGAGGACAGCAATGAGGCATTAGAGATTCCCAACGCGGCAGGACACATCGAAGTGGACGATCCCGGCGACCAGAGCCCACTCGACTTTACCATCGGTGACTCCATCACGATCGAAGCCTGGGTACAGGTTTGGAGTATCGGGGGATATCGTTATATCGTGGGTAAAGGACGCACGGGAAATCAGGGCTTTCCAGCCGAAAATCAAAACTACGCCCTGCGTCTTAACGAAAACGCAGCCATTTCCTTCTTGTACCGCGGTGTGGATGAAACAGGAAAGCAGGAATACCATCGCTGGACTTCCGAAATGAACGTGGGTGTAAGCGATGGCTGGCATCATATTGCGGTGACCTATACGTTTGGAAAAACCGGTAGCCTGCAGGGCTACATCGATGGGAAATCCGTCAAAGGCAAATGGGATCTGGCAGGCGATACCGGGACCGCGCCGGTTGTCGATAACGATCAACTCTGGATCGGCTCTGCTCTGTCAAGTAAACCGGCAAGCACGTTGATGGGGGCCGTGGATGAAATAGCAATCTACCGAAAAGTGTTGCCTGCTGAATCGATTGCCGAACGTTACTCTTACTTCCGCAACGAATCCACCTTCGACCCCTCTGTAATCCCGGACAATCAGGTTCTGGTTGAGGTATGGGAAGGCGTTGCTAATAACACTTTTCAATTTCGACGAGCCCGTCGTACGCTGACGTACCACGCCGATGCATTTGAGTTTTTCCGGATTCCTAATAAGTACAACGAACAGGCGATTAAAATCGACCGCTCGCCATCGTTTCTCGTACGCGCGTATGGTTATGTAACGCTGCCGCCAGGGCCTCAGAGAATTCTTATTAGAGCTCGCAATGGCGCTCGGCTGTTTATCGATAATGAACTTCAGGCATCTGTGCCGTTCTTTAATATCCCCGGAAACGGTCACGGTCAAATCTTTGAACGCACGCGCGATCAAGCTCCTAACATTCGAGAATTACCACGAGGTGAAAAAGAAGTCATTCTTGCCATCGAAGGTGACGGAAAGAAACACTTAGTCAGATTTGAGATGATTGTCGGTCATGACAATCGCCGTCCGGAAACGGGGGAAACAGCCGTTTGTATCGGTGAGCCGGATGGTGACTTTAGGATTCTCAGTGCAACGTTAAGTGCCGAATTAACGGATCAGCAGTGGCCGGATTTCATGGCACAACAGGCCGCCAAAATTGCATTGTTGGATAAACAGCATCGACGGGAGGTATCCACCAGTGAACAATCCTACTGGGAGGAACGTCATAGTTGGGCGGGACGAATTGTGGGTACTTATAAACCCGTTTCGAACCCCGGGAATCACTTTCCCGACGCCATGAATAATCCCATCGATCAGTTTGTGAACCGCCAGCTTTTTGAATCGAATCAGGAACCCAACGAGTTAACCGATGATGCGACATTCCTGCGTCGTTTAAGCCTAGATACGATCGGCACGATTCCCGACCTGACGTTAATCGAAACCTTTCAGGCTAAGCAGGCGGCCGGCGAAGATGCCCGGAGTTGGGCGATTGATTATCTGTTATCGCATGCTGGCTGGGCGGATCACTGGACCTCGTATTGGCAGGATGTGCTGGCAGAGAATCCTAATATCGTCAATCCAACACTTAACAACACGGGTCCATTCCGCTTTTGGATTCATGAGTCCCTCCTCGACAATAAACCGATGGATCGATTTGTTACCGAACTGATCATGATGGAGGGTAGTCGTTTCTATGGTGGTCCCGCTGGATTTGCGGTGGCGTCTCAGAATGATGTACCGCTGGCGGCGAAAGCTCATATTCTGGGACAGGCCTTTTTGGGGATCCAAATGCAGTGTGCTCGTTGTCACGACGCGCCTTTTCATGAAGTGACGCAAAAGGATTTGTTCTCACTGGCGGCCATGTTAAAACGCAAAGAAGAAAGTGTACCGAAGACGAGTACTGTGGTCGTTAGTGCTGATGGCCCAATCCCTAATGTGCCGATCACACTTAAGCCCGGAGCTGCCGTTGCGCCTCAATGGCCTTTTACTGAACTAGGTACCCAGCGACTCCCCGCTGATTTAGTACGTGGTAAATCAGATAGCCGTGCAGTCCTCGCACAGAAGATCACAGATCCCGGAAACCTGAGATTTCCACGAGTTCTGGTGAATCGATTATGGAGACAAACGATTGGCTACGGCATTGTGGAACCGGTGGAAGATTGGGAGCATGGCACGAACATCGATCCGCACCTGCTCGATTATCTGGGACGCGAGCTGGCCATGAATGGCTATGACCTCAAGCATGTAGCAAGGATGATCTTCAGTTCTCATACCTATCAACGCCAGAGTGTCGATCTCCCCGAAAGCGGACTCAAATCTTTCCCCGGCCCCGTGCGTCGGCAAATGGCGGCTGAACAAATCGTCGATTCTTTATTCGTCGCATCTGGTCGACCCTTCGATGCGGGCCCCATGAGTCTCGATATTGATGGTGCTCGAAGCTTTAAGAATTCACTGCATCTAGGTCATCCAACACGAGCATGGCAGTTTGCTTCCTTATCCAATGAGCGAGATCGGCCAAGTTTATCACTTCCTTTTGCCCAGCCCTTTTCATCAACACTGCAGGCATTCGGATGGGTTGGAGCGCGGCAGGGGCCGATTAACCGACGAGAGTCCTCGCCGAATGTGATGCAGCCGGCCATGATGAATAATGGTTTGTTGCTACGCGATAATGCCAGACTTGATATGGTTAGCAAATTTACTCTGGCGGCTCGGCAAGCGTCCTCTGTTGATCAGCTCATAAAGCAGACCTATCTTCGTATTCTGAGTCGTCAGCCGTCGTCGTCCGAGTATGCATTGTTTCGGGAGCTACTTTCCGAAGGGTTTGATACGAGATTAGTGGAACTCAGCGATGAGGAAGCCCATCGTATTCGCTGGTCCCGACGGTTGCCTCGTAATCTGGTAACCTGGTCAAATCATCTGCATCCCCGAGCCAATGAGATCAAGACGGAGCTTCGTCAGGCTGTCCAGCAAGGTGCCATTAAGTCGCCTCATTTGGAAAGTCAATGGCGTGAGCGAATGGAAGATTTTGTCTGGGTATTATTCAATTCACCCGAATTTATTTACATCCGATAGAGTATTGTTTTTGCCATGAATGATGTAACTCGCCGCCACTTTTTAACAACGTCAGCCTCCGCGGTTGCTGCTTCAGGTATGACCTCACTGGTACATGGAGAAGAAGAGCTGGAGCATATGCCCTGGACGTTTCCTGCGGGCAAGGCCGAGCATATCATCATGATTTGGTTGGGTGGCGGAGCGTGCCACATCGATACCTGGGATCCGAAGGCCATGGGAGATGCCAAGGCTCGGAAGCCCGGTTCCTACTATCCAGCGATCGATACCGCCATTGAAGGCACGCAGGTTTGTGAACATCTTCCTAAGTGCGGTCAGATTCTCGATCGCTTCAATATTTTGCGGACAGTCAACCATACCGAAATTGACGAACACGCGATCGCAACGAATGTAATGCACACCGGTCGCAAAATAACCGGTACCATCACTTACCCGTCGATCGGATCTGCCGTTGCTTACCATCGGGGCTCGGCTGCTGAAACGGCACCACCTTATGTGTTAATTGGATATCCAAACGTGACACGTGGCCCGGGGTTTTTGGGAACCAAAGCTGGCTTTGTCTACTTAACCGAAACCAGTGAAGGGCCTGGCGGATTTAGTCGAGGCAGAGATATCACGGATCGTCGGCAACAACGCCGGGAACAATTACTGGCAAAAGTGCGTCAGGAGTTCACTGCGCGCGAACAGTCAGCGGTGATTGATCAATACGATCAGACGATCGAACAGGCATTAAAATTAGCCGGCCCGGATTTCATGAGTGCCTTTCAATTGAAGAAAGAATCCGGTGACTTACGAAATTCGTATGGAGGAGAGTTTGGCCAGCGATGCCTGCTGGCAAGACGGTTGGTCGAACGGGGCGCTCGGTTCATTGAAGTCTCTCACAATCTAAATTTCGTCAACGGTACAGGCTGGGATACTCATAACGCCGGTCAGCTCAATCAGCATCTGTTGATCAAAGAGATGGACAGTGCATTATCAACACTTGTTCTGGATCTGGAAGAGAAAGATCTGCTGGATAAAACGTTGATCGTCGTTTCCACAGAATTTGGCCGACCAGCCGGATTTGATAGTGGTGGTGGGCGAGGACATCACTCGAAGGGGTTTAGTGTTGTACTTGCTGGCGGGGGACTCAATAACGGTAAGACCATTGGCGCAACAGATGAATTGGGCATGAAAATTGTCGATCGGCCCATTACAGTGCCGGATTTGCACGCCACCATGCACTATGCCTTAGGTACGAATCCACGCAAGCTACTATTTGCTGGTGACCGGCCGGTACCAACAACGGATATGGGCACGCCGATCGAAGAACTGTTTGTTTAGAATTGCCTGGACAGTTTTTCCAGACGCTTTGGATTGTGTCCGTCAGACTGCACGACAAGTCGATAACGCAGAACGAGGGGTTGATCTTTCTTTACGGCGACTGCGTGCTGTCCCGGGTAGGCAGCATTTTGCATACTTCCCCTGGCGCGCAAGATCCATTTGTCCGGATAGACGGGGTTTTCCGGATGACAGATGATTGCAAAAGAGGATGGCGCCAAATCAGATTCAAAAAACGTCCCTTCGACGTTGACCCAGGGTCCTGCCTCGACGGCTGTACGCATGGGAGTTACCACTCCGTCAGTCGACCAGAACTTTACATCGGCAGGCAATTTTAAACGTGGTGAAAATCCCCCATAGCCTTTATCGTTTTCCGAGCCACCAAGCTGGAGGTCATTGACCAATGGCTGGATCGTAATGTGAAAATCAATAAGTCGATAATTCCCTCGAGTCTTATGCACGAGAATCCTTGTTTCTTCCCGCACGACAGGAACGGGAATGTCCTGCGTATCGGTTAAATCAGGCGAACTCCAATGAGTCGTGGTGGACAGCTCGACACCCTTATGCGAATACGATGTTTGAACCTGTTTGGAATCCCAGATGAAATCCCGACATTCCCAACTATCACCAAGTTGTTTCCCACCAACCAAAACCTGATGCCAGGCCCAGAACACGCCACGGTGATGAAGATGGTCTGCGGGGAAATCCTCGGTGATTTCCCGACCCTGTAAATCATAGAGATCGACGTAGTTGTTACGAGCATATTTTCCATCCAGAGATCTGGGCAGAATACGATAGCCGACCGCCGGAGTGCCATCCTGAAAGATCATGAGGTAATCAGTTGTGCGACTTACCGAATAATGTGGTTTGGCTGCTGGAAGAGTAGTTGTACTCAGCATCAACAGTAGCAGACTTCCGAATGCTCGGAGTGTAGGAATATTCAACATGTTACTTCGCCTTGCTTGCTTTGATATCAAGCCAAACCAGCCGATGATCTGAGCCGGAGATCCAGGCGGCTGCTTGTTTATCGGCGGTTGGCCAAAAGACTCCGGTTCGATGGACTCTCAGGTTTCGCGAGGGCAGGACATAGTCGATCCTGAGATTGCCCGGGGATCGGTCAGAAAAATCTCCGGTATCT
The DNA here is from genome assembly GCA_002348315.1 of Planctomycetaceae bacterium UBA2972. Classification (GTDB taxonomy): domain Bacteria; phylum Planctomycetota; class Planctomycetia; order Pirellulales; family Pirellulaceae; genus UBA721. The sequence goes on along the minus strand of DEAW01000155.1, from coordinate 4,762 downwards.
AATTCAGCTTTACCGCGATGGGTGGTATTAATATTCCCCTGTGTTTTGGCAGCTTCGCTGGCACCTTTGCTCGAAGGCTTTGGATCCTGAATCAGAGGGTGTTTCAGAAGTTGATGAATAGACTGATCTGTGGAATCACCGTCGACTGGGTCCGCATTCAGATCACCGGCGATAATGAATGGTTGATTCTTTGTCAGTCCACCACGATCGCCTGCATCATCAACGAAATAAGCGTTTTGCTCTGGCGACACGTAATCGGCCCAAAATCGTATTTCGTCATGATTCCTTGTGCCGTTCTTGTCTTCCGGTCCATCAAATACGGGAGGAGTTGGGTGACACACTAAAAAATGGATGACGCCGTCGGGCGTTTTGACTGGTACATCCCAATGGCTTTTTGAAGAAAGTCTGAATTTGCTTATGATCTCAGGCGAGTAGTAATAAATCTCGGAGTCCGGATGTCTGGGGAGCATATTATTAGGCATGTCCCGCCAGAGGAATTTTTGAAAAGTACGGACATCTCCCAGTGGATAGCGGCTCAGCACCACCATCCCGTACTGTCCGGGGTATCTTCCAAAACCGAAACAGTCTGTTGGATCATCGGTCTTTCCATTGGCGTCCAGATCCAACCCTGACGGAATGCCGGTATTTACTGAATGAGTGTATGCGTAGGGATACTCAATAGGCTGCACGCCGGCGATTGGTTTCTGTAGGTAATTTGATTGGAAATGGGAAACGGATTCTGCAGCTTGTGCACCGGCATAGTCAAATTCGTTAAGTAAGATGACATCCGGTCGAACGGTACGAATGACCGCTGCAACTTTGGTAATCTGTTCGTTATTTCCAGTCGCAAGCTGCTCAGCGAGTTCACCTTTCTGCGAACGGTTCATACTTACGTTGAAGGTTGCGAATCGCACTTGCCCAAGGCATTCAGCACTACCTAGCCAGCAGAAAAAAAGCAACGGTGACCAGTACAGGTACCGTTGCTTCATGGTTAACTTTATCTCCATGCTATTTGGATACGTAGTCAACGACTACGACCTTTGCGAGTTTACCCTGGACCAATTCCACAAATTTCTTATGAGCTGGATGAGGTAAGTAGACTTCTAATCCGGCTTTGTTTTTAAAGGTAACAAAGAAGCAGTGTGTTAATCCGTCATTTAAATTTTCAGGACTGACATTCGTGCCGAATTCATAATCGATAATGGTATCGATTTGTTTGGGAAGTTTCCCGAAGGCATCTTCGACTTCCTTGATTTGTTCTTTGCTGACATCTTCGTTAAATGCAAACAAGACAACGTGCCGGTAGACACTTTTTGGCGATTTGGCCTGAACGGTTGTCAGGGGTATCAGCAACGTGGCGCTCAACAGCACGAGACATAGAATTTTAATGTGACGCATACAGGATTTTCTTTCCGGGGCTTAATTAATGAAGGGATGTAGGATTTGCTACTGGAGTAAACCGCGTGCTTCCAGAGGCCAGATATCAACGAGTGTATCACCCTGAAAGACGTAGAAAAAATCATGGAGTACACAGGTCATGTCGGCGTAGCCGGGAACTAATTCAATTCGTTCACCGATCTTAAGTTGCTGAGCATCTCCATTGAGTTGTAATTCACCGTGTTCTGCTGAAAATCGATCTACAACGATGTCATCGCGGCCCACGACAATCGCAGGTTCGTATTCCACATGCAGCGTTTTTTTACCGGCATCGATAATAGCTCGGTCTGCTCCTGGCCGGCCCACGATCGTGGCCGTAACGGTCAGTGCTTTTTGCAACTCTGTCACCTGGCATTGTTGTTCATAGAATTGATCCATAAACATTCCACCACCTGCCTGGAGTTCGGTAATCCCATCCTGCATACGACTCAACAGGTAAGATCCGGTTCCACCGCAGGAGACGATTTCGCAGGGGATTCCTTCGGCCTGAAGCTGTGCGGCATTCTCGGCAAGCAACCGTAAGGCATTTTCGATTTCCGAGCGCTTTTCATCCTGATCTTCAATCGTTAGCAGGTGGCCTTCGTATCCCATAATGCCGGCAAATTGAATACCCGGCAGTGCGTGTAACTGACGTGCCAGTTCGAGCGTTTTTTCCGGCGAGCAACCGACGCGATCCAGTCCGATATTCACCTCGATAATTACTCGGCATTCGACGCCGGCCTGTACCATCGCTTCGCTCATTGGCGTGGCCTGGTCCATATGATCGATGCAAACGATGGGATCTCCACTTTGGCAGAGGTTGGCCAGTCGTTTTAATTTAGCCTCGCCGACGATGAGATTAGCGATCAATACATCGTTGACTCCGCCTCGAACCATCACTTCGGCTTCCGCCAGTTTGGCACAGGTCGCCCCAATCGCTCCGGCTGCGACCAAACGTGAAGCGATTATCGACGATTTATGCCCTTTGCAGTGTGGTCGCCACTGGACATTGAAATCCTTTGTGCCCTGGCTAATACGAGCGACATTGGCGTCCATCTTATCGAGGTCGATGGCGAGAAACGGCGTGTCTAGATCGGCTTTTGTAAGTGTTGTATCGGTAGGCAGCGTCGTTGGATTAATAAACTGCTTTATCATTAGCCACCTCCGATGGCCGGAATAAAATGAACTTCGCTATGGGGTTTCACTTTGGCAATCATCCCCCGGGAAGTCATGACACTGTCAATCGAGACCTGCAGTGAAGGAGAGATATTACCGTCAGTGCAGATACGATCTTTGAAACCCGGAAATCGCTGTTCAAGCTGATTGACGATTTCACGTACGTTACGAGCATCTAATTCTACAGACTGGATTCCGCCTGACAACTCGCGTAACTGAGCCGGGATAAATACAGTCGGCATATTCAAACTGCTTTCGCGTTAAGTTATTCTGATTCTGACTTGGTTTGCATTGCCTTCCACAGTTTAGGTGGAGACATCGGAAGTTCGGTCATACGCGTATTCGTAGCGTTAAAAATAGCATTGGCTAGTGCAGCCGGAGGTGGAACAATCGGCGTTTCACCCACACCACGCACGCCATAAGGATGCTCCGGATTCCCGGTTTCGACGATGATGGTGTCAATCATCGGGACGTCCAGCATCGTTGGCATGCGGTAATCGAGGAAACTGGCGTTGGCCATCGAGTCATCATCTTTATAGAAGTATTCTTCATTGAGTGCCCAGCCGATTCCCTGCACGGTACCACCCTGAAGTTGGCCTTCGACGTAACTTGGGTGAATGGCTTTCCCGGCGTCCTGAATGGTGGTGTATCGAAGTACAGTGACTTTACCTGTATCCGGATCGACTTCAACGTCAGCGATGTGGGCACCGAAACCATTGGTTGGGCATTCTGGTGCAACCGTGGCCCGACCCACAAGATGTTCACCGGCATGGAAGAGCTGAGTTGCCAGTTCTTTAAATCCGACCTGATTGCCATTACCCGAAAAAGAACCATCGTCCGCAATGGTGATCTCATCAGCCGAACAATCCCAAAGGTCTGCGGCCAGAGTTTTCATTTGATTTTGTAAATCACGACCTGCTTCATAAGCTGCCATTCCGGTGGCGAATGTTACCCGGCTGCCGCCGGTCACATCGGTATACCCGGCCGTGTCAGTATCTCCAACCTGAGGATTAATATCTTCGGCTTCCAGTCCCAGCACTTCGGCAAGTTGCATGGCGATGGAAGTTCGGGAGCCTCCGATATCGGTCGAGCCTTCAATGAGGTTGATCGTTCCATCGGAATTTACTGTACAGGCGGCACTGGACTTCAAGCCGGCACCAAACCAGAATCCGGCAGCGATACCGCGACCCCGGTTAGGTCCTTCCAGTGGCGTCTTCCAGTGATCGCTTTGTTTAATTGCGTCCAGGCATTCGACGAGTCCGATCGGTGGATAAACCGGACCATCGACTCGGCGTGAGCCTTCTTTGACGGCATTTTTTTCGCGTATTTCCAGCTCGCACATTCCTAGTTTGGCGGCCAATTCATCGACCAGTTGTTCGGTGGCAAAGGCAACCTGCGTAGCACCTGGTGCTCGATACGCGGATGTTTTTGGTTTATTCAGGCAGACGTCATAACCGTCGACAACAGCGTGATCAATGTCGTAGCAGCTAAAGACACACATACACCCCGGGCCAATCATGCCGCCTGGATACGCGCCGGCATCGTAGGCCAGCCATGCTTCTCCGGCTGTAATTGTTCCGTCGTTTTTAGCTCCAAGTTTCACTCGCATGAACGACCCCGGAGTAGGCCCGGAGGCTTCAAAAACATCCGCTCGTGTCATGGTAATGCGGACTGGTCGCCCGGACTTTTTACTGAGTAAGGCAGCTGTCGGTTGCAGGTAGACCGTAATCTTCCCACCAAAGCCACCTCCGATTTCACAGGGAGTGACGAGTACATTTCCGAGTGGAATCTGAAGCACTTCAGCGATTTGATGTCGAGCCGAAAACGATCCCTGCGTTGCCGTCCAGATTCGTAGTCGCCCATCTTCGTTGTAATCAGCGACGACGGCGTGTGGTTCGATGTACCCCTGATGAACGGTTGCGGTCTTGAATTCGCGTTCGACGATCACATCTGCATCTTCAAAAGCCTGAGCAGCATCTCCTTTTTCGAAATGCATATGCACGGGTACATTACTCGGAGTATCCGCCTTGTCGCCCATGCTATCGGTCAGCAGATCATCATGCAGAAGAGGAGCATCTTCTTTCATGGCGTCGAGTACCCACGTCACTGAATCGAGTACTTCGTATTCGACTTTGATTTTTTGGGTGGCTTCTTCAGCAATATGAACATC
>DEAW01000224.1:1378-16085 GCA_002348315.1 Planctomycetaceae bacterium UBA2972 | reverse complement strand
AATTTATCGCTACAACGCGGCACGCATTGGCCCGTCCCACCACAGTAGAAGGCCCTGGCTGACATATATTTCGACGCAGATCTTATTCGATGCAGATCAGCCACTCTCGTCGTGACGCACCGGATTCGTCAATCGTCCGCAGGAAGATTTGGTTCCCGCTGAAAGCCGGCGTTGCCATATGACCGGTACCCAGTTGATTCTTTGAAACCAATTCGACTCCATCCGCTTTTGGCTTGAAGACCCATGTCGTGCCTGCTTCACTCGAGACATAAATATGTCCATTGGCCAGAATAGGGCTCGCCGAAAACCCACCAGACAGCCGTTGCTTCCAGATTTCCTCACCCGTGTTCTTATCCCACATGTAACCGATGCTATCGTCAGTGACCGTAAATAAGTGTGCGTTCAACACCAGCATGGAAGGGACGTACGTTCGAACGGTGTTTTTCCAAATCAGATCACCGCTGCCATCAGCTTTCCAGCACCAGGTCTCCCGCTTCGGATATCCACCACTACTGAAAATCAAATTTCCATCAGTGGCAACATTACCAACCACTTCCTCTGTCGTCCCTTCTTTCTGCCAATTAACTTTTCCGGACATGGGATCATAGCTGGCAATCAAGTTACACCCTGCCATGAAAATCTGATCTTCACCATTGATATTGTAGATTACCGGTGAGACGTAATTGGGAATCTGAGGACGCCCTGTACGCCAGATTTCTTCACCGGTTTCGCGATCGAGTGCAATCAAGGCACCTCCACCAGTTCCCTTATTATCAATCGCAATAATAGCCATGTTTTTATACAGCAAGGGAGAACAACCGAATCCCTGATGGGATTTAAAACCATCGAAGGTATGCTCCCAAACCTTTTTACCGTCGAGTGCCAGAGCCGAGGTGATCACCTTTAGATCTCGGAAAAAGCTAACATACAGTTTCTCACCATCACAACTGACGCTTCCCGAAGCAAACGAATTCTTCTTATTGTTGTGATCAAAATTGCCCTGATGCATCAACGTGTTCCACACCAACTCACCATCCGTTTTTGAATAACACAGTACATATTGAGTCATCTTGGATTCATCAGCGCTCGTTAGGTAGACGCGATCGCCCACGACAATTGGGCTGGAGTGCCCTCTGCCTGGAATTTCAGCCTTCCACTTCACATTGGACTTATCGTCCCACTCAACCGGAGGTTTCGCGTTTGGTGGTGCTACACCGTTGTGGTTTGGTCCGCGCCACCATCCCCAGTCAGTTTTTTTCAGGGTGGGAAAGCGTTCCTGTGCCAAAACAGTACTTGCTAATAACAAGAATAAAATCGCGGTCTTGATCTTCATTTACGTTTACTTATCTGTAAGAGGGTTGATTCGTCAATGTCCTGGTCGGCTTTTCTTAAAAGCGTGGTTTACCATCTCCGGGGACTGGCTGATTTTTCCTGACTCCACCACGTGGTGCCCAATTCTTATTTGGAACATGAGCCTGTTTCATATAAGCTTCCATTCGTTTTACCACTTCCGGATGTTCAGCGGCAACATTATTAGCTTCCCCCAGATCATTGCTCAGATCGAAGAGCTGAATCGGGCCGGTAAACATCGGCATCCGGATGGCTTTCCATCTTCCTTCACGTACAGCCTGTTTACTCCCTTGTTCATAAAACTCCCAGTAAAGATATTTATGATCAAGCTGCTTTCCATGTTTTCCCGTTAACACCGGCACCATGCTGACTGAGTCAACGTTAGCCGGAGCCTCGACGCCAGCCAGGTCACATGCAGTCGCCATCAGATCTCCAAAGTAACCTATATAATCTGAAATCGCACCTTGAGGCATCATACCCGGCCAATAGGAAATCAAAGGCACTCGGATTCCCCCTTCATACAAATCCCGCTTCATACCACGAAGCGGGCCGTTCGGGTCGAAGGTGGCAGTATTATGCCCCCCCTCGTTATGGTGACCATTATCACTAGTGAATAGAACGAGCGTGTTTTTTTCGATTCCAAGCTTTTTCAGCAAATCATTGAGGCGACCAATATCACGATCCATACGTGTGATCATGGCTGCCTGGCCTTTATCCTGATTCTTCCAGTCTTTATCTTTATAGATTCCATAGTCCGGTACTTCCTGTCCATCGCCGGTCCCGCGTGTTCCTTCGTTATTGGCATGAGGAATGGTCAACGCGAGATACAAAAAGAATGGTTCATTCTTACTACGTTCAATAAATTCGATGGCCTCCTGAACGACCAGATCGTGACTATAATCCACTCGCTTTGTTGCCCACCCTCCCTCAAATCCTGCATACGCCCGTCCGGATCCCTGAACGACGTTACGCAACATTTCCTTCTGTTTGTTACGCCAGAGGAATTCCGGATAATAGTTATGGGCATGCACTTGATTCAGATAGCCGTAAAAGAAGTCAAACCCCTGATCGTTTGGCAAGCCGGTGTTGCCGGGAAAATCGTCGCCCAGTCCCCATTTCCCACACAACGCGGTTGTGTATCCGGCGGCCTTCAGACGTTCAGCTACGGTCACATCGTTTTTTCTCAGCGTCTGCACTGAAGGGTCTCCACCGGCGTTACCTCGTACCCACGTATGCCCCATGTGCTGTCCGGTCATCAGCACACTCCGTGAAGAGGCGCAGACCGTGCAACCGGCATAGAAGTTTCTAAATTGGATTCCCTGACGGGCCATTTGGTCGAGAACGGGCGTCTTAATCTCTCTCTGGCCGTAACAGCCAAGATCACCATAACCAAGGTCGTCAGCCATAATGAAAATGATGTTCGGCTTATCCAATGGCTCGCGGGCTTCAACGGAGTAGGGAATTACCAGTAATAAAAGCAACAGGGCAGATTTCTGATTCATGGAGCAGCCTGAAAAAGGGTGAGCGTCTTTCTTGAATTTTGCCATGCTGTTCGGGCACGACTTTGTCATTTTAGAATGATGCAGGAATAGAATGAAGAGTGCTTAGTTTATTATCCACCGGAACCTCGGCTTAAGTATTAGCGTCGGTATCTCAGAAACGGTATCCTAATAGAAGTCTGAAATTAAATTCCCCGGAGACCTTCCTCATGAAACGAATCCCATTGCTTATATCCTGTCTGGCAGTCCTACTGGCCGTCACTCTCTATTTCTCTCCCTCTGATGAAGCCAATGCGGTGACGAAAGACTCTCTCGCAATGCTGGCTAATGTTCAACAAGGAGACACTGACATTACCCGAATTGGTCGCATGAGTTTCGCTCCGCAGGGCGTTTTACTGGTAGCAGATATCGGCTCAGCCAGCGTCGTGGCTATCGACACTCAGGACACCGGCCCGGTCAAGAAACTCAAGGAACGAGTGAATGATGTGGATAAGAAAATCGCTGCTGCGTTAGGAACGGACAAAGCCGGCATTAACATTGCCGATATGACCGTCAATCCGGCAAGTGGCAAGATTTATGTCTCGGTTCAACGCAAAGCTGATGGACTCAACGCAATTATCACGTTTGACGAAAATGGCAAACTCGCTCCGCTCAACCTCAAGAAAGCTCGGTACGTACGTGTCCCCTTACCGGTCGCCGACCAAAAGAAGATTGGGAACATCACTGGCGTGGAATTCACCGACGGCCGCGTTCTGGCCGCCGGACAAAGCAATGAAGAATTTTCCAGCAAAATCTATTCGCTTCCTCTGCCATTAACTCACAATAAACCGGGTGAAGTCTACAGTACAGAAACATATCACGTTGCACACGGACGCTGGGAAACACGGGCCCCAATTCAATCCTTCATCCCGTATCAGGAAGAAGGAGAAGATTACATCGTTGGCTCATTTGCCTGTACTCCCATTGCCAAGTTTAAGATCAGTGACATCAAGCAAAATGCGACAATCAAAGGCACGTCGGTAGTTGAGCTTGGTAGCGGCAACCGCCCAGTCGATATGTTCACTTATAAGAAGAACGGCAAGAATTGGCTCATCACCAACACCGATCGTTTCCACCACGAACGTCGCCCCCTCGGCCCAAGTCAATACTGGGGCGTTCGAGTCGACATGTCTTATCTACAAGCAGACAAGACGAACGAAGAGGCGGCACGACGAGTGGTAACTGAAAAGAGTGGTCCAAACGGAATTGAAGTGGTCGACGCTCTGTTCTTTGCCAAACACGTGGCCAAACTTAACAATGACGAAATGGTTATCCTCCGCGACAACGAAGGGGCACTCGACCTAGAAGTCACTAAGTTGCCCGAGTAACTCTTCCATGACTCATTCGATCACCACCAAATTCATCAGCGTCACCTTGGCGCTGATGATTTTTAATTGCATAACCGGCTGCCAAAACGAACCTCAGGCAGTCACCGAAGCCCAACCGACCACCGTCATTGCGACTCCACCTACAATCGACACCGTCGACGAGGCATTTCCTGCAATCTCGATTCAAATCACAGCCGACATAGCTGACCACCCCAATGAAGAGCTACTGCAATTCGGTGTCATTTCGCCAACCGACAGCAATTCTATCACTCCGATCCTCGGAGTTTACACACGCACCAAAAACCAACTGACTTTCACTCCAAGCTTTGCATTGCTTTCCAACACCCAATATCAAGCACTGGACAAAACCACTGGACTGACCGCAGATTATCGGTTCGCTTCGCAGGCATCCGAGACGCCGGTCGTCAATATCGAACCAAATCTTCAGCAACTTCCCGCGAACCATTTGAAATTCTATTTGTACTTTTCCATGCCAATGCAGCAGGACAATCCTTGGGATCACTGTAAGCTCCTCGACTTGACCACCGGAGAGTACGTACCGCGGCCATTCCGACACACCGACCTGTGGGATGATAATCAACAACGACTAACCCTTTGGTTTCATCCGGGACGCCAAAAGACCGGAGTCAATCTCAATGTGGAAATCGGCCCGATTCTTGATCCTGAACATAGGTATGAATTACAAATCAGTGGTCTTTGGAAATCTCAAGAAGGCCAGTCAATTGGTGAAGAGCAGCGATATCAATTCACTGCGGCAGCAGCCGACCATACTCAACCCGACCCTGACCAATGGAGGCTCACCGTGCCAACGGTCAATTCCAAAATGCCACTTTCCATTTCATTCGGCGAACCGCTCGATCATGCATTGCTGGAGAACAACCCATTTACGATTTCCCTTAATTCATCGGAAGTCACCATCACCACCAATCCGACTCAAGGCAACCGGAAAGTGACTATTCATTCCGCTTCGCCCTGGCAGGCTGGAACTTATACGATCAACATTAACCCCCGGCTAGAAGATCTGGCGGGAAATAGTATCGGGCGCCCTTTTGAAGTCGACCTGCAGCAACCACAACCAAATCAATCAAAATCCACCAGCATTTCATTCGTGATCGAACCGTAACACGAAGTATTTGACAACAACCACACTGCTCATCGTTATTTGTTTAACACCCTTCTCATCTCACCGGTTGATGGCGAAACGCCCCTTTCGTAATAAACCTATGCCCGTTTCCGATTCTCAAACGCAGATTACTCGTGCAGCAAACGCTGACAACCTAAAAGTAAACCAACTTGAAGCGAAGCAGTTTGTACTAACTGACAGCAATGACAAACCTCGGCTTACGATGATCGTCGATGAAAACAACACGGTGCGTTTAACGCTAAACAGCGGAAATCAATCGGGCAATGCCATCTTAAACATGTTTAAAAATGGGCGAACTGCCTTTTTTCTTAGTGGACCGCGCGGACGCAATCGCGTTTCCGTATCTGCCCGTCAGGATTGACACCCTACTATTCATCTAACCGAAGAGTCAAATATCATTCTTGCAAACGAAAAGAATCAGCCTCGGGTCGTCCTTGGTGAAGGGCAGGAGAGTGGTGTCAAGTTTTTCTATTACGATCGGGATGGCACACTCTTTGAGATCATAAAGAAGAATCCCGACGACAAATAATCTACGCGTTCTCCGGAAAAGCAACTCAAACGAAGACACTTACCGGATCTTCACCTGTCAAAACAGCGCGGACGTCATTGCAAACGGTGGTCACCACCCGCTGCTGAGCTTCGATCGAAAATGCTCCGATATGCGGTGTCACCAAAACATTATCCAGATCATCAAATCGCCCCGGCCCCGGTGGTTCCGTCTCCCGCACATCAATCGCAGCGGCACGTAGGCTATTTGCAACCAGAGCGTCATAAAGTGCGTCCTCATCGACCACTTCACCCCGCGAAGTGTTAATAAACACCGCTCCCTCTTTCATAGCGTTAAACTGCTCGACAGAGAATAGATGCCGAGTATCCTCCAGCAGTGGCACGTGACATGAGACATAATCCGCAGTTTGCAGCAATTCATTAAACGACACCATCGCGGCTTCCAGTTCGTTGACAACCGGTGCGTCTGCCGGAAGGAATTTATCAAAAGCGATTATCTTCATTCCAAACGCCTTCGCTCGACGAGCCACCATTTGTCCGATACGACCGAATCCAACCAGGCCCAATGTCTTACCTGACAATTCAGATCCGACGAATTGACTACGATTCCAGTTACCACCTTTCGTGTCGTTATGAGCAGCAGTAATATCCCTGGCGAGATTCAACATAAACCCCAGTGCCAACTCCGCCACTGCGAGTGAATTCTCACGAGGAGCATACACAACCGTCACACCACGCCGGGCAGCTGCCTCGGTATCCACGTTGTCTAAACCGGCTCCGGCCCGAGCGATAACTCGCAGGTTTGGCGACATGGTTATCAACTCTTCTGTAACCTGTGTCTGATTACGAACCACAATCGCTCGCGCCTCGGCCAACGCAGCTTCCAGGCGATCCGTATCTTTCCATAACATTGCATCCCACAACACCTGAAATTCCTGTTGGAGTGAATCCATTGCTGGGCCTGAAATATTTTCGGTTACAATCACGTCCGGCATTTACTTCACCTCTTCCCGATTTCCTGTTCTAGCTGATACCATCAGGGCATCTATAACTCGTTGGTTGTCCAATGAAACTTGCGGCCAGTATTCCGATAATTCTTTCGATCGGATTATCTGCACGAACGACTCGACCATACACGTTTCCTGCACCACGCTGGGACTTTGAATTTCCGTTGCGATGCCGTCCTGATCGTGAACCCAGAAACGCTGCTTTTCAATATCCCACGGTGAAAGAAAATCGTCACAGACAAGATTGCCGGATTCGCCTACCACTTCCATCCATTTTCTCCGCGTGAGGTCATACCCGCAATCAAAGGAAGCAACTCGGTTATCACTGAACCACAGAATGGCCGTGGCATTATTATCAACACCTCGATGATAGGTTGCACTTGCATAGACATGTGTCGGTACATCGGCGAATGCCCATAAAGAAGCTCGTACACAATACCACCCGATGTCGTACAACGCTCCTCCACCTAGCTCAGGGATATAGCGATGCTGATCAGGCGTGTCCGGCATCTGAATACTGAAGGCCGAGACAACCCTACGTAATTCCCCCAATGTACCGTCGTTTAATACCTGGCTCATTTGTTGGGATCGCGGAGTGTGAGGCCACATCGTCCCATCCATGAATTGCACTCCATTGGCCTTACACACAGCCAGCATCTCCCGGGCTTCATGGGCATCCATCGCCGTTGGTTTTTCGCATAACACATGCTTTCCAGCCTCGGCCGACTTGATTGTCCATTCCTTGTGTAGTGAAGGAGGTAAAGGAATATAGACGGCATCGATATCCGGCTGACGCAACGCCTCTTCATATCCTTCCACTGCCAACCGGGCACCATGATGTTGTTTCCATGTCTCCGCTTTAGACAATTCCCGACTGGCAATCACTGACAACTCTGCACCGTTGGCATCCTGAATCGCTTTGCCCACTTTCGTAGCAATACGTGCGGCACCTAATATGGCAAATCTTATCGGAGCATCATCTGGAGTCATTCTATTCTCCTTTTTGAACGTCGTTTTCTGAGCACTCAGTATAATCCTGCCTCTGGCTATTTACATCCGGCGTCACCTCAGGACACACTATCTTCATTTTCCTAACTGATGGTACAATAAGCTTTTGAGCTTCCTTTCATTCGCTAATCTCCAGCAATATTCTCCCATGCGCGTTTTCCTGGCATCCTTAATGGTTTTTCTTGCTTGCAAATCAGCAGTTTGCAAAACCACAAAGGAAATGATAGACCGAGCGATCGAGGCGAAATAGATGGAGCAGGGCGTCACTGTAGCAACTCTGGCAGACGACGGCAAATGCGTGCGACTTAGTTACATTTCGTTGATCGGCAGAACACCAATTCTAGATGAACTGGAAACATACCCATTTTCCGCGCCCCGACCTACCGGACTGATGCACCATTCTAGTTAGATAGAAACGGTAGGGGATCGACGCACACAAGAGGAGTGAAACACAGCGGAATATGTCTCAGCAAGACATCTATTCAGAGATAGAACGGCTCAACGCCATTGACTCCAGCTATGACCGCCGACGGGAAATGGAGGCCATGTCGGCAGACCAACTCTTTACTGCTAATCTTGTAATTGAAAAAATAGAACGGTCTTATGGTTATATTCGTGAAGATGGATTTCGAGATGGCAGAACGGTCGTAGGTAAACTGGTCAATTCCGATCAGGAGATTAAACTCTCACTACCACAGACACTCAACGAGCAAGCAGATAGCTGGAAAGAGGGAGAGACGATTGCCGTCAATGTTAATCTACACGATTATGATACTGCTTATAAACGTTATCACGTTTTAGGAAGAAGTATTGAGTCTGGCGTACCAACTGACACAGATACAACGGAACCAGAAAATCGAGAGAATCAAGACACGCAACTGGAATCAATAACCAGCGAGGTTGAGACAAGCGACGCGGCAGAAATGCAACGCGTCGAAACCCAAACCGAGGAATTGCCAGAACGGATTGTAGAACCGGAAACTGAGACTGAACCTGTGTCCGATTCAGAACTTAAACAGGATCAAGACGAACAGGAATTCCAGGAAGCCGCCCCTGTCGGACAACAACCTGCTGACGATTTCGATTTAGATGAAAGTGCTCTTCAACTTCCTGCTGCTCTGCCTGTCATTACTGCCGAACCGGATCCGCCGACCACACCTCCCAAGCCAAAGAAAACCCGAACCAAAAAAACTGGCAAAGGAAAAGCAAAACGAAAGTTAAAGAAACTCGCCCCGATCCCAACCGCAAATACCGACTCTCATCACAGCGACAGTCTGGAAACACCACAAACGAGGGCAACACATGCGTCTGGCAAACCCAGGAGACGGACACCAACAAAACCGGGAAAAACGTCTGCGCGTAAATCCACCGAATCAAATATAGGCATTCGGATCATCAAGATTTTCGTGGCGGCGGTGATCATAGCGACAACCATAATACTCCTAAGCGTCACGGTTTTTGAGTCAATCACAACTTCTTCGACCAGGCCGAAGAAGTCCACCTTGGCACATAAACCATCCTCTGTCATTTGGGTCAAAAACAATGCCCCGGACGGTGAAATCGGAACCATACCTACAGACCATGGCCATGGTGGGACACCGGCTCGCTATATCTGGTCACACAACAAGGGAAACTTCCTCAAACCGTTTTACTCTTTGAAAACCAATTCAGAAGAGCGGTCTGCCGATGCTGTCATCATGCACCCAACCGAACCGATCGTTTTCGTGGATGATGGAGTAACACTGACTGCCCGTAACATCGAATCTGGCATCAACGTCGATACTCCTGACCAAACCAACTTCAACACGAAGAGCATTTCTTTTTCTGAAGATGGAGCACATTGCATGCTGCTCATGAGTGACGACCAAAGGACATACAAAGGCCTGATATTCAAATGGCCACTAACGTCAAATCTGAATCCGATCGTAACATTCCCCGTGAGCAACGTCGTTTCCGATGCATTTTTTGGCCCGAATGACAGATCAATCATCACAGTGGACAGCTCCAAAGAATCCTTCCTTCATAAAACGGGAAAGATCATTGAATTACCTTCCCAAACCGAACTGACGGAAGGGGTAAAGATATCACACTCGCGTCCCACCTTCCTGGCTGGAGATTTCAACATCGTCGGCATTGGAAGCCTTTACACGGATCTGGTTGGCCATTCCGATGACGAACTTTTCTCTTATTCATCGAATCCTATGATCTTCAAATTCAAACTGGCTGCCAGCTCCAGATACTCTGACCTGATTGCAGCGATCAACATTGATCGACAAATAAGAATTTTCAGACCTCCCATTTACCGTGTCATATGGACTCTAAAAGGATTCCGTAAAACTGCTAAACATCTCGATATGTCTCACCTGGGAACTCACATCGTAGTATTAGAAGACCATAAGAATCCAGAATTGCTCATTATCAACATACACACAGCCGAAGTAACTGCTCGCTTACACAACCCTGCGGCCCAACATCTTCATTGGTGTGAATTCTCCCCTGACTCAAAATACGTCTATGCGCTGAATTCAGACAACGAAATAGTGTTCTGGCGAATTCAAAGCGACTGGATTAAATACACTCCGACCGAATCCTATACACCGCCTTCCCGGTTTTAATCCACAACTACGAACTCAACCCCATCTAAGTTTAAACCCAACACCCGCCAATATTGACTAAACTAACGATATGGCCACTGACATTACACCTGCCCTGCAAGAACTCGACTCGATCGATTCGTCTTACGATCGTCGCAGGAAAATTGAAGCGCTCTCCGAAGACTCCGTCTTCACTGCCACAGTGACTGCACGTGAAGTCGATCGCAATTATAGCTATGTCCGGGAAGACGGGTACCGTGACGGCTACGCTATCCTTGGCACCATTGCGGACGTCAATTCAGAAGTCAAAATCCTGTTACCCACCAAACTCAACGAGCAGGCCAGCAACTGGAGTCCCTCCGATAAGATTTCGCTGACCGTATCGCTATACGACTGGGATAGCGCTTACAAACATTTCAAGTTGCTCGCCATAGATTTGGCACCTACCGCCACAGCACCCCCTCCAGAAAAACGTCCGACTCCGGCGTCCCGGACGTCCATACCAGACGCTTCAACTCCGTCAACAGTCCCAGCCACTTCGAAGCCCACCGAACCGCAAAAAGAAAATGCACATCAAGCAGAGGCGCCTTCACGAACAGAACGCCCGAAACCAGAACCAGATTCCACGCCGACTACACGCCGGGCAAAAATCAAGCCTGAGCCAAAACCAAAACCGAATCTGCAAAAAGTGACCAGACCTAAGACTAAATCAGACAAACCGGCTAACCAACCTCATAAGAGTTCCACTCAGGCCCCAACGGCAAAGCAACCACCAACCCCATCATTGCCCGAACCTACTAAACCTCTTCCCCAACAGGATCGAGCTCAACATCGTTTCAAACAACGACCTGTCAATCTTCAGAAATACGCTCCTCCTACGCTCACCAATGTACCGACGCAACGGCGAGTTCCAACGTTTGGCGGAGCGACAAAACCGATGGAACCGTTGGTACAATCGCAACGCTTCACTGAGCAACCTACGAATCCATTTGAACTGGTGCAGGGTCAGTTTAAAAAACCACTCATTCTGGGTCTTAAGATCTTTAGTGGCATTTTCCTGGGATTCATGCTACTGATTTGCGTTTGCTGTGGAGTGCTGTCTCAGTCTTAACTATGGCGACTGCTTAATAAACTCAACGAGATCTGCCACCTGCTGAGCGGTCAAGTCTTTTACCTGCAAGTCCGGCATGATCGACTTATCCTGCCGTTCGATAAAATCGACCTCGTCAGCGGCGATCGAGTGCTGTTTGCCCTGGGCATCAATCAGAACAACGCCTTCGTCATTGCGTTGCTTCAACACACCCGAAAAGACTTTTCCTGCGACCGTCTCAACAACGTAGGATGCATATTTCGCATCTATTTTTTCGGAGGGCTTTACGATACTTTCAAGTATTTCCCGGGAAGTCAACCGTTTACCAATGTCTTCGAGTGACGGACCAACAGCCTTGCCGAGATCCCCGACTTGATGGCAGTTCCTGCACTGAATCCCCTCGGTCATCAAAAACAGTGCCCGGCCACGTTGAGAATCGCCCTGCAAATTGAGGATACTATCTAAATCAATATTCGTTCCCAATGTTTGCGGAAGAACTGCCGGATCTATAAAAGACATGTACAACCCGAGTTCCAGTGGAGGCTCATCGCCGGAAACACGATCCCTTAACTCCACCAATGTCCGCTCCCGGGTGGAAACCGCATACGCTTTCAATGCCGTACCCAAAGCTGCTGACACTTGCTGGCTTTCACGCGTTGACAGGATGGACGGATCGACATCTACGACCAAATCAGTGGCCGCCGGAGAATCCAGTTCTTCAACCCACCGTCTTAACAGGTCGATGGCCATCCGATCAGGAGTTTTGGCACCTAGATGCGGCATGTGACCTAACCCCCCGGTACTCAAGCGATACAGTAAAACCGAACCGGTCGGATCACCGGCGGACACAATCCGAGCATCCTGAATCCCAAAACTTCCTCGTGTAGGGCGATGATTCACAATTTTCATATTTTCCCATTTGGTTTGAAAACGCAAATCAATCGTCGCGTTTCCACCTCCACTCGGCTGATGGCAATGAGCACAATTGGCAGCCAGATACGACTTTACAATTTCCTGTTTGTCGGCACTAAAACGATTATGAAATGAAGCGAGATTGTCCGTTAACCCCTCAACCGAATGCGCATTCTCTTTGCCTCCTACGGGGTTGGTTAACTGAATCACACCTTGCTCAATCAACGAATGCAATTGAGCTCGATGCTCGCCTTTGGGCTTGCCTGAAAATCCATTCAATTGAGGCAGTACGAAGCCGAGTACCGGCGAACGGTTGTTATGACACGTAATACATTCATTGCGACTATGGAAACGCCACGCGAAACTACGTTTTCCACCAAACGCCAGTGGATCATCAACCGTAATCGTGCGTTCCGCGCCTACTGCAGGCACCAAATCCGCATCGGATTGATCATCCCGCCAGGCGTAGGTGTAAAACTGCCACAGTCCGTTTTCCAAAAACATGACCTGTGTTTCCAGGCGCGTAGTTTTAGTTTTACCGGCTTCTAGCATGTAAATCGTTTTGGCAAGCGTCGTCCCTTCCGGATACAACATGGATCCATTTCTCTGAAGCATCACATTCTCTGCTCCCGGCAATCCAATGGCGTGATCTGCCGATGCACTGTCAGCCCATTGTGGTTGTGCAAGAACATATCCAAACACACCAGATGCTCGTTCAACACCGTTTGAAAACAAACCGGTATCACTTATCTTGCGAGGGAAAGCGGCAGTATCTACATCCACTTTATTGGGTTTGATTTTGTAGATTCCTCCGGCATAATCGAGCACTAACAGTTCACCTGAAGAGTCTTCCCCGAACGCGATCACCTTGACCGTGGAGGTAGCTATTTCCTTTAGTGACGTCAGGTCATTTCCATCATTGGTCAGTGCCCAGAGAATACCCGTCACGTAATCACCGTAGACATATTTCCCCTGAAGCTCTGTCTGCTTGCCCCGATAAACAAACCCGCCGGTAATCGATCTCGCTTCACTATGGTGATGAGCAGATACCGCCGGAATAACCGGCCCCGGACCGGTCTTCAGGTCAGAACGCACAGGCTGTGGCCCTTCTGTAACGCTCCAGCCATAGTTACCACCGCTGACAACACGAAACACCATTTCCCATAACTCCCAGCCAACATCACCGACCCATAGTTCGCCTGTCTGAGCGTCAAAACTCATCCTCCATGGATTACGGAATCCAAAGGCAAATATTTCATGGCGAGCATTTTCCAGATCGACAAACGGATTATCCTCGGGGATCATATACGGAATGTCCTTGCTTGTAGCAGTAACATCCAATCTCAGGATACAGCTCAACAAATCATCCACGCCTTGACCGGTGTTACGTCCGTCAGGAGGGGAGGGAGGAGCGGCATCTCCGGTCGATATATACAGCATGCCATCAGGGCCAAACTTCAGGCAACCGCCGTTGTGCCCGCCGGACCGCCAGCGAATGATCTCCACTTCACTGGCTGGATCAATCTTCGGAGCGTCGCCTGCAGCCATCGTAAACCGGGCAACCCGTGTCCCGTCTTCGAGATTAGAACCATCGATAAATGTCAAATACACAAAGTGGTTATTTTCATAATCCGGGTCAAAGGTAAACCCATAGGCTGCTGTTGCCTGAAAGGACTCGCCAAGATCCACGACCAGGTTGAGTTCACTGCCAGTCGTATCGGACTCGTCAAAACTATACAGCTTCCCTTTCTGTTCGAGCACATAAATGCGACCGTCGTCCGGACCACTAGTAATCAACACCGGACTGTTAAACGAACGTTGTTCGTAGGTCGGGACGAGCGTGTATGGGCGTGGCTCTTCAGGACTGCCTGAAAGCTTACTGTCTTCCCAGACTTCACGAGCCTGAGTGTTTAAACAAAGTCCAAGTAAGAGCGCAGACGCGTATGCGAGTCTTGAAAGCATAATGAAATCCTACGGCAAGATAATACGGCTTACCGCATTGTATCATCTTCCAATCCCATGGCGGAAAAATAGCAAACCGTCTAGATTTCCAGCTCGTTTTCATCCTCAAAGCTGGATAGCTCCAACTTATCCTCGGAACACAACTCGAGCTCAGTCAGGAGGGAATTCACCTGTCGTCCATTAAATGTCTGCGGAAGAATACTGACTACTGGCACGTCGGTGACCGTCGTTTCGTCGCCCCCCTGG
>DEAW01000224.1:0-998 GCA_002348315.1 Planctomycetaceae bacterium UBA2972 | reverse complement strand
GCCGTTTCCCAGGATTCCCCTTCTCCCCCGGCTTGGGCCTGAGTCGCTTTATTAAGTTCATTAATTACAACTAGTGCATCCAAAGGTGAAAACTGATTGTCACGACTGGCATCCCAGAAGGGCGCCTGCATACCATGCTCTCGATCAGACGGCAAATCTCCGCCTTCACCCGCGTTAAGTCGATTGATCACTGTCAGGGCATCCATCGGAACGAGCTGCCCGTCATCATTAATGTCCCCGGGATTGACCCCATTGAACCAAAGGTAATCTGTCACCATCTCAATCGTGACCTGATGCACAGCTGTCGTGGCGGTCCCGTCACTCACCTTGTATTCAAAAGAATCTATGCGATTGAAATTCTGATTGGGTTCATATTCAAAAGACCCGCCATCACGTAACACGAGTGTGCCGTGAGCTGGTGAAGACACCTCTTCGAAAACAAGTTGATTGACATCCGGATCACTGACCAGACTGAACAGGTCATTCTCAAAACCCGGAGCAAGCGTTTGATTGTCTGCCAATTGGTACCGGCCATCCGAAGCAACCGGAATGTCGTTCACTTCATTGACGACAACTGCGAATTCTTCGATGTAGAACTGATTATCTTCAAGTGTTTCCAGATCCAGATCATATCCGGCGTCCATCACCTGAATGACCAATGAACTGGAACCATACGCATGCTCTGGAAAACTTAACTCTAAAGTGCCTGTAGCCTGATTTTCTTCATGGCTCAACTCGAGGCTCAACAGATCCTCATTGGAAAGAAACACATCCACTACAAAGTCCTGAGACTCCCCAGTTCCTGAACTCAATCCCGTTAATGCAATTTCAACATCACCACTATCTTCGTCCACCACAACATCAGCGAGATCACTGACGGTTGGTGGCATATCCGTATGAGCCAGACTCAGGTAGTAATGCCCCATTGACCCCGGCAGCACTCCTTCGCCAGTGTTGGGATTGTAATTCACATCGCCGTCGTGGTACCCACTTACGCC
>DEAW01000185.1 GCA_002348315.1 Planctomycetaceae bacterium UBA2972 | reverse complement strand
GCAGCTGTTGTGCGAACGACCTGGTGGATTGCGTCCTCGGCATCCCCGGTCAGGCTAATCGTTAATTCCACTTCGATCGTGGCATCCGCATCCATACGAGTTAAGTCGACATGCAGAACGGTGGTTCCCAGAGCATCCCATTGGAGTTCCTGAATTTGGGCGCTTTCAGTAACCACACCTTCGAGCTGAATGTAAGGCTGGTTATTACGAATCGCAGCGTTCACTTGAGATTGAGGAATTGATAGGTGAACGACTTCCTTTTCCTGTCCATAAAGGATTGCAGGTACTTTACCCGCTCGGCGTAAACGTCGAGTGTTGGCTGAACCGGTTAATTCGCGTGCTTCTGTTTGAAACAATTCCGCCATGGAATTCTTCCTCTATTCAATAAATTGGTTAACGGTTGGTTAACGATTGGTTATCTATCGGTAGCCTCAAATAAATCCTAAAACGTCTTCATCCAGACATCTTAATTCAATAATTTAACAACTGTTTTCAAGTGTATGATTGAATTCTCAGGATCTCCGCAGATGCAAAGCTAAAACTTTGTAACTGCCCCCTGTATAGGCTTTCTATAGGGGTCAAACAGATCATTTTCCCATAAAGACGGTGGATTACAAGGCCTAATGCAGCCCAACCACCCCACAGAATCCAAGATTTTTAACCGGTTTTATGCAGCGGTAAATCCAGACATCGCAGGTTCGTTTTAAGCAGAACTTGGTTCCGGAGTGAGCAAATCCTAATCATTTGAACGGAAAACAGCGACAATATCGTCGACCGGGACAACAAATAGCTGATTGTCGTGTTCAAATTCAACCGGAATGGCGTCTTTAGGATGAAAGAGTACTTTGTCGTATTGTTTTAACGGCATTTCATCGTCATTTTCAACAACGGCTGAGATGGCAACGATTCGACCTGTGATTGTCGGGATTTCTGCTGCATCAGGTAACGCTATTCCGCCTCGGGTCTCGCGTTTCGGCTCGTCTTTACGAACAAGAATCCGAGCTCCAATGGGTTCTACCGTTTCGTACGTTTTCCGTTTAGCCATCGTCGAAAATAGACTCCAAATATCAAATCATTAAGGTGTAATAGCCAAGTTGCCTAGCGGCTATTGGTAACAGGCTATCACATGCGTGTAGGTAATTACTCCGGTTGTTCCGGTTCGTAGTTGGCGAAAATATCACTGATTGACTGATCATGGTGAACGCGTTTAATGGCTTCAGCCAGTAGCGGAGCAACCGTAAGCTGTTTGATTTTACTGACTTTACTTGCTTCGCCAAGCGGGATTGTATCGGTAACGACGACACTCGTAATAGGAGACTCTTCGAGTCGTTCCAGAGCCGGACCACAAAAGACTCCATGAGTTGCTGCCACATGAATCTCGCTGGCCCCTGCATTTTTAACCAGGTTGGCCGCTCCGCAAATGCTCCCGGCTGTACTAATCATATCATCGAACATGAGTGCAACTCGGCCTTCAATCGGACCCCCAATTAGATTTTCCTGTGTGGTCTCCAAAGCGCTAGCGCGGCGTTTGTCGACAATCGCCAGTTTTCCGCCGAGCCTCCGCACATGTCCGATGGCACGTTTGATACTGCCTTCGTCCGGACTCACAACCGCAAGATTATCTTCATGGATTCCCTGGTCAATAAAATACTTGTTAAGTACGGGTGCTGCGTAGAGATGGTCCACAGGTACATCAAAGAATCCCTGAATCTGGGCTGCATGGAGATCCATGGTCAGTACCCGGTCAGCGCCAGCACGCGTGATGAGATTGGCACAGAGTTTGGCTGCGATAGGCACGCGTCCCTCATCCTTGCGATCCGATCGAGCGTAGCCAAAGTAAGGAATGACCGCCGTGATACGCGAGGCACTGGCTCGCTTGCAGCTGTCAATCATGATCAACAACTCCATCAGATTGTCATTGACCGATGGTGATGTAGGTTGGATGAGAAAAACATCTCTCCCCCGAACATCTTCCTCGATCTTGCAATGCTTTTCCCCGTCTGGAAACGTGCTGAGTGAGATTTCTCCCAGACTCAAATGCAGAAATCCACAAATGTCTTCAGCCAATTGAGGATTGGCACCACCACTAAAGATCTTTAGTTCACGCATTTAGTAACCTAACTTTCTCATTTCGTCTTCCACCAATCGAAGTTGCTGCTGGGTGTTCACACTGAGCGCTTCACATGGTTGAAGAACAGCTTTCGCATCCACTGCCTCTCCTTGTGCCAGCAGAATAGCAGGACAGTCGGTGAGGTAGTATTCGTTCTGAGTGTTATTTGTTTTCAATTGCTTAAGAGACCATTGTAAATGATGTGAATCAAAAACGTAGGTACTCATATTGACTTCCTGGATCAAACGCTGGTCTTCGGAAGCATCTTTGTGCTCTACAATTCCGGTGAATTCACCCTCAGCATTACGGACAATTCGACCCAATCCGGTAGGGTCTTCGCTGATCAGTGATCCTAGTACGCAGGCAAGCTGCTGTTCGCGTTGAAATTCCAACAGGGCCTTGATCGATTCGGATTGGATTAAGGGTGAATCACCCGTAACGACCAAAACCTGTCCGTTGTGCTCGGTCAGATGTTGCTGACACATTTGCACGGCATGTCCGGTCCCCAGGCGTTGATGCTGGGTCGCAAAGGCAATATTAGGATCCCCGGCGAACTCTTCACGGACAAGATCTTCCCGAAAACCAACTACTAATACGATTTTGGAAATTCCGGCACTTTGCAGAGCGTTGACGACATGTCTGGCCAGAGGTTGGCCACAGACAGGGAAAAGTACTTTGGGTATTTCCGAATTCATCCTCGTACCCTGTCCAGCGGCCAGCACAATTGCCAATGTTCCGGTTTCTGAAACAGGTGAGGAGTCTGGTTTTTCAGCGGTTTCGGACATAGCGAAACGAGTTGAACTCGTTGGCCTTGCTTAATCATCAGTTGCCGGTACAGTTCGCGAGGGCGAAGCCTCTTGGGTATCAATATCATGCCACGAAAAGAATTTGGATTCTAGGGGCTAACAGATTGGGTCATCGTAAATCTTTCGGCAGCACTCGCCCGGCCTGATTCTGTTCGTTGACACCCAGAACAGTCTGGGTCTAGAATAACCTGTTTCCACCTGCGGAAACGTCCTCAGTAGGGTGTCTTAGGGCACCGCCTGAGAGCAACAAACTTCGGTAAACATAAAGCAATGCAAGACGCAATCCAAAAAGCAGACACACTGATCGAAGCCTTAGGCTGGATTCGACAGTTTCGTGGCAAAACGACTGTGATCAAACTTGGTGGTAGCATCATGAAAGATGAAGCTGCGCTGCGACATGTATTAGTCGACATCGTCTTTATGGAGACGGTCGGCATGCGACCGGTGATTGTGCATGGTGGAGGAGCGGCAATTAGTGCTGCCATGGATGAAGCAGGTATTGCTCCGAATTTCATTCAAGGGCGTCGGGTAACCGATCAGGCGACTCTTGAAATTGTTGAAAAAGTCCTTGCCGGTGAAGTTAATCAACGACTGGCCGACCTCATCGAAGAGATTGGTGGCCGAGCGATGACGCTGAATTTTGAAAGCACGCCAGTTCTACTGGGCGAAAAACTCGAACTAAGCATCGAGGGCGAGTCTGTGGATCTTGGATTTGTGGGACGGGTGACTGAGGTCGAGCGAGCCGTTATTGAAAACTTGTGCTACGCAGGTACGATTCCGGTCATCCCTTCCATGTGCCTCGATCAAGACAATCAGAAATATAACGTCAATGCTGATACAGCTGCCACCACAGTGGCTCAGCTGCTGGGCGCCGAGAAACTAGTATTTCTCAGTGACGTAAACGGAGTCCGTAGAGATAGAGATGATGAGCAAACACTGATCAATTCATTATCTGCCAGCGAAGCTAGGAATTTGATCTCCGAAGGAGTCATTGATAGTGGTATGATTCCCAAAGTGGAGGCGTGTCTCGAAACGCTCGACCGTGGTGTCCAAAAAGTTCACATCATTGATGGTCGGATTCGGCATTCGTTGCTGTTAGAAATTTACACGAGTTCAGGTATTGGAACTCAAATCACAAAATAAAGGCTTCCAGCATTTCATGTTGAAGCTGGCCAAAGGTTTGGCCGAATTTACCTATTTCCATTTTAAACACCCATTACGAGAGGATCTGTGCCATGGATAACCAATTCCTAAGCTCAACCGATACAGTCGAACTGTTCCGACAATATGTAGTGCCCAATTACGGTCGCTATAGTGTGAATCTCGTACGCGGTGAAGGCTCAACTATTTGGGACGCTGAAGGCAATAAATACCTCGATTTGTTCCCGGGATGGGGATGTAATTTGCTCGGGCATTGCCCCGAGCCAGTGGTGAAGGCGGTTCAGAAACAGGTCGAAACCCTGATTCATGTGCCAAATTCGTGGCATCTCGAGTCTCAGGGACGATGGGCTCAGCTCCTGAGCGAACGAAGCTTTGGTGGACAGGCCTTTTTCTGCAATTCCGGTGCGGAAGCTAACGAAGCTGCCATCAAACTGGCTCGACTTCACCACGGTCCTTCAAGATATAAAATTATCACGTTTGAAGGTGGATTTCATGGCCGAAGCCTGGCAACGACTACGGCGACAGCGCAGCCCAAATACCACGAAGGTTTGGGGCCGTTAGTAGCAGGGTTTCAATACGCCCCGCACGGTGACCTGGAAGCGGTCAAGCAACTGATCGATGATGAAACGTGTGCCATCATGATCGAACCGATTCAGGGTGAAGGAGGAGTTCGTATTCCGCCTGCAGGATTCCTTCAAGGCCTACGACAGTTGGCAAATGAAAATGACTTGTTGCTCATCTTTGATGAAGTGCAAACCGGTTGTGGACGAACAGGTAAATGGTTTGGTTATCAATACTTCGATGTCACTCCGGATGTGATCACTCTGGCTAAAAGCCTTTGTGGAGGTGTTGCCGGCGGTGCCATGTTGACGACAGCGGAAATCGCTCCCAGTTTGCGACCAGGAATGCATGCGGCGACCTTTGGAGGAAACCCCATTGCATCAGCTGCAGGTATTGCGACCCTGGAAATGATTGAGCAGGAGAATTTACTTGATAATGTCGCCGTGCTGGCTGAACTGTTTCAATCTCGATTTACCGAGTTGCAAAAAGACTGCCAATGGATCAAGCAGGTCCGAGTGGCCGGTATGATGGTCGGTATTGAACTGGAAGTCGAAGGAGCCACGGTCGTTCAGCAATGCCTTGAGCGAAATCTACTGATCAACTGTACGCAGGGTAATGTTATTCGCCTGTTACCTGCGATGAATCTGACCACCGAACAGGCGAATGAGGGGATCGATATCCTGTCCGGCGTTTTGCGTGATTTACAAGCATAACGCTCCGGACCTGATTCAACATCCATCTGGCGATTACACTCTTAGCTAATGCGAGAGTCTCTGAAGGTATTAATAGCATGAGACATTTACTTTCCCTATTCGATTTAACGACGGACGAAATTCAAGATATTCTTAAGCTGGCTGCCGAATTGAAGGCTGAACTGCAGGCGGGAAATCGCGTTGCGCATTTGGCAAATCACAATCTGGCGTTGCTGTTTGAAAAACCTTCATTGCGAACGCGTGTTAGCTTTGAATGTGGAATGAGCCAACTGGGCGGTCACGCGTTGTTCTTAGGTCAGGACGTCGGTTGGGGTAAACGCGAAACGCCGAAAGACTTCAGTGAAGTTCTCAGTGAATATGTTGATGTGATTGCCTGCAGGAGTTTCAAGCACGAAACTGTGGAGCAATTGGCTCAGTACTCCAGTGTACCTGTGATTAACGCTCTGACTGATTACTCACACCCGTGCCAGGCTCTGGCTGATGTGTTCACCATTCAGGAAGAATTTGGAGAATTACAGGGCCGACATTTAGTGTTCGTTGGAGATGCGAATAATGTCTCGCGATCACTGGCAATTGCTTGCGGAAAACTGGGCCTTCGGTTTACTTTGGCCTGCCCAGCTTCCTATCAATTTACGGCAGAAGAAAAGGCAGAAATCGAATCAGGTTGTGGCGACTTTGAATTCACTCATACCGATGATGCCATGCAGGCTGTGGCAGATGCAGATGCCATTTATACAGACGTCTGGGCAAGTATGGGGCAGGAAAAAGAGCAGAAGCAACGTGAACAGGATTTCGCTCAATTCCAAGTCAATGAGGAATTGATGGCTGCCGCTCCCGGACATGCAATCTTTCTGCATTGTCTACCGGCAAAACGAGGCCAGGAAGTGACCGACGGTGTCATGGATGGTACTCAAAGTCGGATTATTGCTCAGGCTGGCAACCGAATGCACGCGCAAAAAGGTCTGTTGGTTTGGCTGTTGAACAGTTAGACAGATAGACAGTTAGGCAATTATCTTCAGTTATCTAATGCAGTTTTTTGTATCTTTGTTAGTTGTCGAATGCCTTTTTTGGCAAGTCCCAGAAGTTCACCGAGTTGGTCTTCACTGAACGTACTTTCTTCTCCTGTGCCCTGGATTTCCACAAACTGACCTTTCCCGGTCATGACAACGTTCATATCGACGTCTGCAGCAAAATCAAGTTCATAATCCAGATCGAGATAGGCTTTGCCATCTATAATGCCGACACTGACGGCGGCGAGGCTGTCTCGTAAAGGGGACTTCCCGGGATTGGGGAGTTCATTGCGAAAGCTGTTGATCGCATCCATCACGGCGATATAAGCTCCGGTGATACTTGCAGTCCGAGTACCTCCGTCGGCCTGGAGAACATCGCAATCGATGGCGATCGAACGTTCGCCGAGGGCATCGAGGTCGGCGACTGCCCGGATGCTGCGGCCAATCAGTCGTTGGATTTCGGTGGTACGACCATCTACTTTGCCTCGGTCTCGCCGCTTACGCGGACTGGTGCTTGAAGGGAGCATATTATATTCGGCTGTGATCCAACCTTTGCCTTTACCTTCCATCCAGGGCGGCACCGAGTTTTCCACACTGGCGGTACAGAGTACCACCGTATTGCCGGCAGAAAAAAGTACACTGCCGGGGGCTTTATTGGTGAAGTGGCGTTTGACCGAGATTTCTCGAAGTTGATTTGCGCGACGTTTTTTGGCCTTTGCCATGACAAATTCCTGTGTTGAGCTTAATTGTATTGTTTGAATCATAAAAAATGCACAGGCGTTTTCATGTCCTGTGCATTTTATGTGGTATGTAGTCTGTTATGTGGTTTGTAGTCTCAGCAGGCGATTACATTGGGAAGCCGCCTTCGCCACCTACGCCGCCACCGCCGGGATCCATCATGCCGCCCATGCCACCGCCTTCCATACCGCCCATCATTCCACCTCCGGAATTTTCCGAGGGTGCATCAGGCTGGTAGTTGTAGCGTTCCCAAAGATCGGTGTCGCCAATCTCATTTTGCACGGTGAAATTGCCGTCCTTGTCAAATAGCACAAATTCGCCCGGAGCAAAGATGGCGTTGTCTTTGGAAAACAGTTTTTCGTAAGTCGTTCCTTTGAAAAGATCTTCACCTCCTCGTAGGTCTCCTACGACAACATTTGTCTGGAAAGCATAACCGGGAAGCCCATTAATAATTTCAGAAATGGGGTGACCATACTCTCCGTCCGCCACGAAATTCAACAGGGCTCCCCGTTGAACACTGCGGTCAATTGTTACATCGACTGCACGCCGGGTATCAAAGACTATCGGTTTTAGAATGCCTACGGGTTCGGAGTCGACATACAACGCGCCATTAGGAGCGCGTGTTTCGCGGGCCGCTTCCACAGAACCAGCTGCAATGAGCGTCGGATCCGGAACGGTGATGGCATCACAGGGAGCACTCCATTCAGTTTTGCGGAACCACTGTGGTTGTCCGTTGGCAGCATTCGCTCGCAGTTGTTTTACGCGAGCCAACGCATCGGCATCGAGTGCCTGATCCGATGGAGTGTTGTGGTCCTGATATTCATCTTCCGGGTTACTATTTGGGAGGTTAGGGTCTTCAATCCAAAGTTGGACACGGTAACGATACGTACGTCCAATTTTGGCTGAGAAGTCGAAGAAGCGAACCATTTTGTAGTCGGGGATGTTTGCGGACAGCATGCTACCCATACCACCTCCCATGCCGCCCATCATACCGCCCATACCCATGCCGGACATGTCACCCATGCCGCCCATCATACCGCCCATGCCGCCGGCCATGTCACCTGCCATGTCACCACCCATGGCTCCGCCCATGCCACCGGCCATATCGCCACCCATGCCAACAGCGTTATTGGTGTTATTCTTAGGCTTTCGGCCGCTACCCGGGAGGTTGTTGTCGCCAGCTTCTTCAGGAGTTTCTTCCTCGGTATTTTCATCCGCTGTGTTCGCTTCG
>DEAW01000002.1:10556-10825 GCA_002348315.1 Planctomycetaceae bacterium UBA2972 | reverse complement strand
TTTAGCCTTACGGGATGGTCCCCGTAGATTCAGTCAGGGTTTCACGTGACCCGACCTACTCAGGAACACCGCTAGCGTTGAATCGCGTTTCGCATACGGGACTGTCACCCCCTACGGTTAAACTTTCCAGTTTATTCTGCTACGCTATCAACTACATATTGCGGGTCCTACAACCCCGAGAAGGAAACCCTCTCGGTTTGGGCTATTCCTGTTTCGCTCGCCGCTACTAAAGGAATGGATTTTTCTTTCTCTTCCTCTGGTTACTTAGA
>DEAW01000002.1:0-10255 GCA_002348315.1 Planctomycetaceae bacterium UBA2972 | reverse complement strand
TTTCTCTTCCTCTGGTTACTTAGATGTTTCAGTTCACCAGGTTTACATCGGAATCCCGGGATCTTAGGTTGTTTGTCACCTCCCCCAGGCTTTTCGCAGACTTCCACGCCAACAGCTTCTAATGCCAAGGCATCCCCCATATACCCTTAATAACTTGACCACATATATTCAAAGCTTCTAAAACCTCAAGCGGGTAAACCAACTCTCAGTCAAAGCAGCAACTGAACATGATGCTCAACTTATTAAACGCAACGATCCAAATTTACGATTACTCGTACATATTTTGGAAACAACAAGTTAAACCAAATAAAGGTACTTGTTGCGATAAATGGTTCATCAAGTCTTGTAGTCAACCAGGAATCTGCATGATCACTCTGGATGAAACTTGATCGCCATTCGCCTTCACTTTGTTCTGACAACAAAGACAGTTAATGTCTTGTTGACTCAAAACGCTCGCAAAGATGCCATCTACCTTTGCTAAACCAAATTGTCAAATATCAAAAACTCTTGCTTTTGAAAGCGAAGAGTCGCTTGCCGCCTAGCTTTTAACCTCCCCTAGGGAAGAAAATTACCATTTGACAATTTTACAAGTTTAGGGTCGGCCTTTAGGACTGTCAACGCTCTGAAAGCGTTATTGCCAAGAAAAAATGACTTTTATTCTGGCACTATAAAAACAGGCTTAAAACACCTATCCAGGCTTGCCTTTCATCCCTTTCAGGACAAAAAGTGGAGGTAGACGGACTCGAACCGACGACCCTCGGCTTGCAAAGCCGATGCTCTCCCAACTGAGCTATACCCCCGTTGTATTTACCTTAACCTAAGGCCAAATACCATTAGATCAAGGCTCCGTATTCTATACCGACAACCTCGTGAGTCAACCACCAGGATTGACCGGTATGACAGTTAATGACAAATCAGCTCAGTAATCCCTGCGGATTCCCGAACTGCTGCCAAGTGGGCGTACCAAGATTCGAACTTGGGACCTCATCGTTATCAGCGATGCGCTCTAACCAACTGAGCTATACGCCCTCTTCAGCCGGCCTTCCTTCCAGGAACCATTACCCCTGCAAATTAACAGGAAATGCCCTTGTTTGTTAGGTAAAAGGCCAGTTTCACCACATTCGTGAGTAACTATCTATCGGAATGAGATTGTGGGAACTTTGCCTAGAAAAGCAAAAATAAACACCAACTCGCTTCCAAATACAAATAGCACACCTGCGAATGTTGATTTCCCCGAATAATCGGAAAAACCTCGGCGGAAACAGGTATTCTAAGCCCGTCTGCCGACCTCATAAAGGGGGCCCTTTAAAAAAACGAAAAATAGAATCACTCAATCAATCCAGACGCCCCCCACGACTCCAATCACGATCAAATGAAACTCAACTATTAATAGTCTGTAATAGCATGTTACTCTTCATACCCCCAGCCTAAAACCTCTTCCTAATACATATAGGTATCTATACATACACTTCCAGATGTTGGCATCCAGATATAGATATCCAGGTATAGCAAGATGCGGAGGCTTTCATTTAAGACGGTGAAATACAGGAGCTATAACCCTCCACTGGCCACACAATAAAAAAACGCACTTCAAACGACACTCGATATTGCTGATGCATCCCCAAACCCAATACAGTACACTTTCCAAACTTAATCTCTCCCGGCATCTTTACACCACTGAGTAAACCACAATTACACCCACCTCCTCCCTCTAATTCCCCATGCCTCCAAAGGCTATCGACCAATTAAAGGAACGATCCTGTGAATTCTAGAATTCTGCGAATCTCTCGAGTGTTAAGCAAGTCTGCTCTAATACTGCTCGCACTGGCCACTCTGCTCATTCACCTTCCGACCGCATTCGCTGCACCCACCGCGCAGGAAACACTCGAACGATTCAAGCCAATCCAGCCCGATGTTGACTACGATCAGCCAACCGCAGCGCAGACAGCCGAAGCGAAGATCGAGTCTGTTAAGCTCGGCAATGCAGTTGGTTATCAGGTCACAAACGCTAACGGCGAGATCCTGCGTCAATTCATGGACACTAATGGCGACCAAAGCGTCGATCGTTGGTCCTATTTCAAGTCCGGGGTCGAGGTTTATCGTGACATCGACCTGGATAATAACGGACGAGCAGAAAACTTTCGCTGGCTCGGCCCCGCCGGAATCCGCTGGGGTGTCGACCATAACGATGATCGTAAAATTGATACATGGAAGCTGATCTCAGCTCAGGAGGTCACGCGAGAATTCGTGGCTGCCGCCAAAACTCGTGACGCCGACAGGTTTGCAAGGCTGTTTGCATCCGATGCTGAGCTTGCCGCTGCAGGGTTTTCGGCAGCCAAGGT
Organism: Planctomycetaceae bacterium UBA2972; assembly: GCA_002348315.1. Lineage (GTDB taxonomy): Bacteria > Planctomycetota > Planctomycetia > Pirellulales > Pirellulaceae > UBA721. The sequence goes on along the minus strand of DEAW01000002.1, from coordinate 7,913 downwards.
CGCTGCCATGAAGGAGTTAAGAGACGGTGCGGTGCAGTCCTTTGCTAAAGCAGCTACGCAGCAAACGATCCTTCCAAACACAGTTCAATGGGTGCATTTCAGCGGTATGTACGGCGTGCTTCCGCTTGGCACCGGCGGACGAACAAAAGATGTTTTTGTCTATGATAACGTGATTGCAATCGTTGAAGATGGAGCCAGTCATCGACAGTTAGTGGTGGGAGCGATGGTGGAGGCCGGAAAAGCCTGGCGTTTGGTGCAGTTGCCCCCCGCCCTGCAGGCTCCTGAAGATTCAGTCGCAGCATCCGGTTATTTTTTCAATAGTCCTGTCGTGAACGCCGGAGCGGTTAATGCCGACCCGATGACCGGGGTGAGTGAAGCAATGCAGAAGCTGCTGAGCGAACTGGAGCGAGTGGATCAGCAATTGACTCAGGCAACGACGCCCGCCCAAATCACTGAATTGAATACAGCTCGTGCAGATGTGTTGACCCGTCTGGTCAATGCGGCTTCCACTTCCCAGGAGAGGAGTCAGTGGGTGCGTCAGTTTGCCGATACGGTTAGTGCCGCAGTTCAGTCGGGCGAGTATCCGGCCGGAATTCAGCGTCTTGAATCTATGGTGGCAGCGTCGGCTAAGCATGCCCCGGCGGATCGTGCTTACATGAAATTTCGTTTGCTTACGGCGGGGTATTCGCAGGCTTTGTCGGCACCTCAGGCTGACTTCGATAAGGTTCAGGAAAAGTGGCTGGCCGATTTGTCTGGTTTTGTAACTCAGTTTCCGTCTAGTAGTGATGCGCCTGAAGCGTTGTTTCAGCTTGGAATTGCCGAAGAGTTTGCTGGGAATGCATCTCAAGCAGTTAAGTACTATGCGGAGATCGGCGAGCGTTATCCGGAGTCTCAGAACGCTGCCAAGGCAGAAGGGGCAAAGCGGAGGCTTGAGTTGAAGGGGCGTCCACTCGCTTTGGTTGCCAAGACGCTTGAGGGGAAATCGCTGGATACGCGGTCGTTTGGCGGACGCGTTGTTGTATTGCACTACTGGGCGAGTTGGAGTGAACCGAGTGTCAGGGATATGTCTCACCTGCGGGATTTGCAGGCAAAGTTTGGCGCTCGTCTGGCTCTTGTTGGTGTGAACGTAGACTCGGATGCTGCTGCTGCAACAAAGGTAGTGCAGCAAAATCGCTACAGTTGGTCGCATCTCTACTCTAAGGGAGGCATGGAAAGTCAGTTAGCCAATCAGCTCGGAGTTGTCAGTGTGCCCATGATGATTGTCGTGGACACCACAGGAAAGGTTGTGAAAACCGGAGTTCATTCTGCTGAACTTGGAGCATTGTTGAGTGAGTTGATTAAATAGTGCCTGTTTTCTTGGGATTGGCCTGGAATTGGTTTTGGGTGTGAAGTGCTACATATAGAGTGTTTCGCCCCCTTTTTTCGTGCAGGCCTCGCGTTCCTGATAATCGGTGTACGTGCAAAGACCGCTAAAATCAAAATAAACTAACATTTTGCCTCTCGTCTGGCCGAAACCTAATACTAAGCCGCATTTTTGTGATGTCGGTTTAGTTATGTTGTCTGAACCATGGTGTCTCAGAAACGTTTCAAATTCGCACGATAGTTTGCTAGGGAGGAGACCAATGCGACGCTTAGTATTCGGATTGGCAGTTTTAGGTGCCCTACTTGTGGTACCGGCATTACAGGCTGATGATCAGGCTGTTGGACAAAGGGTTGTTCAAACACTGCAGCAACAAAAAACACAGGGATTGCTGAAGGATTTCAGTATTGATCTGCAGGTTGAAAACGGGGTTGTTTGGTTAAAAGGCGAAGTTGCCAACCAGCAGCAGCGTGACTTAGTACTCGGGGCAGTTCGTGGCCTTGAAGGCGTTGAGCAGCTTGTGGACGACCTGCGAACGCCGCATGTTGCAAAGGAGACGCCTAAAGAGGAGAGTGCTTACGACAGCTTTTCTAATGGCGTCAAGGATGGACTCGATAGTGTGACTGGTTTCCTGGGACTTGGATCCAGTAAAGAAAAGCCAGTTGAGGCAGCGCCAGTAGCCGCGAAGCCAATTCCGGCAGCTCCATTAAAACGAAAAGGCCAGGCGACAGCTCGCGTTATGCAGGCTCGTCCAGACATGCCGGTTGTTGATGATAATGCCATCGCTCAGGCGATTGGCAAGTCGTTGACAGCCAAGAAAGACGCTGGTGCTCTGCAGGCATTCAATGTGAATCTTAGTGTCAGTGGTGGGACTGTTTGGATGAAGGGCTATGCCGCTAATGAAGAGCAGCGTGGACAGATCCTCGCTTCTGCTCAGAATGTCAACGGCGTTGTTCAGGTAGTCAATGATATTGTCTTGCAGGCTCCGGCAACGATTCAGGTGGCTTCTGCTCCGGAAGCGGTAACGCCGCCCTTGCAGGCTCCGGTTCAGCCTGTCAGTCAGCCACAGCAGGTCCAGCGTGTTGCCGCCGTTCAGGCGCCAGCAGCAGCTCCAGTCCAGATGATGCAAAGTGCTCAGGGAATGGCAGCCGCTCGTTATGAGCAACCAAACATGCCAAATTACGCATGGCCGACTTATGCTTCTTACCCGAACTATAGTCAGGTGACTTATCCACGCCAGTACTCACCGTCAGCATGGCCCTACATTGGTCCATTCTATCCATACCCGCAAGTGCCGCTGGGATGGCGTAAGGTGACACTCGAATGGGACGATGGCTGGTGGTTCCTGGACTTTGAGAGTAATTAAGGAAAGCAAATAAGCTGTTTTGCCGCGAAAGGCAACTATCAAGTGCGAACCCTGTGGGTCTTTGGATCCACAGGGTTTTTTTATATGTAAAACTTAGTCGGTTTTTTCGTTATAAGCGGAAAAGGCCGCAAGATCGTCAAAGTTTAACACGATAGATAAGGGTAGAACGCAAGGGTTGTGTGCATGCTGGCTCTATGGAAGGAGTGTTAGCTGGCGTGTAACGAGGCAATACACAAGGGAAATAAAATGTTGATTAACAAAATATACAAACGAGCGGTCGCCTTTCTCCTGGCGGCTGCAGCAATTACAAGTGCCGGCTGTTTAGCTTCGCATGGTGTCAGTATGGGGATCCTCTCGGTACCGATTCCTGTTAGTCCTTATCATCAGACCAAAGCGGAGGATGATAACTGGGTACGCGAACGTTACAGCAAAGTGCCAATTCTTGGTCCTGTTGCTGCTGGGGGACCACATGCAGCATTGGATCCACCAAGTGATGACGAGGTGATGCGAGCATTCCTCAAGGCTCATCCACTCAAGTCAGGTATTCCATTTCTTTATGACGTGCAGCGAAACGACGTACGCATCGTGAAGGAGAAAATTGCGGATTACATCGATCCGCCGCGGTTCTATCCTCTGATTGGACCCGCACAATTACACCATGCTCATTACAAGTGTACGGTGTACTACAGTGAAATCGTTTATGTAGGCTGGCCCATTCCACATTCGCTTGTGGACGAAGAATCGGTCGAGGTTCTTTATCTGGACCACAACCACTTGCATATGGTTGGCAACGTTGATGGTGGCAACGACACTCCGTATTAACCAACAACGGAATGTCTCTTCTTAAGTAATCATTCAGGCCAACAGCTGTTGCTGGAAACATTTTAGAACACTACGTATTGCCCCGTTGTGTGACCCTTGAAGGAGCTTAGTAGCATGTGCTGCTAAGCTCCTTCATTTTTGTTTATTTAAAATTGCGGGAGCAATCTGCTCGGGCGGCGACTTATGCAAACAAGCTTTCTATCGCTTTACCTTCGCCGTCACGAGTTACATAGAAGGGGCGGTTTTCAATTTCGTAAGCTAGTTTCGGACTAATTCCTAGCGCGCGGTAAATCGTGGCATGCAAATCTTCGATGATGACTCGATCCTGAATGGTAGTGCAAGGACGCTCATCGGCAGTCACACCGTGCAAATGTCCACCCTTAAGTCCGCCACCAAACATTAGCACACTGCCGGCACCAGTGAAGTGACGATGCATTCCGTAAAACTTCATTTCGTCGATGCGGTTGGGAACCTTCACCTGATCACGAACCTTCTTTTCAGGACGTCCCTCCATCATCATGTCGCGGCTAAACTCACTTGCCAAAACGATCATAGTGCGATCCAGTAGCCCACGTTGTTCGAGGTCGAGTACCAATTGAGAGATAGGACCGTCAATAGCCTGTTTGAGTTTAGCTAATCGAGTGTGCCCGTTATCATGCGTGTCCCAATGCAAAAATGGTACATATTCGGTGGTGACTTCGATAAAGCGAGCTCCAGCTTCAACCAGACGTCGAGCCAATAGGCAGCCACGCCCAAATCTCCCCGTATCATATTTCTCGAGAGACTCTTTTGGCTCGAGTGACAGGTCAAAGGCTTTCGCTGCAGGAGAACTCAGTAGTCGGTAAGCATTTTCAAGGCTACGATGCAACGATTCCTTTTGATAGTCGCTTCCCTGCTGACCGATGGCACTCGAGTTGGCGATATCCTTAAAGGCCTGGTAACGGCGTTTGAAACGCTCAAGCGTCATACCTGCCGGAGGTTGGACGGCTTGAGTTGCCTGGCTGGGAAAGGGGATTAGGAAGGGACCGTATTCACTTCCGAGGAAACCGGCGGTATGAAATGCTTTAAGCTCTTCACGTTCTCCTAATGTAAATCGTTGCCCGATATCAATGAACGCCGGCACAGCGGGGTTTTTCGGCCCTAAGGTTCTGGCGATTACCGAGCCGACATGGGGGGCGGCGACAGTAAGTGGCGGAGCATATCCTGTATGCCAGTGATATTGATGGCGTGAATGTAAGATATGTCCGAGGTCTCCCGCTGTGTACGATCGTATGAGCGTTGCACGATCCATTACTGAAGCAATCTTTTCCAGGCCTTCAGAAATCTTGATGTGGTCACAGACCGTATCGATTGCCGGGAAAGTGCTCAGAACAGGAGTGGGATCCATTCCCTTTTCGTAAGGTACAAATCGCTTGGGGTCGAAAGTTTCGGTTGAAGCCATTCCTCCGCCCATCCAAAGCAGGATCACACTGTCGGCGGTGGCTTCCGGAGCAGGTTCGGCTGCATGAATTGCTAGAGCGTTTCCGGCGGCTAAAGCACCTAACGTTGCTGATCCTGCAGTCTGCAGAAAGTCTCGCCGGTCAGGTTTGATGATGTTAAAGCGATTCAACATGATGCGTTTGAAATGATTGAGGGTGTTTGAATTAGTAAATGAGTTGGAATTCCGGCAGCATGGTAAGGATCCAAAGGATGTCTTCAATGCCCTGCTCTTTGTTATTGTCATTTGACAACAAAGATAATGCCACCTTGATTTCGGTGGGCGACGCCTTGCGAGTCAGTCCGGTTTCGAAAATTGTCCGGATAAGCTGCTCGTTGTTTTCCATCGATTGTTGTGCCCAGTATTTAGCTCCGGCTTTCAAGGCGTCGTCGAGTGTGTCGCCGTTGGTTAATTCGATGGCCTGCAGGGTGGTGGCAACATTGTTTCGTCGTGTGATCACTTGTTCCCGATTCGGTCGCCCTAGTGCTCGCGTAAGTATGTCGTCGTTTAGCAGCGAAGTCCTCACAAAGGAATGGCCTGCAAGTTCCGTTCTGGCGAGTAGTGCCGCTTGTAAGCCTGTAGCTATATTCCAGGGGCCGACATTGAGAGTGCCTATGGTGGCGGCCTTTTGCCATAGACTGTCATCAAAGTCTACAGTCTCCCAGCCCGCAACGGTTTGCCGGTTGCAAACCCACGTGTTATCCGTCTTGATTTCTGTCCAGATTGTTACGTCCGGATCTTCTGTGGGTCTTTCGAGGGCAATAGATGCAACAAGTCCAGCGGCATTCGCTCCACTGACGGACAGTCCCTTGCCTGTCACTTTGTCCGGAAAGTTATAACCATGGATCGCAATCGTGTTTTTGCCATGTTTAAGGTGACGTGTGATGTCGACAGCTTGCGGAGTCGACCAGTTATCGGATTCAGCAAGCTTTTTGCTGTTGACGAACAGTCGGAAGCCGTTGTCACACGTAACGGCGATCACTGCTTTTGTGAACGCTTCTGTGATTTCAAAATTCTTGCGAAAGTAAACCGTGCCTCCTGTGTCCTTTACCCGAGCATCAGGTTTGTCCCAGATCCAGTTGGCGGTCACCTGAATGTCGTGAGCGTGTTGAGGATCGTCGGGTGTGATTGGAGGCAGTTTGATTGCTGGTGCTGTCGCCCAAGTTTGGGTGACGGCGTTCACGGCATCAACAAATTGCTCTGCAGTCATGCGTTTGACAATTGGTCCTCTGAAAACGAACTCCGTTTCATCCGGGGTGGGGGCTCCAACGGCTTCTCGTTGATAGGCCTGGCTCGTGACAATTTGTCTGAGTGTATGTTTTACATCGTATCCATTGTCAGACAGGTCTACTGCGAGCCAGTCAAGTAAATCCTGATTCCAGGCAGGTTGATCCATATCGTCGACCGGTTCGATTATGCCCCGCCCCATCAATTGAGCCCAGAGGCGGTTGACCATTGTACGCGTGAATCGACCGTTGTCAGGGCTGATCATTAGGTCAGCGAGTTGCTTCATGCGGGCCTGAGGAGGCGCGTTCGGGTCGATGGTTCCAAGTTCGGAGTAAATGAACTTAGGCGTGGCAAATTCACCGATAGGCTTGTTGCACTTATGGATTTCAAGCGGTTCGGTCGCAAAGACTGCAGCCAGCCCATAGGCGTCTGCTAATTTCCAGTGGTTAATGTAACTGTCGTGACAGCTTGCACACTTCAGATTCGTTCCCAGGAAAACCTGAGAGACGTTTTGTGCTGCTTGCATCTCTCGCTTCTGACTTGCGTTAACAACGCCTCGCCAAATGATACCCCGAACGAATCCTTCGGATTCAGGGCTTGGGTTGAGTAACTCATGAGCGAATTCGTTATACCGCTTGTTGTTGTATAACGCTTTGTAAAGCCAGTCGGTAATCGACTTGCGACCTCCGTCGATATAACCTGTTCCGATATATGCATTTCGCAGAATGTCATTCCAAAAGGTTAGCCAGTGCTCAGTGTACTCCTTATTTCGATTTAGCAGGTTGTCGATGAGTACCGTTCTTTTGGCCTGTTCGGTAGATGTAATGAATGACTGCACTTCTTCCGGGGTTGGGAGTGTGCCGATTAAGTCCAGGTGAACACGACGAATGAATCGACTGTCATTGATAATAGGTAGTTTGTCGTTGTTGTGTTCGGAGTTGTAGTGGCTAAGGATTCGATCGATCGGATTGGCATGGTCGGTGTTTGGAAGTTCCGGTCGTCGCGGTTTTAATTCAGCTTGCTGGAGTCCCTTGAGGACAAGACCTGAATCCCATTGGGCACCGGTGTCGATCCACAGTTTGAGCAAGGCTAGTTGTGGTGGCGTCAGCCTGGGGCCATTGGCTGGCATGATACGATCTTCGTCCTGACCTGAAGCCAGTTGATAAATCAGACTCTCTTCGGCTTTGCCAATTACGATGGCGTCGCCACTGGCTCCGCCGGCCAGCAGGCCATCGCTTGAAGTAAGGTTTAATTCGCCTTCGGCTTCGTCACCACTATGGCACTTTATACAGCTGTTGGTGAGAATCGGGACAATGTCACGTCGGAAGGAGACTTCGTCTTCAGCTTCCACATTGGTAGAGGAGAGCGGAAACAGTAGAACAATAAAGAGTGAGCTGAGTTTCATGAAGTTGTACGGTGAAGGTGGCGAAAAACGGCTAGAGTTCTATTCTATATCATTCGGGAGATGACTGAACAGCCAGACCTCTGTTCTTCAGGCCGACTTCGCCAAGATGCAGTTTGGCAGTTGGACAAATAGACAATTTGACAATTAAGCAGTTAAACAGTTGGTTGTTTCGCCGTGTCACTCAGGTAATTCCTGAAAAAGGCTTCGTTGCGGCGCAGTTTATCCGCCCCAACTTCGTTCTTCGAACGGCATAGAG
>DEAW01000249.1:2659-28559 GCA_002348315.1 Planctomycetaceae bacterium UBA2972 | reverse complement strand
ATTAACGGCGAGTCAGCGTCAGCTGCTCGCCGTTTTTTTCTGCGCGGATTTCACCCGGGAGCATCACCGCAGGTATGTCACTGCTGACCAGCGATTCTAATTGCAGCCAGTGAACACGCGTCATCGCTTTTCTGGGCCAATCGGCTTCCGACCATAGCTTCACAAACAATTCCCGAATCACAACCGAAGCGACGTTAGTAAGCCGATCACAATGCAATACGAAACCGCCGTCTGACCTCACAGAAACGGCCGCTTCCCGTACCTCTCGCACATCCCCGGCAACGTACGCAGACAACTCCAAGGCCAACTCGCGTAATCGCAGCACAGCCTGATCCGCATCGGCGTGATAAGACTGCTTTAGCAAAGGCAGCAATTCATTTCGGATCCGGTTACGTGTGTAGTCCAAACTTTGATTTGTTGCATCCTCACAATATGCCTGATCCAACTCAGCAAGATATTGCAAAATTTCATCACGCTCAAACTCCAGTAACGGACGCACCAATGAGATTCCATGATCTAAGGAGCGAGTCCGCGGAATTCCCTTTAATCCAACTAACCCTGTTCCACGAAAAATCCGATCAATCAATGTCTCTATCTGATCGTTCTTTGTATGTGCGGTCAAAACCAATCTGGCGCCGGTCTGTCTTGCCTGATCCAGAAAGGCCCGGTATCGCTGCTCTCGTGCTCCCTCTTCGGTCTTATCTCCTGCTTCTGCCGCGACCACATGACAAGGCACTCCGAGCTCTTCACTCAGACCTTCGACAAATCGCTGGTCAGCATCCGATGCCTCTGCCCGCCAGCGATGATTAACATGAATTACGTGAATATCACCTGTTGCATCCGCTTCTCTTAAGGCCACTATTGCCCGCAAAAGCGCGACACTATCTGCACCTGCAGATACCGCTACTAGAATCCTAACATCCTGCCATTTAGACACAGCAAACCCCGCCACGAACTTTTGTTCGAAGGAGTGTCTCTCTAAAGTGTTATTTAATTCTGGCATGACAAGGATTCTGCGACCATGCTGACCCATCCGGCGTCAGTTTGAAAAGTTGCAGGTGCCCCTTTAATTCTGGTACATTGGGTTTGTCGCATTTTATGACGAAAGTGAGCCATAAAGAAGCGACCTAATTACGTAAATCCAATAAACCAAACCCTTTACAACTTTGTAGAGCGCCGTATTTTCAAAGAAAAAGTGAACCCGCAAAGCTGTAAGTTTGAGATTATTATGATTCGGTTATCGGATACAATTTCGATCGTTTATCGTAAAGCGTTCTCCGCTTTCGATTTTAGCTTGCTGACAGCTATGTTTTCTGCTGTCAGTCGCCGCCTCCGCTGTCTGACAAAGCCTCTGTCGTCTGCATCGTCCGGGATCAAACTAATACCTGTCCCTGAAACGATACCGGCCCTACACAATAGAGTACTCGTCACCCAGTCCGTTCCGGCAGGTTTAGTACGACTGAACCAAGGCAATCATGCTTCAGTAAACAAAAGTAACATTCCATTCCCAGATTCATTCCGCCATCGAACGCACGTCGTGCTTCGATGTTTCTTTTGCTGTACTGAGCATCGACGATCACTTTGCAGATCTCAATGTTAACCGTTTGCTTCTCAAACTTCGCTTCATTTTCGGACGACCACTCATTTTGAAGTGCTGCAGGCCAATCAACGCCCGCGCCGGCTGCTCGTATTCATAAACGAGGTAGTCCAATGTATTCTTCAACGAGTCTGATAAGTCAGCTTATCGGTCTTTCCTCTGAAGCTGGGATGTATATCCTGGCTGGCGTGATCGCCGGGGGAATCGTCGCCTTAATTGCCGTTAATATTTTTCAAAAGAAGAACCGCCAATCCAAGCTGAAAGAATACGAACTGGAAGCGAAACAGATCATCTCCGAAGCACGCATTGAAGCCAAAGAGGCGGCAATCCAATACAAATCAGAAGCCGAAAAAGAACTTAGCAGCTCCCGTGATAAACTACGGGAACAAGAGGATCAGCTAAAATCCCAAACCACGCAAATCAGTGAACGTGAAGATTCCCTGCGTAAGCAGGAAAAGATGGTGCAAACCAATCAGCAGCGTCTCACTGACAGACTTCAGGTTGCCGAACAACGTCAGAAAGAACTGGATAAATTGCTCGATCAACACCGTACTTCCTTAATGGAATTAACAAATCTTTCCAAAGAAGAAGCCACCACCCGGTTACTCAAATTACTGGAAGATGAACTGGAACAGGAAATGGGAGCGGTCATTCTGAAGCATGAAAAAAGCATGCAGGAGGTTTGCGAAGAGAAGTCCCGGGAAATGCTGATCATGACGATGCAGCGTTATGCTTCGGCGCACACTGCCGATAGTACAACCAGTACCGTAGATATCCCCAGTGATGAAATGAAAGGGCGTATTATCGGCCGGGAAGGGCGGAATATTCGCGCGTTTGAAAAGGCAACCGGAGTGGATGTCATTATCGACGACACTCCGGGGGTCGTGATTGTATCCAGCTTTGACCCTGTCCGACGTGAAGTCGCTCGCCTGGCTCTCAGCGATCTCATCACAGACGGTAGAATCCACCCGTCACGTATCGAGGAGGTCGTCAAAGAGACTGAGAAGAAAATCGAGAAGTTCATCATTAAGAAAGGTGAAGAGGCAGCTGTCGAAGTCAACGTGAATGGGCTCCACGAACGGGTCATCTACATGCTTGGCCGCCTACATTTCCGCACCAGTTACAGTCAAAACGTTTTACGTCACAGTATCGAGGTTGCCTTTATTGCCGGCATGCTGGCAGAAATGGTGGGACTCGATGCCGATGTCGGTCGCCGAGCGGGACTCTTGCATGATATTGGCAAGGCTGCCGATCATGAACTGGAAGGAGGGCACCCGCAAATCGGGGCAGACCTGCTAAAACGACATGGAGAATCCGCCGAAGTCGTCCATGCAGCCTTTGGTCATCACGACGAAATCGTCTCGGAATACCCCTACACCGTATTAACAGCCACGGGGGATGCCTGCTCTGCCTCTCGTCCCGGTGCACGCCGGGAATCGCTGGACCGCTATATCAAGCGTATGGAAGAATTAGAAGCGATCGCGCGTGAATATAATGGCGTCCAGCAGGCTTATGCGATTCAGGCAGGACGGGAATTACGAGTCATCATCAGTTCAGAAAAAGCCGATGATGAATCAGCAGCGAAAGTTGCTCGTGGAATAGCAAAACAATTCGAAGAACAGCTGACTTATCCTGGCGAAATCAAAGTCACCGTCATTCGCGAGAGTCGATTCACCGAGTTCGCGCGTTAGGATACAGGCTGTATCCAGGACGTCACTTTCCATTCAACCCCAGCAACAAACTCAACACTTATTCCAAAGGTCAGCATTGTGCGGATATTATTTATTGGCGACATTGTCGGTAAACCGGGGTACACCATGGTATGCGATCATCTCGATGCCATTCGTCAACAAAACCGAGTGGATGTCGTTATTGCGAACGCTGAGAACTCAGCCGACGGCTCGGGTCTGACTCCCAAAATCTACGACAAACTGATCGCAGCAGGCGTAGATGGAATCACACTTGGGGATCACATCTACCGTCGCAAAGAAATTTACTCAACGCTTTCCACAAAACCCAACATTGTGAAGCCCGCGAATTATCCGGACGATGCTCCGGGGCAACGACTGGCCATCATTGGAGAAGCTGCTGGTGAGCAAATCGCCATTGTCAGTTTGATAGGGCGAGTATTTATGAAACCGGTCGACTGTCCGTTTCAGGAAGCTGACAAGATCCTCTCGCAAATTCCATCGACCGTACGGGTTATTCTGATCGACTTCCATGCCGAAGCAACCAGTGACAAACAATTGATGGGACGCTATCTAGATGGTCGTGTCAGTGCTGTACTTGGCACGCACACACACGTTCCCACAGCAGATGAGTGCATACTACCTGGCGGGACGGCCTTCCAGTGCGACGTCGGTATGACGGGACCTTACGAAAGTATTCTCGGCCGAAAAATTGAAGCGGTCACCGAAGCGACCACTACATTTCGCCCGACTCAGTTTCAGGTTGCCACGCAGGATGTAAGGCTCGGGGGAGCCATTATCGATGTCAACATTCACACCGGCAAAGCAAACAGTATTGAACGTGTTTGCTTCCGGGAAACTGACTTTTAAATTTGACAACAGTCTCGGGCAACAAGAACGAACGCCTCATTGCCTGTTGGCGTTGTAGCGTTCGAATTCTTTTTTGCGTCTTGTGCGGGATGACCTTTTATTGGATCAAGGTCGCATCCTGAGCATAGTCTTCCGACTTGTCATATTTGAAAAAGTCTTTGGCCAGATGGTGACTTAGAACCTTCGTAAACTGTCGTTGAAAGGCTGCGTCGCTTAACTCGGTTGTGTGGCGTCCACCGTTTTGTGGATACGAAAAGTCAAAAGTATTCCCCTGATAATCCACCTTGCCATCCTGAGTCATGTCATAGACTTTGGTCGTCACCGTGGATCGACCTTTGAATAACGTCGGACTATCTTTCAGGCTAAATGATTCAACCGCCAAAAGGATCACAGCATCCGCATCGACACCACGTCCCACTTCGACACAATCAATTTCATTCCAGTTATTGCGATCAATCCAGTCTGCAACTTCTTCGACCGGCACGATCTCCACATTGCTGACGCGTTCTTCCAGAATCTGGCTAAACTGGCGACTGATCAGTGATTCCGGAGAATTCGGCCCCGAGGCAGCTGATGCGGACTTACAAATCACCGCAATTCGTTTGCCACCGAGATTATCGTAATTCGCCGGTACACTATCGCCTTTGATGACATACAACGGATAGGCAATTAACCCGGCACATCCTGAAAGTGGTGCCAACATAATAGCCATCAAGCATAAAAAGAATATTTGTCGTGTCCGTGACATAAATCCTGCGTCCTGCATTCATAAAAGTAACCGGCGTATCACCCAGTCAGCCATAGTAACTAAAAGCCAGCTAACTAAAAATACCAATACACGGCCATCTGTCATTCTTAAGAAAATCCAGTGGCCTTTTATGGCAGAAACGATGAACCAGGGAACACAAAATAAGCTGGTTGCGGCTAGCAGAAATCCTCCCAAATTGACTTCGGCTGAGGCGCGGACATTTCCATTCATCAAATGAGCCCAAGAAGTGGTCATCCCGCAGGCCGGGCAAGGGATACCTAATTTTTCGGGGAAGTAGCAGGGATTTAAACCTAACTGCTCATGCGTCCCCATTCCAGCAGGTGACGGGTCAAGAACTGCTGCTGTTACGAGCAACGAGGTCATTACCAGTGCCGTAACAGCTAAGGCCATTCGCAAGAGCCATGGGATCTTATACAACCGACGCTCCTAAGCCCAAGCTAGCTAAGACATCGACGTTCATTACCGAATCGAAAACAGTATCAAGCTGTTCAGTAATCAGAGTTTCGGTGGACGTCGCTTCGGGGGTGGTTTCTTAATCATATTGGCAGCATCGTTCCGGGCTGGGGGAGGGTTCCCGCCGTTACCAGCACCGGTTCGGGGAGGGGAGAGGTCTGTATAGGACTCTTTCCATTCCCAGCCAATCGGTGTTGAAAGTTCTTTCTTAGCCAGATAAGCCCAGGGAGTTCCTTCGTGATCCTTGATCACTCCTTCCAGCAACGCTTTGGCCTTCTCTGCATTCTTTTTGTACTGACTTCCCACAGTGACGCTATCTGCCGGAATAAGTGTAAACGTGTTGGACTTCGGATCGTCCAGTTTCAATCCCCGCTTCGCAACCGCCAGCATTGCGTTATACGTTTCCGTTCGCACCTTCGTGGCCAACACTCGGCCTAACGCTAAATCGTAACCAGCTTGCCATCGCTGAGATTTCTCAGATTCTCGATCTACTTCTCCAAGCAATAACAATTGAACCAGTTGTTCCAGTTGAGGCTCGAGTTGCGCCGCCTGTTTTTGAGATTCTGAAAGATCGTTGCTGAAACCGGCTTCATCCCGCTTAACAAAACGAGTTCGCGGATCCTTCATCGGTGTACTCCAGGACATCTGCGCTGCCTGAACCAATGCCGTACGCATTTTCGATGCCTGCAGCCGACGCTGGTATTCACGATAGGTTACATAATCCGGGCGGTAATCACGCATGATCGTCGGATCAAAGAACTCCTGAAGATGTGATGAGTATGCTGTGACTTCTTTAGCTGAAACTGAATTATTCACATTGCGATTTGGATGAACGGCAAAATAGATTCCACCTGTCTCATAGCAAAGCCTAGTCAGTGCCCAAGGGCCAAATCCTGAATCAATCGGAGTATCTTCATCCCGACTACCGATAAATCGCAGTTTAACTCGTTCAGCCATGACCGACTCAGGACCCTGATTCACTCGCCCCCACTGAGGCGTTTGATCGTACATAGGATCCGGATCGACCCATTTCACTAACGTTTCCTGACGCCCGAACGGAGCAGGGACGCCAATCACATAAACGGGCACTGCCAGACGCTGGCAGGTTTTCACAGCCAAATCAACATTCGCCTGATCTTCCCCGGCTTCGTCGGAAACCACGATCACCATCACATTACGCTTCGGATCTCCTTCGGCATCCGGACGTCGGTATTCTGCATGCCCGTTGACTGCCCGAACCACTGCCTCAAATGTCAATTCGACTCCCGTATCATCCTGCGGGATCGCTTTGACAGCCTCTTTGATCTCTTCCAGATTTGAAGTCGGCGCCTTCATCATTTTGGAAATCGACTTTCCAAACGCCATGACCTGTGTCAACAACGGCTCTTTGCCCTGAAATGCTTCGTTCTCAGCGGCTTCCAGGATCCCCAGCTCTTCATAAATCTTGTCAAAGCGGTCATGGATTTTCTCACGCTGACGAGACAGACTTCCGGATTGATCGAATAGCCAGACGACCAGCGTACGGCGTTCTTCCAGTGACAACAGAATTTCATGAGTAATCCGATCCACGGCACCACTGGCACCGGTCGTTCCCGTACCGACAGCTCCGCGTACTGCCAGGTTTTCGTTGAAATGCAGCCCCGTCGCCTGAACAACCTGATTGTTCAGCAAAACCTCAGCGACTTCACGGTCCGAAGGATCTTCCGGATTTGGAATCTCAGAGATATCCGAGATAACAGGAGCTTCGGACAGGGCCATCTGAGTACCGAGGTCACTGTTCGCACCCACCTCAGCCATCTCTTGCTCACTAAAGTGAATCTCTTCCGGAGGTGTAGGCTCTGTTATCTCTTCGACGTCCACTTTCGTCGTCGTTAGCATCAACACTTCATCGCTGTCGTCGGTCAGCATGGGCAATAGCCCCAGAGCAACGAGAATCGCAACATGAACCACCACTGACAGTATGAAGGCCGAAGAATCCGAATCAAACGGCGTCTCCTCTTCCCCTGTCCGGGCTTGCCACCACTGGACCAATTTCGATCGTTTTGCCACTTTCTTACTCCGTTTTTACATCAGTGATTGTGCTCTGGCTTGCGCCAAAACCATTCACTCAAAGCCTACTTGAAACATCGACAGGCAAGCGGGTGTTTGCTACTACTATTTTTTACGTGAGAAGGCTAAAAATCAAGGGAAATGAGGCATACTTACCTGCGATTCCCTTCAAGAGCTACCAACTAATGAACGCCTGACAAGATGCCTTAGTACTCATTTAACTTTAACAGGCTCCCATCCTGATAAGTTTTTCCCCAATCAGGCAATATTGATTTGACCGAAACAGAGTGCAATTCTAGTATTGATTTAGATTGGAATTTGGGACGGTGGCCTGCGGCCTCCTCTTGCAAAAGGCCCGTAGTTTCAGGTACCTTTCGTAGATTAAGAGTATAGTATTTACATCTTTGTTACCCAAATTCGCTGAGGAGTCCGTTAGTCATGTATCCTTCACGACGGCCAATCACCTCGTTTCTCTTCACCTTGATCGCTTTGCTAGTTAGCCTGGGAAGCACTGCTTCTGCGCAAGATGACGAAAAACCAGAAACAGAGATCCCGCCAGTGGAATCCCATGTATTGGAGACCAAAGATGGCGTATTCCTGCACGTCAAATATTACCCCGGAACCAAAGGAAAAGACTCCATCCCGATAATCATGCTTCACAGCATGCTAAACGTTTCGGCCAGCAATGCGGTCTATACCAAACTGGCTTCGGATATTCAGAAGCATATGGGACATGCTGTCATCATTCCCGACCTTCGAGGCCATGGAAAATCCCTTGAACAACGTGACCGCATGGATGTGAACGATCGAGTAAAAATTGACCGTGAGAAATTCACTAAAACTCAATTCGCCAGCGTCGTTCAGGACATCGAGGTCTGTAAGTCCTTTCTGCGTGACAAAAACGATCAGGGGCAGTTAAACCTCGAGAAACTTACCGTCGTCGGTTCGGATATCACGGCCATCATTGCCATGAACTGGGCAGCTATAGATTGGAACAAACCGGGGGGAGGATTCATTCGCAACGGCCAGGATGTCAAAGCGTTGATCCTCTTCACCCCACTACAATCCCACAAAGGTTTAACTCCACAATTGGCACTGTCGCACCAAACGGTTAAACAAAACCTCAATATTATGATTATTGCCGGAAGCCAAAACACACAGTACTATTCCCAGAGCAAACGTATCCACAATCAACTCACCAGGTTTCACAAAGAACAGGAAAATGATGATGGAACGATTAACTGGAGTGGTACAAAACTGTTCCTCTTCGGATTAAACACCGGAGCCCAGGGTTCAGGCATTCTCAACGTGGCAAAGCTTCAACCTCACCCAAATGCCTTGTTCTATAACTTCCTGGTCAACCGTTTGGAAAAAGACGAAACACTTGCCTGGAGCAAGCGTGATCGCACGAATGAATAGGCCCAGAGCCCTTACAATCAGCACCACCCTTGCAGGTGGAACTGCGTAACGTGCCGCTAAGAAAATTCTCGCAATTGAGTTAAGTACTCAAGGGATTGGCTGTCGAAAGAGAAAGTGTTGGATACCCTCTCAAGGGTAAGGATCTATTCCAACAGTTTTAGATTAAGACAAAAAGGTACAGAAATGCTTATCCACAAACATTGGGTTGTGGGTACGGGCATTCTGGTTGCTGGTAGTTTAGGGGCTATCCCCTTCCAGCGACACGCCACGGACGGTAATCAAGATAATCAGAATCTGTCCGTGCCTATTGACCAGTCCATTGTTCAAACTTTACCGTTCGACCCGATCGAAGCTGCCCAGCCGATCCCGGATGGCAAAGTAGATTCACCAGCGACGGCTCTCTATCTCACCGAACAACAGCGAAAGCGGTTCGAGACGCGCGTACCTCTTGCGCCACCTACGATTTCACTGATGCCGGCCAAAGCGCCTGAAATTAGCGACAGTTATCCTCAGCAGGGTAGCAACAGCACTTCAGTGCAGGTAGCACGGCTGAATCTCTCCGATTCAAAAACTGAGATCCTATCGACCTACATGATTCAGGACGGTGACACGTTAACAAGTATCGCCGAGCATTTTCTCGGACAAGCGAATCTGGCCGACTGGATCTATCATCAAAACAGAGAGCGAATCTCGCAACCGGAACTC
This sequence comes from Planctomycetaceae bacterium UBA2972, assembly GCA_002348315.1. Classification (GTDB taxonomy): domain Bacteria; phylum Planctomycetota; class Planctomycetia; order Pirellulales; family Pirellulaceae; genus UBA721. Next base: position 19,009 of record DEAW01000249.1, on the reverse strand, counting down.
TTACCGATCGGAGTTGAGATTGATATACCGGCACCGCCGACTCCAGAGATGTTCTCTGAAATATCAACCGGCAACCAACGTAACGGGCCGCAGAAGAACAGCGCAGTAGGGAAGCTCGTTATTCGACAGCCCGTCCCACCAGCACCGGCAGTTCCTTCCGATGATTAGAGTTTAATTCAGTGCTCAACGACAGCGTTGAATTACTTACTACGATTATTGAGCCACAACAGTGTTGGCGAGGCAACAAAGATCGAGCTATAAGTTCCGACTACCACGCCGATCACTAATGCAAAGGCAAAACTGTGAATCCCGGATCCACCACCAATATAAAGCGTCGTGACTACAAACAGCGTTGTTAGCGAGGTCAGCAACGTTCGACTGAGTGTCGAGTTCACGCTCTTATTAAGCATCTCAGCAGTGATCTCTCGATTCTTTCCACGCACTTCACGTACTCGGTCAAATACCACGATCGTGTCATTGAGCGAATATCCGATGATCGTTAGGAAAGCTGCAATCACTGGCAGGCTAATCTTAAAGTCTTCCAACAGCAGAAAACCTGAGAAGTATTTACTAAGTGCAATGGCTGCCAACGTAACCAGGACATCGTGGACGAGTGCCACAACCGCAGCAATTCCAAAGCTAACGTGCTGGAACCGCAGCCAGATATAGGTGATGATACCCACAAAGCTAAAGACGATGGCCCTGGTTCCCAGACTTGTCATATTACCTGCAATCTGAGCTCCAAATTTCTGAGTCTCTTCGAAGTAAGGCGTTCCGTCAGATTTAGCCAGCTCATCGGTCAATTTCCTGAGTTCTTCGTCGTCGATATCATAGACAGTCACGCGTCCTCCCTCTTCACCGACAGTGGTTTTTCGCTCGACCCCAGCCGTTGTGACAGCTGCGTCAATCATCCCTTCCACTTCGCTTGGCTTGAGATTAACTTCCGTACCACCGACTACCAGCTCGAGTTTCAAGGTCACTGAATTCACCTCGACCGCATTCTCTTGATTATCCTGCGTATTGAATTCATCATTTGAATTTCCTGTCGTCGAGTCGTTTTGCTCGGGCGCCTTCGGACCGGTCACGGTTGCTTCTTCCGTTTCAGCTGTGGCTGGTTTTTCTGTTTCTGTGGAAGCCTCTTCAACCGTTTCAGGCTTTTCGGCTGCTGCTTCCTCGTCTGTCGCAGGTTCTTTCGTTTCTGTAGTCTCTTCTGTAGCAGGTTCTTCTTCCTGATAGGCAACAAATTGCGGCATGATTCGTTCCACAGCTGAGGAGTCCTCTACTGCAGCATCTGCAGAGTTGACTACGACGGTAACCGATAGACTTTGAGTCGGCAGCTTGTCGCCAAATACATCTTTAAGAAGGCTTGCCAATTCATTCTGATCTTCAATGTTTGTATTGACTCTCCAGGCATCATCACTGTCGTCTCCCAAATCAACACTTGTAATGTTGAGTTGTAGTTCCTGACCGCCTTCGAGTTCGAAGCCATTTGCTTTAATTTCCTGTTCGATACCTGCTGCGGTTTGATCATCCATCGTGAAAATGGCAGATGTTCCCCCCGACAGGTCGATGGCGAGCATCTCACTTTTGCGATTAACGGTCAAAACGAGTCCACTCGTAATAATGATCAATGAGATAAATGCTGCGATTCTAAGCTTCGTCTTACTCATAAAATGAACATTAATACGATTGAGCCACCCCTGCTTTAAGCACCAGGAATTCTCACTGATCATTTTCATTCCAGCAGCAATAGCAAACAGGCCACGCGAAGCGTAGATCGCTGTAAACATACTCATGATGATTCCGAGTATCAGCGTGATAGCAAAACCACGAATCTGGTCGGTACCAATGGCATAGAGCAGAATCGCGGTGATCAATGTCGTTAGGTTGGCGTCGATAATCGTAATCGTTGCTCGGGAAAAACCGTTGCGAATTGCAGCTTTAATGCGAGCTCCATCAGCCAGTTCCTCACGGATACGTTCGAAAATCAGAACGTTGGCGTCGACGGCCATCCCCACGGTCAACACGAGACCGGCCATCCCGGACAACGTAAACGAGGCTCCGATCATTACCATCACTGAAAGAATCAGGATCAGGTTCAGGATCAGTGCAAAGGCAGCTACGATCCCAGGAACTCCGAAGTACCAGCCAATCATAAAGACGAGTACCACGGCCAATGAAATGGAGATCGCCAGCTGTCCTTTAGCGATTGTGGCCGTCCCCAAAGACGCTCCCATTTTATTTTCACTTTCAGGTAGTGGATTGAGTGTGCTAGGCAAAGCTCCGGCTCGCAGGACACCCACTATGGAGTCAACTTCAGCCTGAGTGAAATCCCCCGTTATCGTTCCGTGCTCGGAAATTCGACTATTAATATTTGCTGAGGACAGCAAGTTTCCATCCAGCACAATCGATAGTTGTTTCTCTACATTCTGAGCGGTAAATCTTCCAAACTTCGAAGAACTCCCCGCTTTCATTGTGAAGTCAACACTGGGGTTTAGATTTTCATCAAACGACGTACGAACCGTTTTCAGGTCTTCCCCCGAGACGGTTTCCTGTTCGCTCGGTTGTTGCATCAGAACTTCAATTCGCGAGACATTGGCTAGTTTCACGCGATCACTAAACTCTTTGTCCGTGGCGTTCCCAGCAATATCATTGAAGGCCTGCTCGATAGCGGCATGAGCAGGATTGTCTGCTGAGAGGTGGTTATGCAGTGCATTCCAAATCAAGACCGGAGTTTTTACTTCAATCTCTTCGTCACCATCTTCGTGGTAGAAGACTCGCTTAATCGACCCACCACTCGATGCGTTGTATTCAAAATCTCCGTTCTGATCCTTACCAACTCGTACCCAGCGGCCAATCGTCTGCCCCTGATCATCCTTTACAAGCTCTGAATTGACCGTAGCCGCAAACGTTGCGTCCATGCGTGAACGTACACTTTCGTGATCCGGGTCTTTCGCTCCAATCTGAATCAGGAATTCCAATGCCCCGGTATTGGTAATAATTTCCTTGAGCTGACGAATTTCCTCGTCGGTTGCATTAGGAACGACAATTTCCACGTGCGTGTTGTTTCCATAAGGACGGAGAATCAGGTCCAGAGCACCACTCGGATTCAAGCGGCGTCCCAACGCGCTGAGCAAACCCTGCATATCCTGTTCGTTCATTTGAACGGCTTCACCGCCGTCCTCATCCTGTTCCATCTCGATTGCATAGACCAGGTTGACTCCACCTGCCAAATCGACTCCAAGCTTGAACTTTTCTGTGACGTATTGGTCATCGCCATGCTTTGCACCGATGTAGAGGGCTCCGATAATGGTGGCCGAAGCAACCACAGCCAATCGCCATGCCTGGTCTGGTTCGCGGACCTTCGATGATTCGCAAAAAGCTCGAAACACCAAATAAAGCCCGCAGAAAATGGCCGTCAGCAAACCGGCCATGCGGAATCCACCCACAGCGTTTTCGGAAATAGCATCCGTTGAGATTGCGTTGAATACATTGGGCAAAACGCCTAGCAGCAAGGCGAAGATGAACATACCGAACATAACGCCCCAGTTTGGATCCGTCACACGAACGGCTTTCTTGACGACAGCACTGACAGCTTTGTCTTTACCAATGTTCATTGCCACAGCGACAATTACGGCAAGCAAAAAGAGTATCACTCCGGCTGTGCCACCTTCTTCGGCCTGAGCAAATAGGGGTAAGTTCGCTGTTAAAGAATTTGCCAATAAATTCATTTCTGAATATTCCAATCAGATTTATTTTTGTTGCCTGGCCTGAACCAGAATGTTGTTTCAATTACCTAACCGCCAGGGCGGTCATTACAAACTCCAGGGAATGCTTAGGATTCCTCGGAATCGTCCGCCTCGAGCACTCGGCCGATGAACTCTGCCACGACTCGGATGCGCGAGCCTGAACCGGAGTCCACTTCGATTAAGAAGTGAGTCGGGTAGGGTTCTTCGCCATCCACCGATGTTTCTTCAACTTCGATCACAGTTCCACACAGTCCACCAATGGTGATGACTTCAGAGTACTTACCGATCGAGTTCAGCATTTTGTTTTTTTCGTTTCTGCGTTTCTTAGCACCACGCCCACTGAACATGAACATGAACACCATAAAACCGAGCAATAGAATCAAGAAACCCTGTCCCGGCCCTTGAGCATCCGCAGCAGCTTCTTCCTGTGCCAGCAAAACATACTGTAATTGGCCTGCCAGCAATTGAATTTCGTGAAACATGATCACCTTGGTTATAAAGTCAGTTTTCGGTCTAAAAACTAATTCCAAACAGCCTCTCATAGAGAGCCCGATTCAGAGCCTAGCACGTCCTTGCCTGTATTACACGCGGCAAAGCCATTCGTGCTAATCTGTTATCTTAAAATGCGTTGAAACAAGCGACAAGCCACAACACGGGAAAACGACTAATCGACCCGAAAAAAACGTAAAATCAACGCCTCCCGCGGCATTTTGGACATCCCAGCGAAGGTTCTAATTCCATCCAGCGGTTTTCGCCTCAAAATACTGCTCAAAACGGCCTTCTTCGATCGCCAGACGACTCTCTTGCATCAACATTTGATAATATGTCAGGTTGTGATGGCTAAGCAGGATGGGCCCCAGCATTTCACCAGCTGCAAACAAATGCCGGATATATCCGCGACTATGTTTACACGCCAAACAAGGGCAGTTTTCCTGTAGCGGCCGTTTATCCGTGCGATGAACGGCATTTCGAAGCCGTAACGGGCCCTGGTCGGTAAACGCCAAAGCGTTGCGCCCATTGCGGGTTGGCATCACACAATCGAACATATCGACGCCTCGGCGGATTCCCTCGAGCAAATCAATCGGCTTTCCAACCCCCATTAGATAACGAGGTCTATCAGCGGGTAAAACCGGACAAGTCACATCCAGAATTCGATACATCTCAGCCTGCGGCTCTCCAACACTCAATCCACCCACCGCATACCCCGGAAAATCAAGTTTCGCCAACTCTTCCGCACACCAAACCCGGAGGGATTCATCCAGGCCACCCTGAACAATGGCAAATTGAATCTGAGACTCCAGACTGGCAGCCTTCTGACAACGCCCGGCCCAACGTATGGACCGCTCACAAGCCTCTCGAATCACTTGATATTCATTCGGTAGAGCCACAACATGATCAAACACCATCGCAATATCAGACCCTAAAGCCTCCTGAATGGCGATGGATCGTTCCGGAGTCAATTCGAGTCGACTTCCGTCAATGTGCGACTTAAAGACAGCTCCTTCTTCTGTGACTTTGGTCATTTGAGCTAACGAGAATACCTGAAAGCCGCCGCTGTCTGTCAGAATAGGTTTGTCCCACCCCATCATTTCGTGCAAGCCACCGAGCTCACTCACAATTTGTTCACCAGGCCGCAATGCAAGATGGTAGGTGTTACCCAGTAGTATTTCAGCACCTGTCGCATGGACCTGATCGATCGTCAATCCCTTGACCGTCCCCAAGGTTCCAACAGGCATGAACGTCGGCAACTCGATGGCACCACGTGGGGTGGTCAGACGGGAACGCCGTGCAGACGTACCGGTATCATGAGCTAGCAATTCGAAGCTAAAGTTAGCTGACTGCGTCATGGGCGACCCTTGCAGTCGTACTCGTAAAAACCCGAGCAGACTACTTCAGAGGCTGTGGAGGAGATCAGTCGCCACGCAGCTTAAGACCGAGTGTCGTCAGTTTTTCACGAACTTCGTTGAGGCTGGTCACACCAAAGTTCTTGCTTTCAAGCAATTCATCCGGAGTCTTACGCAGCAACTCGCCAATGGTATTCATGCGTAGACGCACCATACATTTGCGAGCTCGAACCGAAAGGTTCAAATCTGAAATCGGGCGATCGTAAACGGCTGCTTCTTCCGGACTTAGTGAAGAACGGTCCACTTCCCGTTCAGGGCGATTTTCGTGAGCCAACTGCCCCAAGGCCAGGCCTTTGGAGGTCAGCATATCGCGAATTTCGATCAACGATGTCTCACCAAAGTTCTTACTACCCAACAGTTCCTGTTCCGTGGAGCGAGCCAGGTCTCCCAGTGTGTCCACTCCCATTCGAGCGAGACAATTTCGTGAACGAACAGAAAGTTCAAAATCAGAAACCGGAATGTTAAGTACCTGGGACATGCGATCCTGAGCTTTTTCTGCTTCCAGATCGAATAGCTCATCATCTGAAGCACAGGCATCTTTCATGTATAAAGCTGCCTTCTTGTGATTCGGATAGACCTCCAAAATTCGACGGTAACACTGCTGTGCCCGGTCATATTGCCCGTGGTCTTCGTAGAGTAGCCCCAGGTTTAACAAGGCTCCAACATGAGACGGGAAGTGCTTGGCACTGCGACGGTAAAGATCCATCGCTATATCATCGTTTCCGCGCCGATCGTTTTCCTTCGCCATCCCGAACAGAGCACCAGCGTGTGTATCATCCGCTCGCATTGCACGTTCAAACCATTCGACAACGATGGACGACGGACCTTTGTCTGCCAATTGCGTTTCACCGCACTGATAGGCATATTCGGCCTCATGCATGATCGCTCCATCGAGCGTATCAAGTGCTTCCAGAGCCGAAGGCAAATCGCCCTTGTGACGAAAGGCTTCGACTCGAGCCAGCGTACAGCGGCCTTTGTTGTAACCGGTCGTCGCTGCGATATCGTAGTTTTCCACCGCCTGATCGTAATCCCCTAAGGCAAAATGACTACGGCCAATGTAGAAATAGGAAACGGCTCCACGATCGGAATTAGATAACGTCTCAATCGCTCGCTGGAACCGGCCCAGCAGATAGTAACAGACGCCCAGGCGTGTGGCACTGGCAGGAGTTAAAGACTCTGAAATCTCCAATTCATTGACGGCATCTCGCAAGACGCCGAACTGGGAAAAATCATCATTTATGGCATTGGATATCTGTTGAATCTCGTCCGGTCCAAAACTGCCGTTATCACAGACCAGTGTTTTTAGATCAAAATCCGAAATCATTGCCATCGAGTATCTCCTGATGGATGGAAGGAAGCCTTTTTGTTTTTTTGCAAAAGCCAGCGACGGGAGTTGAACCCGTAACCCCCGCATTACGAGTGCGGTGCTCTGCCGATTGAAGCTACGCTGGCAACATCAGCCCCAAATAACGAGGGGGAAACTACCACTGTAGATTACCAACCAACATGCGTCAACAGCTAGAATTTACCGGATTTATTAGGTATTCGGTAGGATTTAGACACAAACTAAAAAAGGCGAGGCTTGGACGCCGACCAATAACCCATTGGCCTTCTAACTAAGTCAGGGGCAACAAAACTCAAGTTAGCAAAAATGCGTCCAAACCTCGCCGAGATTCGGACGATTGACAACTGATTCACAAGCTCTCAATCGTATTCACCATGTCGTGAACAATTACAACTAATGCACGTGCCATGCCAAAACCCGTCAGAGCCAACTTTTCCCATGAAAAAACAACCCGAAAAATCTATACTGACGTAATACAAAGGTTCTTGCCGAGTTGATTCCGGGTTAATTTGAAAATTGGTTCCATCAACTGGAAACTCAAGAGAACGACAACCTGTTCAATTAATCCACAGCTGTATAAATACGCCTGAACCATTTTGATACAGATTACATTAATGCACTGAACTGGCAATAAAAATAAATCATGCGCCCGACTCCAGCGATTACATCCACTGAATCTATAGATAATGCGGCAAAACGCGTCATCATTTCGCTCAATCCGAAAGCTGGAAGCGGTCCAAGTGGTCAACTGGCACAACAACTACAGGAAATCCTCACTCAGCAAGGCTACGACGCCTTACTGGAGACTGACCTGAAGACGGTGGTGGCCCTTGCACAAAATGCTGTCGCATCCAACTCGTTACGCTGTGTCGTCGGAGTAGGAGGAGACGGCACACAGACATTGCTGCTCAATGAACTTCCCGCAGAGGCCAATCTTTGTGTCTTCCCACAGGGTACTGAAAATGTTCTGGCCAAGTACTTCAGGCTACCGGCGACTCCCGAGCAGGTCGCTAATCTGGTTATCAATGGGCGAGTGGCCCGCATCGATGCCGGCAGGATCACAGAAGCTACCGGTGACTCCAAATTATTTTGCCTGATGGTAGGCTGCGGAGTCGATGCAGCAATCGTACACCAGCTCGCCGCCAATCGGACCGGACATATTACCAAGATGTCTTACTTACATCCGATTTGGAAAGTCATCCGCAAGTATGAATATCCACGCCTCCTGGTCTCTTCCCCGGAATGGGGAGACGAGATTCTGGATGCCCGAGTGCTCTTCATTATGAACATCGATCGCTATGCACTGGGAATCTCTATGACGCCTAAGATCAAGCCTCAAGATGGAAAGCTGGGCATCTGTGCTTTTAAGAAACGTGGATTATTCCACATGTTGAAGTACTTCCTACTGCTGTTAACCAATCGTCACCACAAGCGAAAAGACTGTGTCATCCGCTATGTAAATGAAGTCCACGTTCGTTCAGAAGACATGCCCGATGCGCCCACCCAAATTGACGGCGACCCTTGCGGGACATTACCAGTGACGATTGAAACCGTGCCGGCACGACTACGTCTGGTCATACCTCCAACGACAGATTAGCTCTGCCCAATCTACAAGCTATTGTTGCTCTATCACTTTGATCAGCTTAGCGTTTCCGCGTCCGGACGACACCTTGAGAGACTCGGTCAACAATTCGGCTGCTCGCTCAGGTTCTCCAACGGCAATATAGCAACGCGCCAAATTGTATCGTGCGGATGCATCATAAGCCGACTGCTCCAGCCGATTGATCTCCGGAGTCGCATTCTCGGTGATCACTCCGGGCAATAGAGGCAGAGCAGGGCGTTGCGTAGTATCTGCAGGATTGGGGGCCAGTGCTACTGGCGGCTGCTGCGTTTCTGTATCCGTGTCCACGCCGATCTGCAGCGTCCGCTTTTCGAGCCAATCGATCGCATCCGGGTAATTCCCCTGTTCCATATGAATCATGCCGATCAAATAACTCGCCATATCTTTTGAACGCACAAAGGTCAGTTTCGTACGCCTGAGGTTTTCCTGCCAATCAGAAATCGACATCTCATCGGGTCGGATATACCCGAGTTCTTCCTGCACCTGCCGGTCGGTAGTCATAGTTTCAATCTTGTCCTGAGCTAACCGGGAAGCCATCAACAACGTTTTGGAACCACGCTGGGTTTCCTGTCCCACTTCAAGTTCATAATCATCGAATTGACCTCGGAACGACTTATAACGCCCTTCTTTGAGTTGAAACATATCTTCCAGCATTTGGTAATCATGCTTCTCACGGATGAATTGAATGGCCGCTGAATCTCCGGCGGACAGACGTTGATTTAATGCCACCGCAAAGGCGTAATATTCATAGGTGGTCATCCAAATCTCAGATTTTTCAATCGCGTGTTCCGTTCGCAGGTTTCTCGACAGCGTATTCGGAGAAATGGTCAGTTTCATCTGACGCGTGCCTGTGAGGTACTTTTCGAGAATGGCCATTCGATGTGAAACGGACATAACATCCGCTTCAATCAGACCGACGAGTCCCTGTAATGTTGATTCCGCATTCGCCTGAACACCGGCCGGCAGTAAAGTCGCAGCATACTCGGTATCCTCACGTAATTGATTCAAGGTGACAATCGCTGAGCCATCCCTGGTAAAAATCGGCAAGCCATCCTCAAGATCCAACAGATATAACTCATCACCCACCAGACAAGCCGTAAGCCAGGGCTCTTTCCTTTCCCCAAACTCGGCAGGTAGTCCTAACAGGACGATCTGCACGTCGACCTGACGAGCGAGCAATGCTAACAGTCTCGCTCGCTGCCACCAGTCACCTCGGCCAAAGACCAGGATATCCCGCATCGACAACGAATAGCCCGGACCGGGCAATCCAAGTTCAGCAGCCGTCTTCGTTTCACCGGCTTCGTTTTCAGGAACCTGAGGATAATCCAGCAGTGGATTCAGCTGGATATTGCGAACTGTCCAGTCAAACATCCTCAACACTTGCTGAAACTTTTTCTGCTCGGACTCTTCCAGTCCGGATGGAATGTAAGGATCCCAGATTTTCCGATGCTGTACTTCGTGAGCCTGAATCCAGCGAGCAATCTCACTAACCCAATTCATCTCATGCAAGTAGTTTACATCCGGTGGAAAGAATCTTTTGGCTCCAACATTATTAGCCAATCCCGTACCCGCCAAATGAATCGGCAGTGTATTGAGAAGCGACGGTGTTACCCACTGAGGGTCGTCATCGTGTTTTTCAATCCATTGGTTCAGGTTGTAAATACATGTCGATGTCGCCTGGCTCAAATCAGCGTCATCCAACCCATCAATAATCGTTAGGGCCGTCTGGAGATTATCCGATTCTGTTTCACGGGGGCGAATTTCAGAGACACTAACCTGACTACGATCACGACAACCACTTAGCATGACTAGGCCGGCAATCACCAGGAATACGTGTTTTACATTCATCGTTCTACAAATCTCAGTGTCTGTCAGTATCTGTCCATATCTCGTCTCGGCTTGACGTCATGCACGGCTACAGCATGCACGACTACAGTAAGTTCTATCGTCTAATTCAGTAATTGAACTGTCTGGCGAATAGCGACTAAACCACGGACAACCCGATTTATGTCCCCTAAAGGCAGCATATTCGGACCATCCGAAGGAGACTCATCCGGATTCGGGTGCGTTTCCATAAACACACCGTCTACTCCCATTGCTACGGCAGCCCGAGCGAGTGGTTCGACCATTTCACGATTTCCACCGGTAGTATCTCCCCGGCCACCTGGCTGCTGGACACTATGGGTAGCGTCAAAAATCACCGGCGTTCCGAGTTGCTGCATTCGTGGCAGGCTTTTCATGTCATTCACTAACTGGCCGTAACCGAAAAATGTCCCACGCTCACACAACAGGACGTCTCTACAGCCGCCCTGAACTAACTTATTCACCACGTGCTGCATATCCCACGGCGCCATGAATTGGCCCTTTTTCACATTTACAACACGCCCGGTGGCTGCTGCAGCCAATAACAAGTCCGTTTGTCTGGCTAAAAATGCCGGAATCTGAAGGATCGAACAGACTTCAGCAGCCGATGCTGCCTGAGACGCTTCGTGTATATCCGTCGTCACTGGAATTCCCAACTGGTCACGAACCGATTTGAGGATTGCTAATCCCTCCACCAGGCCGGGCCCGCGATACGAGTCGACACTGGTGCGATTGGCTTTGTCGAATGAGGCTTTGAATACAAGTTGCACAGGTAATGCTTTGGTTTGCTCGACTAAGCTTGCCGCAATCTCCATCGCAGCTTCCCTGGACTCCAACACACAAGGGCCTGCGATCACCAGCAAAGAGTGCTGCTGTCCGCAGCTGAATTCTGAAGTCAGTACCGGGTTATTCGTTGGGGTCTTCGCCGAGGTATTCCCTGGGTCTGCCATGAAACAATGCATCCAAATACGATTCTGTTACTGGCAGGAAAGATAACCAATAACCGCTATTCTCTGCAACTTGTGAATCCCAAAAACCTGAATTTCAGATTCGACTCAGACTGAGTCCGCACCAGGTTTCTTTGCTGCCAGTGTACGTAATTGACTAAGCAATTGTTTCGGGCTGCCAGTGCTATTTAAGATGCCACCGGCTCTTTGACCTGTCCCATCGACCATCTGGTTCCAGAATAAAGCCTGAACAGATGGTTTGCTGCGTAGTACTTTGAGCATTCTCATCGCTGCATTATCATCCCAGAACCCATCCGGGAATTGCTCGTCTTCTTTTCTGTCTGCAGTCGCAATGGAGACTCCCAAAACCAACGGAAGTTCTAAAGCACTCCACTGATTCAACATTTGGTTCAATTCCAGAAAGTCTCGCGGAGTACACTCCACGGCCGAATCTCCAAAATTTAAATCAATCCCGATTCCATTGATGCCCAATTCAGCCCGAACCAAGGCATCTGCAAATTGCAACGGAGAGAGATCGGAGCGGCGATTTGCTGCGTATTCCCCCCATGGCAAATCAAAACTAACAATGACCGGAGTCGAATTGTCCAGTCTTCGAATCGTTTCAACAATATCGACCGACAATCGAACAACCTGTTCCTCAGAAAACCCCAACACGGACGAAGAATTCAATCCACTGCTGGTATGCCACGCATGCACTCGTCCCTTATACCGTCTGACGACTTCTTCGACATACTGAATGACATAATTCTGTATCGAAGTGAAATCATTCTGCCAAAGATAGATCCACTGCGGCAGTGCCTGTTCAGTCAATTCAATCAGTGGGCCCGCGAAAATCTTCTTGCCATGCTGATGTGCCCATTCGAGCATGCGGTCGACTTCATAAAACTGGTATTTCCCTTCATCCGGAGACACTTCTCGCCATGGAAAGGGCACCATCACAGAATCAAATGATTCGGCCAACTGCTGACGATACTCATCCGCTTCCGGCATCGCTCCCAGTTTGACGCCAAACATCGGATTAGGCATCCCCGCCTGATGTCTGGCTTCCATCAAATGTTCGGCATCTTCCACCGACAATTGATTGATAACCGAAAGAGATAATTCAATCGCCCTGCTGGCAGCTTTACTAGCCAGGGCAGCATCGCTCCGCCAGCTGAGTACTGCTTCCAGCAGCTGTTCATGAGCTTCGGTTAACTGGTCTGAATAGTTTTGTGACAATTCGAATTGTCGACTTCGGTCCGCCAGATATCCTCGCAACCTGTGTAACGTACCTCGAGCAAGTTCAACTTCGAGATGGTAATCTTCCGCCCCTTCCCTCAAACTCGTCGTCCCCAACATGAATTCCCGACCGGACTCAGAACGCCAGGGAAAAAAGAAATGCCCCGACTCGTGAGTCTGACGATCGATCATCAGGCGATTACCCGAAAAAGTCATATCTCGCTGCCAGGCAATTCCTTCCAAACCTGTCATATAGCAACTGCGCAGCAATGGCTCATCCAGAAACTGAATGCGAGATGTTTGGAAACAAATCCGGCCCATGGAGGCTAACCCATCGAAGGAACGAATCGGTGCAGTACGGCGTAACGGCTTTTCCAGTGCTTGGTCTCACGGACACAACAACCGGAGTCAGTTCCAAACGGCGTAGACTGACCTCGTAAAACCAACGAGTTTAGCATTGGAAAAACAATGCTGCAATGAAAACACACCGGCAATGACGTAAGTCTTTCAGCCCATATCAACAGAGGCGATGATTAACGCTGACGTAACTTACCGGCTGATTCAGCTTGCTGCTCGTCTAAATGCACTAACCAGACGTTGCGAAAACGAACCGGATCACTGTGATTCTGTAACAAAATCGGCATCGCAGCTGGACCTTCCGGTTGCCCGGCTCCTGTTTTATTCGTCAATTCATAATTGGTATGAATCGCAACTCCATTGTGATAAACCGTAAGCTGAGCACTTTCGGTTTTCTCCCCGGCCTCATTAAAGCGAGCTGCTCTGAACTGAATATCATAGGTCTGCCAAACCAGGGGAGGGAAGGCCATGTTCAACTCCGGAGGCTTCTGACGGTAAATCCCACCACACTCGTTATGGACACCCTCAAGCCCAAAACTGTCGAGCACCTGAACTTCGTAGCGGCGTTGGATATAGACGCCGCTGTTACCACGAGCCTGTCCCAGCGAATTGGGCATAAACGGCGTACGAAACTCTAAATGCAAACGAAAATCCTTAACCAGCTCTTTGGTTAGAACTCCTTCCATTAGTAAACCATCTTCGGTGACTTTGGCCTCTACCAAATTGTCTGTATTCTCGCCGTCAAAAAGAACGACGGCTTCTGTAGGAGCGGGCATGCCCATCGTGACACTTTCACGAACGATATGTCGCAGTTTGCCAACTTTTTTCCCCGCCTGATTAGCAACCGTTGCACTACCCCCAGCGATGGTGACCGTAAAGTCTTCACTTTTCAATGTCGTCACTCCGTCAACGGTCGCGCCTTCCAAAGTAACCACTTCATCCAACCGCCCGCCTTGTCCTGCTAAACCACCAGGAATCAAATTCGCAACAAACTTGCCTTCCCCCCGGGCAACGACCTGCAAACCACTGGACGAGCGAAGAATTCCACTCAGTCGAGCACCACCACGGTATTCTCCCTGGACGAGATAATCAGGACCCGCTTCAGCGACCGAGGTATAAGCAACTCGCTGCTGAGCCTGTGTTGCAATGCTAATAAAGGTAAATACGAATAACGATAGAAGGCTGAATAGTCGCGTCATTGGAAGATAATTGGCTCAGCTGCAAGGGTTAAAATGGGTAATCTAGTACAAGTCTCTAGCATGATTGTAGCCATAGCTGTTGGCAAGCCTCACTCACTATTTTCTGGCGAACATCAAGAATGCAGAATCAGACTCGTTGTTGCCACCCAAAAAAGACCGGCAAGTAACTATGGGTCTGTCTGAAGCAATTCGACCCAAAAGTCTATTTACCCGAAGCTACCCGAAGCAGCGAGCAAAATCGAAACCTAAGCCAAGGCCGCCGAAACGAGTCAGAAGAAATGAATCAGGGATCCCCGACACGGTTGAAAGCGACTAAACACATATCGTCACCCTGGATTTCATCTCCCGCAAATGACATCACCGCGTTAAGAATTCGCTCACCACGCTGCTGGGCTGACTCTTCGTGATCTTCGACAAGCTGGCCAATCGCTTCGATCCCAAACAACTCGTCATTCCCATTGGACTGTTCATTCAGTCCGTCGGTATACATCGTTAGGGACTCGCCTTCCTTGAGCTGAAAAGTGTAGCTTTGGTATTCAACGTCGTCCATGATTCCAATGGGCAAATCAGCAAACTCTTCACCTACCAAATCTACCGACCCATCTGCTTTGCGATGGAACGGAGCCATATGACCGGCGTTAACAATGGTCACTTCGTGTGTGTTGGGATCAATCATCACTAGTAAAAACGTGACGAACCGATCAAGCGCCATACCGGTCATGCGATTGTTGAGATTAATAATTGCCTCAGCGACATTCTCGGTACCGGCAAGACAAAACCGGGTCTCTGCTGAAAGCTTCGCCATCAGCATCGCCGCAGCCACTCCATGTCCCACGACATCTGCCACGATAATTATCAGGTTTCCATTGTTCATCTCGAGGTAATCGTAATAATCACCTCCGATAAAATTTGCTGCCTTGTAATAATCATGGAATTCATATCCCGGCAAATGGGGACGTTCATTAGGCAAAAATCCAGCCTGGACTTTGGCGGCCAGTTCCAGATCTTTTTTGATCGCTGCCTGAGCCAATGCTTCGTCATGCAACCGCGCGTTATCGATAGAGATCCCTGCCTGAGTCGCAACACTCAACAGCACTTCCAAATCCCCCTCGTTGAATTGTTTATTCCGCTCCAGAGTATCCACTTGTAGAACACCAATAGGCTCACCTTCAGCATTAAACAAAGGAGCACACATCATGGAACGAATCTGGAAATCGGCAATACTCTGACTCGCATCAAATTGCTGATCCGAAGCAGCATCTGCGGATAATACTGCCTGACGCAATTCAATCACATGGTTTACAATCGTGCGGCTGATTCGAATTGTATCTTCGCTGTCATCGCGTCGGGCCTTGGACCAACGTGGAACTAAGGAGCCGTCTTCTTCCATCAGAGCGATGAACGCTCGGTCCGCCTGCATAAATACTTTAAACAGGGCATCCAGCACGCTCGGTAAAACGTCATCCAAACTCAAAGCGTTACCGAGAGCCTGAGTGATTTCCAATAGAGCAGACAGTTTGACTTCGGGACTGGCTGATAACTGCACATTACCACGACTCGACCCCACTTCCAGCTTGGACATGATCGTGGAGTGACCGACTTCGTTTCCATCAAACAGAACACTGATCCGGGAACCGTCCAGACTATCGCTCATCGAGCCGGCTAATTCGTCATAAAAGTTAAAGATCACATCACAAACAGCAACTTTGTCTCCATTGCGTAACTGATGTGTACCTTCCGTCAGAACAATATCATTGAGATAGGTTTTATTACGACTCTTTAAGTCTTCAATTAAAAAACCATCCTCGTTACGAATAACTTTCGCATGTTTACGACTGACCGCGTAGTCTTCCACCTGGATATTACAATCAGGTGAACGGCCCAGGATCATCTCATCCTCTGACAATTCAATACGTTGTCCGGCCAGCGGTCCGTTCTTTGCTTTCAGATAGGCCATATTTTATCTCTACCGTCGTTCTCTCTTTCACTGGCAATCAAATCACCACATAGTTTTTTGAGCTCCTAAACGGCATCGGAACTCCCAATCAGAGGATTCATTATATGTCACAAAGAAGGAGTGTCCCATAACTATTCACTACTCAAAAAACGGAGAAAACCAATCCCCG
>DEAW01000249.1:0-2267 GCA_002348315.1 Planctomycetaceae bacterium UBA2972 | reverse complement strand
ATTAGCTATTGGGCCGTGGTGTAATTGGTAGCACAACAGATTCTGGTTCTGTTTGTCGGGGTTCAAGTCCCTGCGGCCTAGCTCCAAACTAATAACAAAGGCACTGTGTCGCAAAGCACAGTGCCTTTGTTGTTGAGACTCTGAAAAGACTGATCAACGCAGCGATTACTCCTGAGGAATGAAATTCAGCGAAGCAGCGGTCAGTCAAGTTCTGATTCAAAACCAGATCCTTCAACACACGGCAAAGAGGGATCAGAGATAGTTGTGTGGATTCATCGGGATTTTCGAATTCCGCTTTACCGGTAGACAATTTAACCCGATTCCCAAGTCATGTTTATAGTTATTTTCACCAGCTTGGTGCAAATCCACTTCGAGAGAAGAAAGTGGGAATACCCCCATAGCTGAAATCGGAATCGTGAGTGAAGATAGAGAAGTCGTTTAGCGACGCGAGCCTTTAAAAAACCTCTTAATACGAAAGACCAATTCGCCATGGAGATGGACAAGCTTGTTTCCCTTTGCAAACGCCGAGGATTCCTATTTCAGTCAAGTGAAATCTACGGAGGAATCCAGGGATTCTGGGATTACGGCCCTCTGGGAGTTGAACTAAAACGCAACATCAAAGATGCCTGGTGGCGTGACATGGTGTCCGGGCATGATGAATTGACACAGCAACAGGGTGCTCCGACTACGTACGAAATGACCGGACTCGACTGCACGATCATCATGCATCCGAATGTCTGGAAATCATCAGGCCACTACGACCTGTTCCACGACTTTATGGTCGACTGCCGTCAGACGAAAAAACGGTACCGTCACGATCAGGTACGAGGTCGCTGGGTCGAAGCCAAAGAACAACGAATCTTCGTGGCAACCATCGCGGAAACAGCTGAAGAAGATGACGACACCCAACGCCGCGCACTTAAGTATTTCAACTTACGCGCCAAACATGTCGAACAACTGCAGTGGGATGACGCCTATCTAAATCTCACTGAGATTGAAGATCTCGGTCAGGTACTGGGACCGGATGCGAAAGAATTGGGGACTTTGACTGAGCCTCGTGAATTCAACCTCATGTTCAAGACCTATGTCGGAGCACTCTCTGGCGAAGAAGGTGCCGCTTTTTTACGACCGGAAACGGCTCAGGGTATCTTCGTCAACTTTAAGAACGTGCTGGATAGTACGCGTGTTCGCATTCCGTTCGGAATCGCTCAGGTCGGTAAGAGCTTTCGTAACGAAATCACACCGCGAAACTTCACCTTCCGATCACGGGAATTCGAGCAGATGGAAATCGAATTCTTCTGTCACCCCGAAAGCTCGCAGGATTGGTATCAATACTGGCGGGATCGTCGTATGAAGTGGTATACCGATCTGGGACTCTCCGACGAGCGTCTTATCCTGCGTGAGCATGACCAGGACGAACTTAGCCATTACTCCACAGGCACAGCCGATATTGAATATCAATTTCCGTTTCTGCCGGAAGGTGAATACGGCGAACTCGAAGGTATCGCTCACCGAGGTGACTTTGACCTCCGCAGCCACATGGAAGGCAAGCTCGACCCTAATACAAATCCACTCGAAGTGGAACTTAATGAACAGGGAAAACCCAAACATCGGGGATCAGGGAAAGATCTCACTTACCGGGATGATCTAAGCGGAGAACGCTATACACCGCATGTCATCGAACCTTCTGCCGGAGCGGATCGTGCGACGCTGGCATTCCTGTGTGAAGCCTACACCGAGGATGAGCAACCAGACGAAAAAGGGAACATGCAAAAGCGAGTCGTGATGAAGTTCCATCCTCGTATCGCTCCGGTCAAGGCCGCTGTATTCCCGTTGGTCAAAAAGGATGGGATGCCGGAAATTGCGAAAAAAATCTATGCCGATTTGAAGCCATTTTTCAATGTCTTCTATGACGAAAAAGGAGCGGTAGGACGCCGGTACCGTCGACAGGATGAAGCCGGTACACCTTATTGCATCACGGTGGATGGGCAGACACTCGAAGATGGCACTGTCACGATTCGTGATCGCGACTCGCTCGAGCAAATTCGTGTCACGGTCGATCACGTCGTCGAGGAAATTCGGCGTCGTCTGGGATAATAGTTACTCCGAGTCGATTTCCATCATACAGAAAACCCCAAGTCGTCCCATCAAAGACAACTTGGGGGGTTCTGATGTTTAGCTCGTATAGAAACACGACCGGAATGCGATCCGGATTACGAATCGTCGGCTGCCGATACACTCGTCTCTTCAGTCGCTTCCTCTTCAGT